>JAFVSI010000050.1 GCA_017503865.1 Clostridia bacterium | reverse complement strand
CTCGCACCACAATAATAGTAAAAACTATTAGGCAAATTCCAATTTGTCGAGAAAACACCATAAAATAGAAGCCACGTCTCAAACGAGTCGTGGCTTTTTGTGTGCCCTGAAAGTCTATCTGTTTTTCCTGACAAGCACTGCATTTGTGTCCACAAAAGCAAAATACGGCATACCTCATTCGAGATATACCGTATTCTTGCAAAACTGTCCTTTAGAGCACTGCTCTAACACCACATCGGATTTTTTAATTAAAACTTTTATATCCACCGTATCGCTCGTAATAAAACAAGAATTGCTGTGCAATGCCTGCATATTCACCGAGAGATTTCGAATCAAATTTATCTGGATTTTCGCAGTCAAAATATTTTGAAATGACTTTTTTTATCCAAACATCTATTGGGAAAGCGTCATACTTTTCAAAACCGAACAGCAATGCACACGAGGCAACTTTAGGACCAATTCCCTTTACCTCACACAAATATTTTATTGCATCATCAGTGCTTAAGGTATCAATAAGCTCAATATTTATAATCTCGCTATCAATTAAACAAGCGGCATCATAAATATATTTCGCACGAAATCCTGTGCGAAGCTCAAAAAGCCCTTCTATGCCAATATCAAGTATAGCGTTGGGCTCTGGAAAAGAGTAATATTCACAATACGGTGAAAGGTGTCCTTGTGCACCCTCAGGCAGCTCGATTTTGTTTCCGCAACGCTTTGCAAGTGACTCAATTATCTTCTTTATTCTCGGTATATTATTGTTTTGAGATATTATAAAAGAGCAAACAGCTTCCCATTTCATTTGCCGTAAAATCCTTATTCCTCGACTAAATTCAACGGCGTTTTTAAGACCGACGTTTGCCGAACGTGATAAAATATTGTTTTCAATTTCGGCATAATCGACGTCAAGCGACAAAAAATGCTTCCACACCTTTTCATAATCTTCCTTGGTCGCATTGTATATGTAAAGAGTATCACCATCCTGTGCAAACGAAACGAAACGCCCGAACGCCACTCCTGAATATTCAACCTCGTGCTTTGAGTTTTCAACAAGATTAAATCTGAAGCATTGACCGCAATCAAATATTTTTGAGACTGAAAATCTATCAAGTCCCGAAATCTTAAAGCAGGGTAGCTCTCTTATAGCCCCCTTGGTTTTAACTGACATATATTTTTATCCTTTTATTCTAAAATATAGTTGAAAGAATTTGGTTCGTATGATATAATATTATATAATAAATACCGAAATAAATCAAGTGATTTTAACAGGAGAAATTATGGAACAAATTTATACGATTCCCGTCAATGAAGCGTTTGAGCTTTCGGGAGCTGACAAATCTTGTGGCTGTCCGTTTTGTACGCTTTATAACAAGCTCGAAAACGATGAGCTTGACCTTATTCTCGGTGCGTCAATGATGGAACCTGACGTTCGTATAAAAACAAATAAAGAGGGCTTTTGCAAAACTCATTACGATATGATGTTTACAAGAAAAAACCGTCTCGGAATGGCTCTTACGCTTGAAAGTCATCTAAACGAGCTTGCAGAGGACATTAAGCCGCAAAAGCTCTTTGCACCAAAGACACCTAAAGCCGTAACACGCATCGCTGAGCTTGAAGGAAACTGCTATCTTTGCCGAAGGATCGAGTTTAATTTTGCTCATATGATAGAGACGGCCGTTCTTCTGTGGGAAAGTGAAGAAGCTTTCAAAAAGAAGCTTGATGCAATTCCCTATTTTTGCTTACCCCATTATAGACGTATGCTTGAATACGCTCAGCGTAGGCTTTCAAAAAAGGATTTCGCCGAGTTTAACGCAAAATGTGAAAAGATAGAAAACACTTATCTTGACGAGCTTCGCGGTGACGTTAGCTGGTTCTGCAAAAAATTCGACTACCGCTACGATGAAGAGCCCTGGTATAATTCAAAGGACGCAGTCGAGCGAGCTATGAAATTTCTTCGCAGTGATTTGCATATTAACAATCAAAAAAAGAAAAATAACTAACAAAGGATTTTTTTAATATGATCGATCTTCTTGATCTACACAAGCATTTTATTCTAACGCATCTAAAGGAAGGTGACGTTGCCGTCGACTTTACGATGGGTAACGGTCACGACACCGAATTTCTTTCCAAAACTGTGGGAGAGAACGGACACGTTTACGCCTTTGATATTCAAGAAATGGCTCTTGAATCTACCGAAAAGCACCTTAAAAAAAGCGGCTGTCCTAACAACTACACGCTAATTCTTGACTCTCACCATAACGTTAAAAATCACGTTAAGGTTCCCATAAAGGCGGGAATGTTCAATCTTGGTTACCTTCCAGGAAGTGACAAAACCGTTACTACTATGAGAAAAACTACTCTCCCCGCAATAGAGGCGGCAATCTCCATTATGGCACCCGATGCTGTAATTATTGTTGCGGTCTACCCCGGTCACCCCGAGGGCGAAGCCGAAGGCAAAGAAATATGCGAATATCTTTCGGGACTTTCAAGATACAAGGTGTGTGCTACACAGATAAAAATATTGAATTCGAGGACATCTCCCTTCTTTATAGTAATTGAAAACAAACCGTAATTTCACGAAACTTGGGGTATTAAATGAAAAAGAAAATAAAAAAGGAAAAGATAGAACAGCCTGCACTTACCGACGAGCAGATTGAGTTTCTTTCCGCACACAACAAAAAAAGTAACAGTCACCCGACAACTGACGAGCCGTTTGACAAGAGTTCTTATGCAAAAACGCGTAGGTATTTAAAAAAACATAAGTTTTTTGCCGTTGTTATTACAGTGGCAATACTCTCCGTAATTGCTACTGTTGTGCTTTTGTCGGTCTACACCGCTTCTATTATCGCCAACCGACCTAACAGTGACGATTTTACGGTTAAGATCGGAGACAAAAAATACACAGCAAAGTATGAAGATATTATGATAAACGACATTATGTATATTGACGCAACAAAAATTGCAACCCTTGATGAAGTAATTATCAGCGGCGACGCAACCTCAAGAAAATTTACGCTTCCTTCCCTTCAATACGTGAGATTTGCAAACAATAGCAACGTTGCTATTGTTGACGGCGAATATTTTGATATGGGACAAAAAGCCATCATTAAAGGAAATATGTGCCTTGTGCCGATTGATTTTATTTCGAAGATCTTTTATAGCGGTCTTGATATTCAAATTGATACGGAAGAAAATAATATAACTATCGGACGCGTTGAGATCGGCAGCAACGGTAAAAACGACCCTATATACGAACCGCTCGGTCTTACCACCGAGATCGGTGCTGACGTAACTAACGTTGCCTACGAGCAATTTGGATTTGATTCAAGACTGCACGCAACGATACTTGATCCCAAAAGCGACGAATATCTTTTGCTTGTCAATCATACGAATCCACTTTCAAGTACCTATATTCCTTACGACCTCGTGCAGCTAAATTGCGACACAAATCCCGCCAACCCAAAGTCTTACTATAATTTAAGAGAAATACCCGCGAAAGCTCTTACTTTAATGATGGACGCAATGAAAACGTCGGGAATCGAAGGTATACAGGCTTCAAGCACCTACCGCTCATATAAGCGTCAAGTAGAGATAGTTGACAGCTATATAAATCATAAAATGTCAAAGTATTCCTTATCATATGAAGACGCAAAAAAAGAAGTCCTTAAAACCTCTGCACTTCCAGGTCATAGCGAGCATCAAACGGGACTTTGCGTTGATTTTGTTCAAGGCACTTCCTCTTTAACAAATGATTTTGAAAACTCAACAGCATTCGCATGGCTGAAGAATAATGCTCATAAATTCGGTTTTATTCTTCGCTATCCCTCGACAAAAGAAGCTATAACGGGCTATGATTATGAGCCCTGGCATTATCGCTTCGTAGGTCGAACGGTGGCATCAAGAATATACGAGGCAAATATTTGCTTTGAGGAATACCTTGCATTATCCAAATAGTTTTGAATATAATTATTCTTGTGGCGTTTATATAGTTCCACAAGAATTTTTATAAATTCTAAAAGAAAGGAGATTTTATGAGCATACGAACAAAAGATCTTTTTGACTTGTCGATGACTTTGGCAGGACCACTTTTGGAATCTGAGGAATACCCTTGGCTTGTCTTACCAAAGATTCGAGATTTCATTCTTGAAATAGGGCCTAAGCTACCAAATGAAATTTACAAATGTACATCTGAAAACGTTTGGATCGCCCAAAGTGCGAAAATCCATAAAAACGCTGAGTTGTGCGGACCTGCAATAATCGGACCTAACACTGAGCTTCGCACAGGTGCGTATATAAGAGGCAATGTGATTATTGGCGAAGGCTGCGTTATTGGAAACTCGTGTGAGATCAAAAATTCTATAATTTTTAATAACGCTCAAGTACCGCATTTCAATTATATTGGCGACTCAATACTTGGATACAAGGCTCATACGGGGGCAGGTGCTATAACTTCTAATGTAAAAAGTGACAAGTCTCTCGTAAAGGTACGGTTTGAGGGCAACGTCATAGAAACAGGGCTCAAAAAGTTTGGAGCAATAATTGGAGATGGTGTTGAAGTTGGCTGCAACTCGGTTTTAAATCCCGGAACTGTAATAGGACGTAATTCTAATATTTACCCGCTCTCTATGGTACGCGGTTACGTTCCACCAAACTGCATTTACAAATCAAAAAATGATATTGTACTAAAAAATAATAATTAAGAAAGGAAAAAACTATGGGTAGATTATTTGGCACAGACGGTGTCAGAGGAATTGCTAACTCGGAGCTTACTTGTGAGAGAGCTATGGAGATAGGCAGAGCTGCGGCAACTATTCTTTCGGACGGTTGCAGACACGCACCGACCTTTCTCATTGGCTGTGATACCCGTGCGTCGTCAGATATGCTGAGTGCCGCTCTGTCTGCGGGGCTTTGCTCTGTTGGTGCTAATGTAATTGACGTTGGGGTTATAGCTACGCCTGCCGTTGCTTTTCTTATCGGCAAATACAAAGCCGATGCGGGAATAATGGTATCAGCTTCACATAACCCAGCCGAATTTAACGGTATCAAAATTTTCAACGGAAACGGATTTAAGCTCGCTGATATGCTTGAAGAACGCATCGAAGAAATAGTTCTTGACAAAGCTACTGCTCCAACTCTTGCACAAGGAGCGAAAGTTGGCCGTATTACGTACGCTAAGAATGCTGTCAAGGATTACGTTCGACACGTTAAAAGCACGGTTTACAATTCCCTTACCGGTCTTAGAATTGCAGTTGACTGTGCAAACGGCTCTGCAAGTGTGAGTGCAAAAATGCTCTTTGAAGAGCTCGGTGCTGAGGTGCATATGCTCTCTGCAACACCAAACGGCGAAAACATCAACAAAAACTGCGGTTCAACAAATTTAGAAAATCTTTCAAAATACGTTGTTCAGCACAAGCTTGACTGCGGTGTTGCTTTTGATGGAGACGCTGACAGATGTCTTTGCATAGACGAAAACGGGAACGTGATTGACGGTGATATGATTATGGCAATCTGTTCTCTTGACCTTATGAAGCGTGGAAAGCTTAATAAAAATACTGTTGTCGGCACCATACTTACAAACTTTGGCTTTACTAAATTTTGTGAAGAAAACGGTTTAAAATTCATTGCAACAAAGGTTGGCGACCGATACGTTCTCGAAGAAATGCTCCTTGAGGATTATTCATTTGGTGGTGAGCAATCAGGACATATCATTTTTAGAGATTTCGCCACAACCGGTGACGGTCAGCTTACTGCCGCACAGCTTCTTTCTCATTTGAAATCCGAAAAAAGAACTCTCTCTTCCCTTGCCTCTGTGATGACAAGGTATCCGCAAATCTCGGTAAACATTAAAACAACGCCAGAAGGAAAGCTTGCATTCTACACCGACAGGTCAATTGACGAAACGGTACTTGCGGCTAAAGAAAAACTTGGAGACAACGGAAGGATTGTCGTTCGTCCGTCGGGCACTGAGCCGCTTATAAGAGTTATGGTCGAGGGAAAGAACGAGAAAGAAATTGAAGAGATTGCAAATTCTGTATCCGACTTTATTAAAGAAAAATTAAGTCAAAAATAAGCGCCAGACCGCTTTTGCGGTTGACGAGGTATGAGGTTTTCGAAATTTCGGCGGGTGCCTCATCGGTAGCATTTGAAAAGCTGTCGCAGAGCTTCTACAAATATGTGAGTAATTACAAAACAAAATGAAGTTCAAAATATATAAAAACACCTTTGAGATTTTACTCTCAAAGGTGTTTTGTTTTAAATTATTTAAAGTACTTAACAGCAGACTCAAACATCTTAAGGTCAAAGTTACCTTCAACGTTCTTATAAAGTCCGTTGCCAATTCTCTCTGAGTGTCCCATCTTTCCGAATACGTGACCGTCGGGAGAGGTTATACCCTCGATAGCCGCACAGGAGTTGTTGGGATTGAAGAGAATGTTCGAGGTGGGATTACCCTCAAGATCGCAGTACTGAGTTGCAATCTGTCCGTTCTCGGCAAGCTTTGCTATAACTTCGTCGCTTGCAAGGAAACGTCCCTCGCCGTGAGATATCGGCACAGTATAAACGTCTCCAACCTCACAAGCAGAGAGCCAAGGAGACTTGTTAGATGCAATTCTTGTTCTTACAAGTCTTGACTGATGGCGTCCTATTGTATTAAAGGTAAGTGTAGGACAGTTCTCATCAACATCGGTTATTTCACCGAAAGGAACGAGACCGAGTTTTATAATTGCTTGGAATCCGTTACAGATACCGCACATAAGTCCGTCACGAAGCTTGAGCATCTTGTTGACTTCTTCCTTAACGGCTCCGTTGCGGAAGAAAGCGGTAATAAACTTACCGGAACCGTCAGGCTCGTCACCTCCCGAGAAGCCACCGGGTATAAATATTATCTGAGACTGTTTAATCTTTTCGGCAAACGCAGAAACGGAGTTCGCAATTCCCTCTTTGGTGAGGTTATTTACAACGAATATCTCAGCTTCAGCCCCAGCACGTGTAAACGCCTTTGCAGAATCAAATTCACAGTTTGTGCCCGGGAATACGGGAATAAGAACCTTAGGTCTTGCAACTCTGTTAAGAGAAGTAGCGTGACTTGTTGCCTTATAAGAGTAAGCAGGAATCTCCTTGTCAGATTCCTTTGCTCTTGTCGGGAATACCGACTCAAGCTTTGCCTCATAATCCTCGTAAAGCTTTTCGCGGCAAACTTTTTCGCCTGCATAAGCGATTGCACAGTTCTCAGTCGTCACACCAAGTGTCTTTCCAACACAAACACTGTCATCGTTAAGCTCAACTACGAAAGAACCGTAAGAGTAACCGAATATCTCATCAAGTGTAACGGCATCATCAAACTTAAATCCAAAGGAGTTACCGAAGCACATCTTCATAACAGCCTCAGCAACACCGCCATAAGTGGGTGTGTAAACCGCTACAGCTTTGCCTGTAGAAACAAGACCGTAAACTGTATCGTAAACTTCCTTAAGAGAAGCAACGTCGGGAAGATTATCCTTTGTATATTTAGGAGTTATAAGCACAACCTTATGACCTGCAGCCTTAAACTCGGGAGAGGTAATCTTGTCAAGCTTTTCAGTAGTTACAGCGAAGGAAACGAGAGTAGGAGGAACATCAATATCCTCAAAGCTTCCGCTCATAGAGTCCTTACCACCGATAGCACCTATCTCAAGGTCCATCTGAGCCTTAAATCCACCAAGAAGAGCCGCAAGGGGCATGCCCCAACGACGAGCATCCTTAAGAGGCTTTTCAAAGTACTCCTGGAAGGTAAGATAAACGTCCTCAAACTTAGCACCTGTAGCAATAAGCTTTGAAACGGACTCAACAACTGCAAGATAAGCACCGTGATAGGGGCTCTTTTCAGATATAAAAGGATTATATCCCCAAGCCATAAGCGAGCAAGTATCGGTATCCTGCTTTTCAACCGATATCTTGTGCACCATAGCCTGAATAGGAGTGCTTTGGTTCTTACCGCCGAAAGGCATAAGGACTGTTCCCGCACCAATAGTTGAGTCGAATCTCTCGGAAAGGCCACGCTTTGAGCAAACGTTGAGGTCTGACGCAAGCTTTGTCATATTCTCGGCAAAGCCGCCCTCGATCTTCTTCGAGAAATCCTCGGGAGCCTTTGCCACAACGTCAATGTGCTTTTGAGCACCGTTTGAGTTGAGAAAGTCGCGGGAAAGGTCAACTATCTTCTTGCCGTTCCAAGTCATCGTGAGTCGATTGTCACCTGTTACCTTTGCGACAACAGTTGCCTCAATATTCTCGGAATTTGCAAGACTAATAAACTTATCAACGTCAGTTGCACGAACAACAACCGCCATTCTCTCCTGCGATTCACTTATCGCAAGCTCTGTTCCGTCAAGACCTTCATATTTCTTAGGAACAGCGTTAAGATCGATGCTGACACCGTCTGAAAGCTCACCGATAGCAACCGAAACACCGCCTGCTCCAAAGTCGTTACAACGTCTTATAAGACGGGATGCATCTTTATTTCTAAATAGTCTCTGAAGCTTACGTTCCTCAGGAGCATTACCCTTCTGTACTTCCGCACCGCAAGACTGAAGAGAGTCAAGTGTGTGTGATTTTGAAGAACCGGTAGCACCGCCGCAACCGTCGCGTCCCGTACGTCCGCCAAGAAGAATAACAACGTCACCAGGCTCGGGAACTTCTCTTACTACGTTTTCAGCAGGTGCAGCCGCGATAACCGCACCGATCTCCATACGCTTTGCAACGTAGCCGTCATGATAAATCTCGTCAACCTGACCTGTAGCAAGACCTATCTGGTTACCGTAAGACGAATAACCGGCTGCCGCAGTTGTAACTATCTTTCTCTGCGGGAGCTTTCCTGCCATAGTCTCATTTACGGGCTTAAGAGGATCGGCAGCACCAGTAACACGCATAGCTGCGTAAACGTAAGAACGTCCCGAAAGCGGGTCGCGAATTGCACCGCCTATACAAGTAGCAGCTCCGCCGAAGGGCTCGATTTCCGTAGGATGGTTATGCGTCTCATTCTTAAATAGCAAAAGCCAATCCTGCTCCTCGCCCTCAACGTTTACTTTTACTTTAACGGTACAAGCGTTTATCTCTTCGGACTCATCAAGCTTCTCAAGCTTGCCGTTCTTACGGAGATACTTTACTGTTATCGTTGCGATATCCATAAGGTTAATGGGCTTTGTTCTGCCCAAGGAATCTCTTGTTGTAAGGTAATCGTTATATGCGTCCTCAAGGAGCTTGTCCTCAAACTTGACACTGTCAATAGTTGTAAGGAATGTGGTGTGACGGCAGTGGTCAGACCAATAAGTATCTATCATACGAACTTCGGAAATGGTTGGATTTCTCTTCTCTGTGATAAAATAATCACGGCAGAAGCGAAGGTCATCAGCATCCATAGCAAGTCCGTATTTTGCAATAAACTTGGGGATATTTTCCTCGTCAAGATCAATAAACCCGTCAAGAATTTCAACACTTTCGGGAATGTCGTAAACCGTCTTAAGTGTTTCATACTCTTCGAGCGAAGCTTCTCTTGATTCTACGGGGTTGATAAGATATTTCTTTATAGCCGCAATATCCTCGTCAGTAAGCTTACCGTAAAGCTTATATACCTTTGCGGTTCTTATAAGAGGTCTGTCGCCCTGCGAGATAATTTGGATACACTGAGCGGCAGAATCAGCTCTCTGGTCATACTGACCGGGAAGATACTCAACCGCAAAAGTGTAGCTATCGTCTTTCTCATCCTCAAAGCTTACGTTATCAAGCTGAGGTTCCGAGAAAACAGTTCCAACCGAATAATCGAACAACTCTTTTTCGATATTCTCAACGTCATATCTATTAAGCAAACGAAAGTCGTTTAGACTTGAAATCTGCAAAATATTTACTATTTCATTCTTGAGTGAATCCGCCTCGTGAGTAAGACCACTCTTTTTTTCAACGTATACTCTGTAAACCATTAAAATAGGCTCCGTTCTGAATTATTTTTTATATGCAAGAAGTGCACGCTGTCCAATATCACTACGGTTGTAAGCATTATCAAAGGAAACAAGCTTGACCTTCTTATAAGCTTCTTCAATAGCCTCGGGGAGTGTATTGCCGATTGCAGTAACACCAAGAACTCTACCACCTGCCGACAAAAGCTTTCCGTCAGAAAGCTTAGCGCCCGAAACGTAAACACTGTCCTTGACAGAGTCAGACATGGTTATCTCAAATCCGGAAGCATATTTTTGAGGATAACCGTCTGATGCCATAATTACACAACAAGCATTCTTATCGGAAAATTTGACTTCTGTCTTATCAAGTGTTCCCTCGGTACAAGCTTTCATAATTGTAAGCAAATCCGACTCGAGCAAAGGAAGAACCACCTGTGTTTCGGGATCCCCGAAACGACAGTTGTACTCGATAACCTTAGGACCTTTAGGAGTAAGCATAAGACCAAAATACAAACAACCCTTAAAGGTTCTTCCCTCTTTGTTCATAGCATCAACAGTGGGAAGGAATATCTTTTCCATACACTCCTTAGCAACGTCCTCGGTATAATAAGGATTAGGAGCGATAGTCCCCATGCCTCCTGTGTTAAGTCCCTCGTCGTTGTCCTTGGCTCTCTTATGATCCATAGAGGAAATCATAGGAACAACCGTCTTTCCGTCTGTAAAGGAAAGAACGGAAACTTCGGGACCTGTAAGGAATTCTTCAATAACTATATTGCTTCCGCTCTCGCCAAAGACCTTGTCTTCCATCATTGAGCGCACAGCCTCGATTGCCTCGTCTCGTGTCATAGCAATTATAACACCCTTACCGAGAGCAAGTCCGTCAGCCTTGATTACAACGGGAATAGATGCGGTCTCAAGATATTTGAGAGCCTTGTCAATATCAGAAAAGACTTCATATTCAGCGGTAGGTATACCGTATTTCTTCATAAGGTTTTTAGAGAAAATCTTACTTCCCTCGATAATAGCCGCAGCTTTATTTGGTCCAAAACAAGGAATACCAATATTATTAAGCGCATCAACTGCACCAAGCACAAGCGGATCATCGGGAGCAACTATTGCATAGTCAATGGAATTATTCTTAGCAAATTCAACGATTGCGGGAATATCCTTTGCACCAATGTTTACACATTCTGCATCAGCAGCAATTCCGCCGTTTCCGGGAAG
This sequence comes from Clostridia bacterium, assembly GCA_017503865.1. Lineage (GTDB taxonomy): Bacteria > Bacillota > Clostridia > Oscillospirales > CAG-272 > HGM12713. Next base: position 119,793 of record JAFVSI010000050.1, on the reverse strand, counting down.
TGCATAAATTTTCTTAATGCCTTTATTTTCTTTAACTTTTTTAATTATGGCGTGTTCACGACCGCCACCACCAACGACAAGTATATTCATACGTCACCTCATTAATGGTGGAAGAGTCGCATGCCTGTAAACGCCATTGCTATTCCACGCTTATTACATTCTTCAATAACGAGATCGTCACGAATTGAGCCGCCGGGCTGTGCAATATAATGAACACCCGATGCGTGTGCGCGCTTTACGTTATCAGGGAACGGGAAGAAAGCATCGGAAGCCAAGGAAATCTCATTGAAACCGCCAAGCCAAGCACTTCTCTCTTCATCAGTAAGAGGCTCAGGACGTGTAGTAAAGTAATTCTGCCAAATTCCATCAGCACAAACGTCCTCTTCATTTCCGTTAATATATCCGTCTATAACATTATCGCGCTCGGGTCTACCCATTGTGGGCAAGAAAGGAAGATCAAGAACCTTAGGATTTTGTCTCATAAGCCAGGTATTAGCCTTGTCTCCTGCAAGACGAGTACAGTGAACTCTTGACTGCTGTCCTGCACCTACACCTATTGCCTGACCGTTTGTTGCATAACAAACACTGTTAGACTGAGTATATTTAAGTGTAATAAGAGCAACGATAAGGTCACGTTTTGCGTGTTCGGGAAGCTCTTTATTTTCAGTAGGAACGTTAAGAAGGAGATGCTCGCCAATTTTGAACTCGTTTCTTCCCTGCTCGAAGGTAATACCGAAAACATCCTTGTTTTCAATGGGGGCGGGACAATATTCGGGATCAATCTTTACGATATTGTATGCTCCCTTTCTCTTGCCCTTAAGTATCTCAAGCGCCTCAGGTTCATAACCGGGAGCTATAATACCGTCAGACACCTCGCGTGCGATAAGCTTTGCTGTGGTAACGTCGCAAACGTCAGAAAGTGCTACCCAGTCACCAAACGAGCAAAGTCTGTCTGTTCCTCTTGCACGAACGTACGCACAAGCAAGAGGCGACTCGTCAAGTCCCTCAATATCCTCTACAAAGCAAGCTCTTTTAAGTGCGTTGTCAAGAGGAAGGCCAATAGCGGCACTTGTAGGTGAAACGTGCTTGAATGAAGTTGCAGCGGGAAGTCCGAGCGCCTCCTTAAGCTCCTTAACAAGCTGCCAAGAGTTGAAAGCATCAAGAAAATTGATGTATCCAGGACGTCCGTTAAGAACTTCTATCGGAAGCTCACTTCCGTCTTTCATAAAAATTTTAGCGGGTTTTTGATTGGGATTACAACCGTATTTAAGTTCAAATTCTTTCATTTTCGTTACCTCGCTTATTTGTTTTTGTTTGTTATGATTTCGATAGGATCACTTCCGTCAAGCGGAACAACACGAACAAACAACGAAACCTTGTTTGCTTCATTAAGATTATTCCAAACCAGCTCTGAAAGTTCCTCAGCTGTATTGGGAAGAGTTACTTTTTCAGGCTCTCCGTAGAATGAAGGAATGGGATTACCGTCACACTTATAGGTGTGAATAAAGTGACCAATGCCGTCAAGTGCTTCATAGTTGTAAAAGTATCTGTTACAAGCATCGGGATTTCCGTCAGCGCTCTTAAGTATAGAAAGCTTATAAGTAAATACATTTCTCGGGAAGCAATAGTAAAGCACACCCGAAATACGAGGGGTGAAATTCGGAGCATCGGGCTCAAACTCACGCGTCATAAGCGCATCCTCAAAGGTCTTTTGATCCTTGATAAAATCGTACACTGTGTTTGTCTGATCACCGTTTGTTATAACGTCAATGCTCTTATTTACAGCAAGATAAGGATTGTAAATAATAAGGCTGGGATCGGAAAGCTTGCTCTCGTCAAACGCCTTAGTTCTCATACCGCCGTCAAATCTCTCAAAAATACGGTTTCTGCTGTTTTCACTTCTGCCCATAATGAAATATGCTATCATAGCATTCTTACCGTCAGCCGACTTACCGATAACGATGCCTCTGCCGGGATAAGAGTTTTCGGAAAGAAGTTTTCCGAGATCATTCATATAATCGTTCATATTTTCTCCGTTCTGTTTTTCAACGTTAATTATTTTTTGTCGCGCAACTGTTTTGCAACAATTTCTGCTGCACGGGGTAAAATCTTCCACTCAGCTTGACGCATAACTCTCTGCTGCAAACTTTCAGGGGTTTCATCTTTCTTAATGTAAACACTCTTTTGAAGTATAATTTCACCACCATCCGGAATTTCATTTACGAAATGAACAGTTGCACCTGTTACTTTAACACCGTACTCAAGCGCCGCTTCATGAACACGAAGACCATAAAATCCTTTACCGCAAAATGAAGGAATCAGCGAGGGATGTACATTTATAATTCTATTCTCGTAAGCCTTGATAAATCTTTTCGTAAGAATATTCATAAAGCCGGCGAGCACTATCATTTCAATATTGTATTCCTTTAACACCTCAAGCATTTTTTCTTCAAAAGCTTCTTGCGAGCCGTATTCCTTTTTCACAACTATAGAAACCGGAATACCTGCCATTTCGGCACGTGTTATTGCATAAGCACTCGGGTTATTCGATATTACAAGAGCTATATCACCGTTTTTAATGACACCACTCTTTTTTGCATCAATTAGTGCCTGAAGGTTTGTTCCGCCACCCGAAACAAGAATTGCAATTTTGGTCTTTTCACTTTTTTTCATTTGTATTTATCCTCAAAAGGCGATTATTCAATGATAACGCCATCATCTGATTTAACGACCTCACCTATTACGTAAGCATCTTCGCCTGCTGCCATGAGAACCTCGAGAGCAGTATCAGCCTCGTCTTTTGAAACGACAATACTCATACCAACACCCATATTGAAGGTATTGAACATATCACGCTCGCAAATATTACCCGTTTCAGCAATAAGCTTGAAAATAGGAAGAATACGAACAGAGGCCTTGTCAATCTTTGCACTAAAGCCCTTAGGAATACTTCTCGGAATATTCTCGTAGAATCCACCGCCTGTGATGTGCGAAACAGCCTTTACAGTTACCTTCTCAAGAAGAGAAAGCATAGGCTTTACGTAAATCTTTGTAGGTGTGAGAAGAACCTCACCAAGCGACTTACCTCCAAGAGCCTCAATAGGAGACTTGAGATCGGCATTTTCAATATCAAATACCTTTCTTACAAGAGAAAAACCGTTTGAGTGAACACCGCTTGAAGGAAGTGCTATGATAACATCACCCTCGGTAATCTTCGAGTTGTCGATTATCTTAGAACGGTCGACCACTCCTGTCGAATAACCTGCAAGGTCATACTCGTCAACCGGATAGAAGCCGGGCATCTCTGCCGTTTCACCACCTATAAGTGCACAACCTGCCTGAACGCAACCCTCAGCAACACCGGAAACGATCGCAGCTATCTTTTCGGGAACGTTCTTTCCGCAAGCAATATAGTCAAGGAAAATAAGGGGCTTTGCTCCGCAGCAAACTATATCGTTTACACACATTGCAACGCAGTCGATACCAACAGTATCGTGCTTATCCATAAGGAATGCGATTTTAAGCTTCGTTCCAACTCCGTCAGTACCACTAACAAGAATAGGACGTGTAATTCCGGTCATATCAAGCTCGAAAAGACCGCCAAATCCACCAATATCCGAAACAACATTCTTTGTCATTGTACGGGCGATATGAGACTTCATAAGCTCGACAGCCTTGTATCCGGCAGTTATATCAACTCCGGCATTCTTATAACTTTCACTAAAACTCTTTGACATTTTTATGTTCCTTTCTAAAATCATTCAATGTTAAAATTATTCTTTTCCGTTCCAACAATAAGTGCATAGTTTGCAAGGCTCAATACCTATTGCCTTGATAATTCCTTCAAGCGATTGGAATTCAAGTGAATCAAAATTGAACTTGTCCGCAATCGTTCTGCGAAGCTTTTTACCTCGCTCGGTTGATGGATCGGAATACTCTTCTATATAGTCAAACCCTGACTCTCCCTCAAGCTCAAGAATTGTTCTTCTTGCGATAAGGTCAAGGTCACTCGTTCCTCTCGAAAAATTGAGATATTTACACCCGTACATAATTGGGGGACAAGCAGAACGCATGTGAACCGCCTTTGCTCCGTGGTCATAAAGAAAATCTACGGTTTCCTTGAGCTGTGTACCTCTTACAATCGAATCATCAACAAACAAAAGCTTTTTTCCCTCAATAAGCTCTTTAACGGGAATCTGCTTCATCTTGGCAACTTTGTTTCTCTCTTGCTGTGTTGAAGGTGTAAAGCTACGCGACCAGGTAGGAGTATATTTAATAAAGGGGCGAGCAAAGTGAACTCCGCTTTCATTAGCATATCCTATTGCGTGGGGCGTACCCGAATCAGGAACACCGCAAACATAATCTATATCGGTTGCAATTCCCGCTGCCCTATCATTTTCAGCGAGAATTTTTCCGTTTTTGTATCGCATAAGTTCAACGTTTACATTCTCGTAAGTTGAGTTTGAATAGCCATAATATGTCCAAAGGAATGAACACATTTTCATTTCATTACCGGGAGGTGAAAGCTGTGTCATGCTGTCAGGTGTAAGTTCTACAATCTCACCCGGCCCCAGCTCTTTTTCGGTAACATAACCCAACTTTTCAAATGCAAAAAACTCAAAAGATACGCTATATCCGTCTTCGTTTTTTCCAATAATTACAGGGATTCTACCAAGCTTATCACGTGCTGCAATCAAATCCCCGTTATCTTTTAGAATAAGGATCGAGACAGAGCCATCAATTACGTCTTGGGTAAATTTAATTCCCTCTGTAAAATTCGATTTATGATTGATAAGTGATGCAACAAGCTCAACAGAGTTTACAAGTCCGCCCGTCATTACGCCAAAATGACCACCGTTAGGCAGAAGATATTTCTCAATAAGCTCTTCCGAATTGTTTATACGTCCGACAATACTTATCGCGTAAGTTCCGATATTTGAACGAATCAGCAAGGGCTGTGGGTGAGTATCACTAATGCAGCCGATAGCCGAATTGCCTCTCATTTCAATAAGAACGTCTTCGAATTTTGTTCTAAACGGTGAATTTTCAATTTTATGAATTTCTCTTTGAAGTCCGATTTCCTTATCGTAAGCCGCCATTCCTCCTCGCTTTGTGCCGAGATGAGAATGATAATCGGTTCCGAAGAAAACGTCTGAAATAGCGTCTCGCTTACTTACAACGCCAAAAAATCCGCCCATAATACCCCCTAAAGTTAAGCCTTGTTATACTTCTCGCAAATCGCCGCATTTTTTTCAAGAACCTTGCGGGTGCCTGCTTCTCTATTTTCAAGAAGCTTAGCTGCAAGGGACTTGTCCTCTATTGCAAGCATCTGTATAGCAAGGATAGCTGCGTTTGCAGCACCGTCAATAGCTACGGTAGCAACGGGAATTCCTGTAGGCATTTGAACAGTTGACAAAAGTGCGTCAAGACCGTCAAAATTTTTAGACTTAACGGGAATTCCAATTACAGGAAGAGTGGTATTTGCCGCTATAGCTCCCGCGAGGTGAGCTGCCATTCCTGCAGCTGCGATTATAGCACCAAAACCGTTCTCTCTTGCCGATACGGTAAAATCCCTTGCTTCAACGGGTGTTCTGTGAGCAGAATAAACGTGAACCTCAAAAGGAACCCCGTATTCCTCAAGCACCGCTATTGCTTTTTCAACAACCGGAAGGTCGCTGTCACTTCCCATCACTATTCCGACTTTTTTCATTTTCTTTACTCCTTTTCTCCTTAAAACAAAAATAAGGCAATCCTACCCCATAAAGGAAGGACTGCCCAGACGGTCGACAATATTGCTTCTTGCTCCCACGTGGTCAATTCCACTTCCCGTCGGTCACAAAAAACCGCTTCAACTTGCGTTGATTTATACTGTTAGAATTATATCATATATATTTAAAATTGTCAACCTTTCTAAAAGCAAAAGATTAAGATTTTAGAGGACTCTTTTTTGTGTATTTTGCATTACTTACTTACAATACGCTACTTTTGAAAAAACTTTTTTTAATTTTTTCCAAAAAAACCTTGACAAAGCATTTTTATAGTGCTAAACTTAACTCATATTTCTTATTTGGGAGTTTGTTTTTTATGAAAAACGTATTCGTAAACAAATATTTTTACCTTTATTTTTATTGCATTGGTTAATAAAATAAAGGTGCTTTTGTCTGCGGATTTTTAATTTCATAAATTTTTAAGTTTATGTATTGAAGCCTTCCGGTGATAAACACCGAAGGGCTTATTTTATTTTAAATTTATTTCAAGGAGATATATAGAAATGATTGCCGTACTTAAACAAGGAACCTCCGAAAAACAAATCGAAAATCTTACTAATTGGCTACACACTCAAGGTGTTGACACTCACATCTCTTTCGGTAAGGAACATACGATAATCGGTCTTGTAGGCGACACCTCGAAAATCGACGCCGAGCTTCTCTCAAGCCTTGAAATCGTTGATTCTGTCAAGAGAATTACCGAGCCGTTTAAAAATGCTAATAGAAAATTTCACCCCGACAATACTGTAATTGAAGTTGGTAACACATCAGTAGGCGGTAATGATTTTACAATAATAGCAGGTCCATGCTCAGTTGAGAGCGAGGAACAGGTTATGGAGATAGCAAAATCCGTAAAAGCCGCAGGTGCTACAATGCTTCGCGGCGGAGCTTTCAAGCCACGCACTTCCCCCTATGATTTTCAGGGACTCAAGGCTGACGGCATCGATTATCTCATTAGAGCTAAAAAGGAGACAGGACTTCCTATAGTTACCGAAATAATGAACGCAAATCATCTTGATCTTTTCTTAGACGTTGACGTAATCCAAGTCGGTGCAAGAAATATGCAAAACTTCGAGCTGTTAAAGGAGCTTGGCAGAACAAAAAAGACAATCCTTTTGAAGCGAGGTCTCGCTAACACCCTTAAGGAGCTTCTTATGTCAGCAGAATACATAATGGCAGGCGGAAACGAAAATATTATTCTCTGCGAGAGAGGCATAAGAACCTTCGAAACATACACGAGAAACACACTTGACCTCTCTGCTGTTCCAATGCTCAAGGAGCTTTCGCATCTTCCTATCGTTATCGATCCGTCCCACGCAACGGGTATCGCTAAGCTCGTCAAACCTCTTTCGCTTGCAGCAACTGCTGTCGGTGCTGACGGTCTTATGATTGAAGTTCACAACGATCCCCCTCACGCTCTTTGTGACGGTGCACAGTCGATTACACCCGAAACGTTTGCAGACGTTTGTGATGCAGTCAGAAAAGTACGTAGTGTGCTTTAAAGCAGTGTTTTAGAAAGGATATTATTATGACTGTTGGAATTTGCGGACTCGGTCTTATTGGCGGTTCAATGGCTAAAGCTTATAAGGCTGAAGGTCATACGGTTTTGGGATACGATAAAGACTCGAGCACTCTCGGTTTTGCATCTCTTGCCTCGATAATTGACGGCGAATTGAATAAGGATACTCTTAAAACTTGCGAATTGATCTTTATCGCTCTTTACCCAGAGGCAACGATTGAATATCTTAGTTCAATTGCTGAATTTGTCAATAAAGATACAATCGTTATGGATTTGTGCGGTACTAAAAAGTTAGTTTGTGAAGCTGGAATGGCACTTGCAAGCAAATACGGATTCACCTTTGTAGGCGGACATCCAATGGCGGGCACTCAGTATTCAGGAATCAAGTATTCTAAGTCGACACTTTTTAAAAATGCACCTATGGTAATTGTACCGCCCATTTATGATGATATATCTTTTCTTGATAGAATCAAAACAATGCTTAAGCCCGCAGGTTTTGCACGTTTTTCGGTAACAACTGCAGAACAGCACGACTCTATGATAGCTTTCACCTCACAGCTTGCTCACGTTGTTTCAAACGCATACGTTAAGAGCCCAACGGCTGCAAATCATAAGGGATTTTCGGCAGGAAGCTATAAGGATATGACTCGTGTTGCCTGGCTCAATGAGAATATGTGGACTGAGCTTTTTCTTGAAAACAAAGAGCCTCTTCTCTTTGAGATCGACACAATTATAAACTCGCTTAACGAATATAAAGACGCAATAAAAAATGATGACGCAGATACTTTAAGAGATCTACTTCGAGACGGAAGAATTGCAAAAGAAAATATTGACGGTTAAGGAAGGTAATAATTATGAAGACCATTACGGTAAATGCTTCAAAACAATATAACATAATAATTGACAGCGATATTTTATCGAAGTCGGGTGAGCTTGCGGCAAAGGCTGTTGGTGTATGTAACTGTGCGGTTATTACCGACTCAAACGTTGACAAGCTGTATTCAAAAACACTCATCGAGTCGCTTGAAGGTGCCGGATACAACGTTTCAAAATTCGTTTTTGAAGCAGGAGAAGAGTCAAAAAATGCAAATACGTTTGTTGACATTCTTGAATTTTTAGCAACTTCGGGACTAACCCGTTCCGACTGTATATTTGCTCTCGGCGGCGGTGTTGTGGGAGATATAGCAGGCTTTGCGGCTTCCGTTTACCTTCGCGGCATCAGATTCGTTCAAATCCCCACGACCTTACTTGCGATGGTCGATTCCTCAGTTGGCGGGAAAACAGGAATTGACCTAAGAACAGGAAAAAACTTAGCGGGGGCTTTTCATCAGCCTTCACTTGTAATTTGCGACACTTCCCTTCTTAACACCCTTACTCCAGAAATTTTCGCAGACGGTTGTGCTGAGGTTATTAAGTACGGAGTGATCAATGACATCGAGCTTTTCTCACTAATAAGCTCGAGCATACGCGAGAACATTGACGAGGTTGTCGCATCTTGTGTCAAAAACAAAAGCCTTATAGTTGAAAAAGATGAATTCGACAACGGCTGCCGTCAACTTTTGAATCTTGGTCATACAATAGGACACGCAGTTGAAAAATGTTCAAATTTCAAAATTTCTCACGGAAGTGCAGTTGCAATCGGTATGGTTATCGTAACGCGTTCTGCTGTAAACGTCGGTATTTGCGAAGTATCTACACTCGAAAATATAATCAAAATATTAAAGGAAAACTCTCTTCCAACAGAGTGTGATTTCACGGCAAAAGAGCTTGCTGAAGTTGCATTATCAGACAAAAAACGCAAGGGCAACACCATTACTCTTGCAATACCATATAATATTGGTGATACAAGACTTGTAAAAACTCACATTGGTGAGCTTGAGAGCTTTATTGAAAGAGGGCTTGATAAATGAACACCATTGTAAAACCCTCAAATATAAGCGGAGAGATTTTGGCTATTTCATCAAAATCTGCCGCTCACCGTTTGCTTATTGCTTCAGCTTTTTCAAACGAAAGAACAAAGCTCCTTTGCGAGACAGTTAGTGAAGACATACTCGCGACAGCCGATTGTCTGCGTTCGTTAGGAGCTGAGATAAAATATGAAAACAAAGTTTTTGAAGTTCATCCGAAAGAAAAAAACAAGAGCGGAACTCTTTTCTGCAACGAAAGCGGAACGACCTTAAGATTACTATTACCTATCGCCGCTGCAATTGGCGGTGAGTGGATCTTCGATATGCGAGGACGACTTCCCGAACGACCTCTCTCTCCTCTTAAGGAAGAGCTTATTGCACATGGGATATCCTTTGAATACCTTGATACCAACAAGCTTAAGACATGCGGAAAGCTTACGTGTGGCACATATAAAATAAGCGGTGAGGTTTCCTCGCAGTTTATTAGCGGATTGCTGTTTGCACTTTCCCTTCTTGACGGCGAAAGCACACTTGAGATAACGGGAAAGCTTGAGTCAGAACCTTACGTTAATATGACGCTTGATACGCTAAATTCCTTCGGTGCAGACGTCAAGAGAAACGGAAATATATTTAATATTTGCGGAAGTCAGCTCTCCTCAAAGGGCGAATATACTGTTGAAGGCGACTGGTCAAACAGTGCATTTCCTTTGTGTGCCGCTGCTATTTCAAAAACATCTGTAACGCTCAATAATCTTTCTGCAAACACCCGTCAGGGAGATGCTCGAATTCTTGAAATTCTCGAGAAATTTGGGGCAAACGTTGAAAAGTCCCACGATTCGGTTACAGTTGCCGGCAAGTCTCTTTCAGGTATTGAAATTGACGCAAAGGATATTCCAGACCTTGTACCTATAATTGCAGTTGTTGCTTCTTTAGCAAAAGGAACTACAATAATCACCGGTGCATCAAGACTTCGTATAAAAGAGAGTGATAGACTGCAAACTACTTATGAGATGCTAACAAATCTCGGTGCAGACATAAAACTTCTTGATGACGGATTTATGATCAACGGAAAAGAACGTCTTACCGGCGGAATTGTTCTCTCGCACAATGACCATAGAATTGCCATGTGTGCGTGCGTTGCAGCTCTTGGTTGCAAAGACAAAGTCGTTATTAAAAATGCCGATGCAGTAAAAAAATCATATCCCCGTTTCTTTGAGGATATGAAAAAATTAGGATTCAATATCGAAATAATTAACGAAGGGGACGAAAAATAATGGCAACTCATTACGGACAAAACATTGATGTTGAAATATACGGCGGTTCTCACGAAGAGCGTATCGGTGTTATTATTAAGGGGCTTCCAATTGGCTTTAAAATCGATGAGGAAAAGCTCCTTGCTTTCCTATCTCGCCGAGCACCCGGTAACAACGAGTTCTCAACCCCTCGCAAAGAAGCAGACCTTCCTGTTTTTCTCGAAGGCGTAACCGACGGAGTAATAACAGAAAACACAGTTCACGCAGTTGTTTATAACAAAAATCAACGTTCGAAGGACTACCAAAAGGATTCCTTTATTCCCCGCCCCTCGCACGCAGACTTTGCGGCAAGAATGAAATACGGCAAGGACGTTGACCTTCGCGGTGGCGGTCATTTTTCGGGAAGGCTCACCGCTCCAATGTGCATAGCAGGCGGAATTTGTCTGCAAATTCTTGAACAAAAAGGAATACATATAGGGGCACAGCTTTATTCCGTTGGAAATGCTCTGGGTAAAGCATTTGACAGTATTAACGTTTCAAAGTCCGACTTTGACGCGATACACGGAAAGGACTTCCCCACTCTCTCAAACGAGTCAGCTGAACTAATGAAAGCAGAAATCCTTTCTGCAAAGCAGGACGGTGACTCTATAGGTGCTATAATCGAGTGTGCCGCTATAGGTCTTCCAATAGGTCTTGGCGAGCATATGTTCTCGGGCGTTGAGAATAGAATTTCCTCTATAGTTTTCGGAATACCCGCAGTTAAGGGTATCGAATTTGGAAACGGATTTGAGTGTGCAAAGCTCCGAGGCTCAAAAAACAACGATGCTTTTTATACTGACGGTGAAAAGGTATTTACCAAGACAAATAATGCAGGTGGAATTCTTGGCGGAATGACAAGCGGAATGCCTCTTATTTTCCGTGCCGCTATGAAACCAACTCCCTCAATTTTCATTGAGCAGGACAGCGTCGACCTTGACAGTATGACAAATACAAAGCTCAAGATCAACGGAAGGCACGATCCATGTGTTGCCGTCCGTGCCGTTCCCGTATTTGAAGCGGCTGCGGCGATTGCAATATTCGATATGTTGTGTGATTAAAGGTGTTTTATGAAATCATATAGGTTTACGATCTTCTTTTCTTTTATTGGGTACGTTGTACAAGCGATAGCGATAAATTTCTCCCCTCTGCTTTTCAACACCTTTGAAAAGGATTTCGGCATTTCTCTTTCTCTTATAAGTCTTTTAATTGGAATATCGTTTACAACTCAGTTTTTAACCGACCTTTTGGTCGCAAAATTTTCAAAAAAGCTTAACCTTCGCTTAATGTGCGTTTTAGCTCATTTGTTGGCGGTTTTAGGTATGGTAGGATTTTCCTTCTTGCCTGACGTTATGCCAAATCCCTATTTCGGTCTTGTTATAGCCACAGTTTTGGCGGCTGTGGGCAGCGGATTTATAGAGATTGTTATAAGTCCGATAGTAGAAGCGTGTCCCACCCCTGAAAAGAAGAAAAGTGCTATGATGGCAACGCTTCACTCGTTTTATTCGTGGGGACTTGCAATTGTCGTTTTGCTTTCAACGGTATTCTTCTCTACATTCGGTCTTCACAACTGGAGAATTCTCTCAGCACTTTGGGCAATTATCCCCTTCGTCGGTGCAATTGGATTTTGCTTCGTGCCAATATACAAGCTTGACGGTGACAAGGAACAAGAGGGTGACGTAAAGACCCCGTCTCTTTCAAAAATTCCGATTTTTTGGATTTTCTTCGGTATAATGATGTGTGCGGGTGCGGCTGAACAGGCAATGGGACAGTGGGCATCAAGCTTTGCCGAAACGGGACTTAGCGTATCAAAAACCTACGGAGACTTGCTCGGTCCGTTCGCATTTGCGATATTTATGGGACTTTCGAGAATTCTCTATTCCCTTTTCAGTTCAAAGATCAAGCTGAGAAGCTATATGTTTCTTTCATCAATAATGTGTACAGTGTCCTTTCTCATTGTTGTCTTTTCACAGTCACCGCTCCTCACACTTATTGGATTTATAATTTGCGGTTTTTCTTGCGGAGTTCTATGGCCGGGAACTTACAGCCTTGCAGGAAAATATCTCCCTTATCAAAGCGTAAGTATGTTCGCACTCTTAGCTTTTGCGGGCGACCTCGGTTGCCTTGTCGGCCCAACTCTTGCGGGCTGTGTAGCCGCAATATTTAACGATGACCTTAAAGCGGCATTCCTCTTTTCCGTCATCTTCCCTGTTATAATGATCGTACTTTTAAAATTCGTAAATAAGTTTAAAAATCTTTCTAAAAAGAGGACATAATAAATGGAACTTAATGAAATCAGAAAAGAAATTGACCAGGTAGATGCCGAGCTTGTCGACCTCTATATAAAAAGAATGACTCTTTCGGCAAGCGTTGCCGAATATAAGCGTGCTAATAATATGCCTATACTTGACTCATCAAGAGAAAGAACCTTGCTTAATAAGGTTTCGGAGCTTTCGGGTGAGGATTTTGAGGAATATACGAGAACTTTGTATGCAACAATTCTCGATCTCTCACGTTCTTATCAGCACAAGATCCTCGGCAATACCTCGGCGTCCTATTTAAGCATTGAAAAGGCAATAGAAAACACTCCGAAAATTTTTCCCGAATGTGCGTCTGTTGCTTGTCAGGGTGTTGAGGGGGCATACTCTCAGGTAGCGGCAGAAAAGCTTTTCCGTCTTCCTACCATTACTTATTTTTCAAACTTCAATGCAGTTTTTTCTGCAATTGAAGCAAAGATGTGCCGCTACGGTATTCTCCCCATCGAGAACAGTACCGCAGGCTCTGTCAAGCAGGTTTACGACCTTATGAAAGAGCACAACTTTAAAATAGTGCGTTCGGTAAGAGTGAAGATCGACCACAATCTCCTCGGCAAAAAAGGCACAAAGCTCTCTGAAGTCAAAGAAATATTCTCACACGAGCAAGCAATAAATCAGTGTCAAAAATTTCTCGCAACGCTTCCCCGTGACGTTAAGGTGACCTGCGTTGAGAATACTGCAAAGGCTGCACTCATGGTAGCTACGTCCGATAGAAACGACGTTGCTTCTTTGTCCTCTCACTCCTGCAAGGAACAGTACGGACTTGACGTGATTGCTAAGAACGTACAGGATAATTCAAACAATCAAACAAGATTTATTTGTATTACCAAGGAGCTTGAGGTTTATCCCGGAGCTGATAAAACAAGCCTTATGCTCGTAACACCTCATAGGCCCGGTTCACTTTACAAGATTCTTTCAAGATTCAATTCTCTTGGAATAAATCTTTTGAAGCTTGAATCAAGACCTATTCCCGACTCTAATTTTGAATTTATGTTCTACTTTGACCTCGAGGCATCGGTATATTCCGAAAGATTTGCCCAGCTTCTCTCGGAGCTTGAGCAGGCTTGCGAGGATTTCACGTACCTCGGTACATATTCGGAGGTCATATGATAAAGGGCTTTTCGAACTTAAAGGGGTTTGTCCTCGGTGAAAAGCTACCTCACACATTTTCACCTCAGATCCATTCCCTTCTTGCTGACTATTCTTACGGTATCAAGGAGGTTGCCCCCAAAGACCTTGAACATTTTATGCTGTCTTGCGAGTTTGATTTTTTAAACGTCACGATTCCCTATAAAAAGGACGTTATAAAGTACCTCGCATCGCTTTCTCCCGAGGCTCAAGCGATAGGTGCTGTAAATACTGTTAAAAGAATGCCCGACGGCTCTCTTCGAGGATTTAACACCGACTATTACGGCTTTGAATATACACTCAAAAAAAGCCATCTCGACGTGTCTGGCAAAAAAGCTCTTGTGCTTGGCTCAGGCGGAGCTTCAATGCCAGTGAAGGCTGTACTAAAAAACCTCGGTGTAAGTGAAATAATAACGGTGTCAAGAAGCGGAGAGGATAATTACGAAAACATCTCAAAACATTTTGATGCTGAAATCATCGTAAACACCACTCCCGTCGGAATGTTCCCAAATAACGAGGCAAAGCTTATTGACCTTAGGCAATTTAATGCTTGTATTGGCATTGTTGACATAATATATAATCCTCAAAAAACCGCTCTCTTGCTTGAAGCTGAGTCGCTCGGTATAAAGTACTGCGGCGGTCTTTCAATGCTCGTTGCACAAGCTAAAAAGGCGGCAGAGATATTTACAGACAGATCTATCGATGACACCGAGATCGAGAGAATTGAAAAGACCATTTCCTATGATATGACAAATATCGTACTTATTGGAATGCCCTCGTCGGGAAAAACAACTATTGGAAAAATCATTTCAGAGAAAACAAACAAGCCCTTCTTTGACAGCGACGAGGAATTTGAAAAGTGCTTTTCTGTGACACCCGCCGAGGCAATTGATAAGCTCGGAGTTGACAAATTCCGCAAAATGGAACATTCTGTCGTCAAGGAGCTTGGAAAGAAATCGGGTTGTGTGATTTCAACGGGCGGTGGCATTGTCACAAGAAAAGAAAACTATGCACCCCTTCATCAAAACGGTGTAATATTCTTTGTTGAAAGGGATCTCAAAAAGCTTACATCGACAAACAGACCTATTTCGAAGTCAGTTGGTATAGAAAAACTTTATAGCGAAAGATTGCCGCTCTATATTGATTTTTCCGACCGAAGAATTTATAATAACAGTACGGCAGAAAATGCAGCAAACGAAATTATTGCTTTGGCAAAGTCAGGAGTTTAAAAATGAAAGTCCTTGTAATTAACGGTCCAAATATAAATATGCTCGGTATTCGTGAGCCCGATGTTTACGGTGCTCAAAACTTTAAGGCACTTGAGGAGTTTATCAAAACCTCTGCAAACGAACTTGGCATTTCCGTCTCGCTTTTTCAGTCTAATCACGAGGGTGAAATAGTTGACGTTATTCAAGCGGCATACGGTGTATACGACGGAATAGTTATAAATCCCGCCGCATATACACACACAAGTGTAGCCATTCTCGATGCTCTCAAAGCTGTCGCTATTCCTACCGTTGAGGTGCACATCTCGGACATCTCAAAGCGAGAGAAATTCCGTCAGTTCTCATACGTTTCGATGGTCGCGAAAAAGACAATTTGCGGACACGGATTTGACGGATACAAAATGGCTCTTGAGTATTTAAAGGATAACGCATAACAAAAGCAGACCGCAAAAGCGGTCTGCTTTTTATTTCATAAAATAACACATTGTCTCCCTTTTTACCTCTTTACTCATAAGGCAAATCACGGTTACGTTTATTAACGTCATAGCTCCAATTGCAAAATCAGCAGCTTCCCAAATTATGTCGGCATTTATTATCGCTCCTAAAAACACCGACAAAGAATATATAACAATAAACAACTTCAACATAGTTTTATTCTTACTTAAATATGCAACACTCTCCATTCCGTAATGTGCCCAACAAATTACTGTAGCAAAAGCAAAAAACAAAACCGATATGGCAAGAAAATACTCTGCGAAATCTCCAAGCACGTTTTTATATGCCCCTATCGTCATCATAATAAAATTATTGCCAAAATGCTTTACCTCACCGTAAGAAATAATGACCACAAGTGCTGTCATAGTACACAAAACGATAGTATCTACAAAGACCTCGAAAATTCCCCAAAAGCCCTGCTCTACGGGGCTTTTTGTATTTGATGTGGCGTGTGCCGTGGGAGCAGTGCCGCATCCCGCCTCATTTGATACAAGTCCCCTCATAGTTCCAAACCGCAGAGCTCTTGACAAGAAAAAACCGAGAATTCCACCAAACATTGAATCAACCTCAAAAGCTTCATTGAATATGCTTATAAATGCATCGTCTAATTTATCAAATCTTAAAAACATAACAGCCAATGACAAAACTACGTACCCGAGAGTCATTATAGGGACAATCATCTCCGTAAATTTCGAAATACTATCACTTCCCTTAGACACGATGATAAAAACGGTTATTGAGAGAAAAATTCCAATAATCAGCGGTGAAAATCCCCATACACTTTGGAATGCACCCGTTATCGCATTGACTTGAATCATACTTCCCATTGTTATTGAATTTAATATACATAGCAGGGCAAATACTACTGCAAGGAAACACCCGAATTTCTTAAGACCTACCGACCTAAAAAGGTCCTCTATGTATATCATAGCCGAGCCGTGCGGATTTCCCTCTTTGTCAAATCTTCGGTGCTTTACCGCAAGAACTATCTCGGCGTACTTTAAAAGCATAGCAAAGAATGCACTAACCCACATCCAGAATATTGAACCGAATCCGCCAAGATAAATTGCCGCAGAAACGCCCACGATATTCCCCACACCAAGCGTTCCCGCAAGTGCAAGCGTCACCGCTCGAAACGGCGAAACGCCGTTTTTGTCCTGTCTTGCCGTCAATGCCCTAAAAACTTTTTTCATTTTGATGACATGAAATCCGCGTAACAAAAAAATATAGTAAATTCCTGCCAAAACAAGCATTATGGGAACGGCAGTGCCAAAAATATATTTGTTTATAAATGCTATCAATTTTCTTTCCTCACTAAAAATTAACCGGTTATTTTTTAAAAAAATTCGCAAAAAATTTATTTTCCCGTTATATTTCTTACTTATAAATTATATTAAGAGTAGAACTAAAACTATGACGAAGGAATAAAATGTTAATTAAATGTTAAATATTCAAAAACCCCTTGATTTTTCTATAAAATAGTGTAAAATATACTCGTGTGTTAGCACTCAACTTTTTAAAGTGCTAAAACCACCCAAATCGGTTAATAAAATTTTATATTTTATAATTGTTATACAGGAGGAAATCAAAATGACAATTAAACCACTTGCAGACAGAGTTGTTTTAAAGCTCGCTGACGTTGAGGAAAAGACAGTAAGCGGTCTCATTCTTACCGCCGCTTCGCAGGAAAAGCCCCAGGTTGCTGAGGTCGTTGCAGTAGGTCCCGGCGGACTTGTTGACGGCAAAGAGGTTGTTATGACCGTTAAGGTTGGTGACAAGGTTATCACCTCTAAGTATTCAGGCACCGAGGTTAAGGCTGACGGTGTTGAGTACACTATCGTTCGTCAGTCTGACATTCTCGCAATAGTTGAGTAATTTATATAAGAAAGGGTTAATTTATTATGGCAAAGGAAATTCTTTATGGAATTGAAGCAAGAAACGCACTCGTAAATGGCGTTGATAAACTTGCTAATACAGTTAAGATCACTCTTGGTCCTAAGGGTAGAAACGTAGTTCTCGGCAAGAAGTTCGGTGCTCCCCTCATCACAAATGACGGTGTTACCATCGCTAAGGAGATCGAACTTGAAAATGAAGCTGAAAACATGGGAGCACAGCTCGTAAAAGAGGTTGCTACAAAGACAAATGACGCAGCAGGTGACGGTACAACCACCGCTACCCTTCTCGCTCAGGCTTTCGTACGCGAGGGGATGAAGAATGTAACCGCAGGTGCTAATCCTATGGTTATCCGTAAGGGTATAAAGAAGGCGGTTGATAAGGCGGTTGAGTGCCTTGTTGCTACATCTAAGAAGGTAAACGGTAGCGAGGACATCGCACGTGTTGGTACTATATCAGCAGGTGACGAAGTTATCGGTCAGCTTATCGCTGATGCTATGGAAAAGGTTTCTGCTGACGGTGTAATCACCGTTGAGGAATCTAAGTCCGCTGAGACATACTCCGAGGTCGTTGAGGGTATGCAGTTCGATCGCGGATACCTCTCTCCCTACATGGCGACCGATATGGACAAAATGGAAGCTGTTCTTGATGATGCTCTCATACTTATCACTGACAAGAAGATATCGAACATTCAGGAAGTTCTTCCCGTTCTTGAGCAGGTCGTTCAGGCAGGAAGAAAGCTCCTTATAATTGCTGAGGACGTTGAGGGTGAAGCACTTACAACTCTCGTACTTAACAAGCTTCGCGGAACTTTCGTTTGCGTTGCTGTTAAGGCTCCCGGATTTGGCGACAGAAGAAAAGAGATGCTTCGCGATATCGCTATCCTCACAGGCGGTCAGGTAGTTACTTCCGAGCTTGGTCTCGAGCTTAAGGATGCTACTCTCGATATGCTCGGCCGTGCAAGACAGGTTAAGGTCAACAAGGAGACCACCATCATCGTTGACGGTGCGGGTGAAACCGAGGAAATCAAGTCGAGAATTGCTCAGGTTAAGCTCGCAATCGAGACAACAAACTCCGACTTCGACCGTGAAAAGCTTCAGGAAAGACTTGCTAAGCTTTCTGGCGGTGTTGCAGTTATCAAGGTTGGTGCTGCTACCGAGGCTGAAATGAAGGAAAAGAAGCTCCGCATTGAGGATGCTCTCAACGCTACACGTGCTGCTGTTGAGGAAGGAATCGTTGCAGGTGGCGGTACTGCTTACCTCAACATCATTCCCGAGGTTGCAAAGCTTATCGATACAGTTGACGGTGACGAAAAGACAGGTGTTAAGATCGTTCTCAAGGCACTTGAAGAGCCCGTACGTCAGATCGCAGCCAATGCAGGCTTTGACGGTGGCGTTATCGTAAACGAGATCATGAGAAGCGGCAAGACCGGTTACGGCTTTGATGCTTATAACGAGGTTTACTGCGATATGGTTGCAAGTGGAATCGTTGATCCTACAAAGGTTACCCGTTCTGCACTCCAGAATGCCGCATCTATCGCATCTGTAATTCTTACAACAGAGTCTGTTGTTGCAGATAAGAAGGATCCCGCTGCCGAGGCTGCGGCTAACGCCGCAATGAACGCCGGCGGAATGGGCGGAATGTATTAATAAAAAATAAAACTGTCGGAGGATATGACCTTGAAGATCACACAGATTGCAAAAATAAAAGGTAGTCAAGACGGTGCTATATTTAACAATTTCCTCTTCCGTTTCGCAACAAGAGGTGAGTGTAACGTTTATGACGTGAACGAATTACAGTCATCAAATGACGTAACAGTGGCAAATCCCGTAGATTCTTTTCTTCTCGATAAACGTGATTTGATAGTTCCGCACAGCAACGCTGTTTGCTTTGGAACCGAATACTATGTTGAAGGAGATGAGTTCCCTCTTCTTTATAGCAATATTTATAATAATTACGCTAAGGAAGAAGATCCTCTCGTTGGTGTTTGCTGCGTTTACCGAGTACAAAGAGACAGTGACAATAAGTTCACAACTACTCTTGTTCAAATTATCAAGGTTGGTTTTGTAAACGATTACGAGCTTTGGCGTTCAAGCATTGAGCCTGCTGACGTAAGACCTTACGGTAATTTCACAATTGACACCGAAACAAATAAGCTTTATGCTTTCACCATGCGTGATGCAGCAAAAATGACAAGATATTTTGAGTTTGATTTACCCAAGCTTTCGGGCGGTATATTTGACGAGAAATACGGTGTAAATGTTGTAACACTCACAGTTGACGATATTACCGATCGGTTTGATGTTGAATATCACCACTTCATTCAAGGTGCTTGTTGCCACAAGGGAAAGATTTATTCCGTTGAAGGCTTTACGAACAATGAGAAAAATCCTCCTGCACTCCGTATTATAGATACGAAAGCAAAAAAGCAAGAGTTCTTCCTTAGATTTGAAGACCTTGGAATGTCAATTGAAGCTGAAATGATCGACTTCAAGGACGACGTTTGCTACTATTCCGACGTAACGGGAAATTTCTATATTTTAGAGTTCTAAAAATTACAGCCCACACAACTGTGTGGGCTGTTTTTTATTAAATGTTAATTTTGGTTGCTTGAAATATAGAAGAAATTGAGATATAATTGTTTTAACAAAGCTCGAGGAGGAATCTATGTTAAGCGAGAATATAAAAAAGCTACGCAAGGCCAAGGGGTTATCTCAAGAAGAATTAGCCTCAAGCCTAAACGTAGTCAGGCAAACAGTTTCAAAATGGGAAAAGGGGCTGTCTGTTCCCGATTCGGAAATGCTGGTAAAATTAGCAAACGAATTAAACACAACAGTAAATATCTTACTTGATGAAACAAAGCCCAACAATAAATCAGAAGAAATAGATAATTCAACCGAAACACTTAAATCTTTGAATGATACACTTGCTAAGCAAAACGAATCAAAGCGAAAAACTTTAAGATGTATTTTTTTAATTATGGCAATTGTTTCTACACTATTTGTATCAACCTATGTATTTAATGAAATTTATCACTATTTTTTAGCGTATAAATTTAAATCCGAGGTCACTTTAATAGGAGGAGCTAACGGACCAACCACAATACTTATAGCAGCAGGCTATTCTTTCAAGAAAATACTTAGCATATTTCCTTTGGTGATAATTGCAATTGTTTCGTGGATAGAATTTTATAAAACTAAAAGAAAGTAACCGTGCTTTTCGGTTTAGACATAGCTAAACTGAATTTTCTGCACACAGCTCACACCTTGCGAGCTTGCCATCTTTAATGGCGGTTTGATTGCTTTAAAGTCACCAAAAAAAGACAGGAGCACTTTGTGCTCCTGTCTTTTTTTGGTGACCCGTAGGAGAATCGAACTCCTGTTACCGCCGTGAAAGGGCGGTGTCTTAGCCGCTTGACCAACGGGCCTGGTAGCGGAAGTCGGACTTGAACCAACGACCTGCCGGGTATGAACCGGATGCTCTAGCCAACTGAGCTATTCCGCCATTGCGTTTGACGCTCGACTATTATATCACGTATATCCCCATTTGTCAATACTTTTTGTCAAAATTTTATATATTTTTTTACATTCAACAATGCCGCCAATTATTTGACGGCATTGTTGTTTTTTATCCGTTTTTTATTTGTTTACAGCATTGAAAGACTCTATTTCTTTAATTCTTTCAATGGAAGTGTCTGAATAGAAAACCTCTATCTTGTCGCCAACTCCAAGAAGAATCAGAGACTCGTTTTGTGAGAGCTTTTCCTTATATACAATTCCCTTTTCATCTGTAATATATACGACAGTTTCGCCGTTTATAACAGGCATTTTTATATCGCTTACAGTAATAGTTGCACTGCTTACAACAGGAAGATCGGGATCGTCAACAAGCTCGTCATCTAAAATTCCCTCTTGCTTAAGCTTTTCAATATAGGATCTCTTAGCACTTTCCTGAGTTTCTCCCGTAGCAACTACGGTATATTGCTCAACGTTTACAAGTGCGTAAAGTCTAACAATTCCCGAATCGTCCTTGAGAACCATAATATAAGTCGCCTCACCCGAAATATTTATCAGTGACGGAAATGAAGCGGTATATCTCTTTTCCTGTACCTCGCCCTCCGCAGAACGCATTGCGGAGTATTCCTCTGCTCCTATAATAGGATAGAATTTGTACTCGCCTGTTCTTGCATTACTGATAATAAATCCTATGTTACTCTCGTCACTCGTTATCGAGGTTACACCTGTAAAGTACCAAACGTCATCACCGATCATAATATAACCGAAGTCATCGGTTGTGACCTTACAATCTTTATTGCCGATAACACTATTCCAAAATCCGTTTGCATAAAGTCCGTACCAATCGTATTTTTCAGAAGCAAGATACCCCGTATAAACAGTATCTATCCAAGAAGGCGTAGAGTCAACGCTATATATCTCCGACTCACCCGAACAAGGATCAAATTTAATAACCTCGTTAATATCGAGTGCTCCAAAAAGACCGACCTTCGGCTTTGCACACGCAATAATATAATACGGATTTCCCGCTTCATCTATTTCAAAGCTGAAATTGTGCAAAATCTTCGTAGGGTAACGGAATCTGACGGCTCTGAGAAGATCCTCGTTAAAAAACGCACTGTCAACGTATTTCATAGGCTTTGTGAGTTCAACGTATTCAGCGGAGATATTTACAGGATCGACCATAACAAATCCCGGAATTCCCGTGTCTCGGTTACCCAACCATTTGAAAAATCCAACGTATTCGAGATTTGCAACCTTTTTGGGGGTTCCAAGATAATTTATCTGGGCATAGTTCGGTGCTATCTCATACTGTGAAACAACATTTGAAAGAGCTCCGAGAGTTCTGTTTCCAATAGTATTTGCCGAGTTGCTATCCATAAGAGCTATGTTGCTTACAGTATCGGTTTCGGGCATATCCTCTTCAAAGATTGCATTCTCAACCGTAATAACGTTTGCATACGCCTTTGCGTTAAAGAATGTTGACGATGATATATTGCCCACCAAAATCACGAGCATAGGCAAGAGTGCAAGCACGATGACAACTATAGCAAATTTGTTATTCTTAAGGCTTATAGGGGTATGTCCTACCGCCTCGCGGGCACTTCTAAGATTTATTGAAAGCACAAGATTGCTAACTCCGAAAACCACGACCGAAAAGGTCAAAAAGCCCCAAAACTCGGTGCTTTGCAGGTTGATGGGTGGCAACGTAATATAAAACGCCGCTGCCACAATAGCAAGTGTTATAATTGACGAAAATACAATTCTCTTTCCCTTTTTCATCTTTTATCTCCTTTACGGATTATTAAAATCAAAAACACACTTTCCGTTTTGAATGATCAAAATAGCATCAAACGGTATATTTTTCTTTGAAACAAATCCCTTTATTTTTGTGCTCTTTCCCGTTTCGAGAAGAAGCTTTGCATTTGACACAGATATAGCACGCTTGCACAAAACAAGAGGTATCGAGAACTTACAGCCATTCTTGTATTCGGAGCACCCGTAGCTATATTTAAATCTCTTAACCGTACCGCCGCACAAGGGACACGCACCGATATCATCACCAAAAAAGCCAATATCGGTATCCTCTTCAAGTGTTGTTGTGGGGGCTACCGCAAAATACGATGAAATATCGTTCTTTGCGATCTCCACAACGTCACCGACACTCATTTCACCTCTATAGACTTTTTTGAGCGAGCGTCCCATTTCAGACGTCTTGAACTTATCCATATTTATCTTCATTCTTTGAAGAGACTCAACAAGATATTCACCGTCTGGCAAAATTGTGTAAACGTCTTTTGTAAGCTTTATATATCCGCTCTTACGGGCATTGTCAATAATACCTGTGCGTGTTGCCTCTGTTCCAAGCTCGACACCCTCGAACATTGCCTTGTATTCCTCGGCGTCGTCGGCATCCATATTATCGTCAATATTTGCCTTTTCCTCGCGGAAAGGATTTTTTAGATAGTTGTTAAGTGTTTCTATCGTGTAGTGCTTTGGGGGTGAGGTTTCCTTTTCGACGGGTTTAAAGCAAATGTTGACCTTATCTCCCTTTTTAAGAGAAGGAAGTATTTTATCCTTCTTGCCCGCATCGTCATATTTAAGCCAACCCTTCTGAACTATCGTCATTCCCTTGAGTACAAATTCTTCAAGATCACCAACACTTATTGTTATCTCCGAGCGTTGAGCTATACAATCCTCGCGACAAAATACGGCAACGAATCTACGCATAACGGTAGAATATACACGCATTTCCGCTTCCGAGAGCTTAGTCTTATCCGGAATTTTATATGTAGGCGTTATTGCCGAGTGAGATTCTATCTTGCTGTCGTCAAATATCGTCTTCTTGTCCTTAAAAATAACGTCATATCCAAGCTTTTGACAGTTTGCAAGTACCTTTTTTATCTTGTCCTTCTCAGCCGTTGCGAGATACTCAGAGTTTGTACGGGGATAGGTCAAATATCCTTCTTCGTAAAGCTTTTGTATGATGGCAAGGCTATCCGCCATCGACATCTTGAATTTTTTACCGAGAACGTTTTGAAGCTTTGAGAGCGAATAAAGCTTACCCGCAGAAAGTGTATCCTTCTTATTCTTTACGTTAGTAACGGTTGCTTCGCACGCATTATATTTTGCACACTCCTCAAGAGCTTTGTTTTGCATATTGTGAGCAAATTTTTGCTTGCTGACAAGCTCGACCTTCTCGCCGTTGGTTTCCTCGTTGCTTACCATTCCGTAGTATTTTTCAGGCACGAAGTTTCTGATTGCCATATCTCGCTCGTAAATAGCCGAAACGATAGGCACGATGACTCTTCCAACTCTCAAAAGAACACCGCTCTTAAGCGTTGCAAAACGCGTGAGATTGACTCCGTAGAGCCAGTCTGTATACGTTCTTGCGAATCCCTCTTCTGCAAGATTGTTATACTCCGACTCGTCCTTCATATCAGCAAGTGCCGCGGCAACCGTTTCTGGCGTCTGGTCTGGTAGCCACAGTCGAAGCAGTTTTTTAGGCGTTTTGAGAGCATTCGTTACACAAAGACGAATAATTATCTCTCCTTCTCTATCGGCATCTCCTGCGTTTACTATCGTGTCAACGTCCTCACGGTTACAAAGGTATTCAAGCGTTTTGAACTGCTTAATAACACCTGCATCTGGCTTTTTATCAGCACCATTTCTTATTACGAACTTAAACTCTTTCGGGAAGCAAGGAATATTGTCCATACTCCATCTAACAATTCCCTCTTTTTGCGGACCGTAAGCCTCAATATCGGCAAGGCTGAAGAGGTGACCGAACGCCCAAGAGATAATGTATCCGTTACCCTCAAGATACCCGTCACGTTTTGCCATATTTCCAATACCCGCCGCAATATTACGGCCAAGACTTGGCTTTTCTGCTATAATTAAAATCAATTTAAAATCCTCTTATTAAACAAATCGGCGGGACAAAACCCGCCGAAGATTTGTTATTTTATTTTTTCAGGTTTTGTTATGTAGCACCTATCAAACGTACTTCTTAACTGTCTCTGTTGCATCCTCAACAGGAAGAGAAGAAGTCATAACAACATTGATATCAAGCTTCTCAACAAGAGCGTTCATCTCTTCAAGGAACTTGTCAAATGCTGCCATATCGTTCTGGCATATCTTAAGAGCAGAATCTATAAACAAATCAGTAACGTCGTGGTTACTTGCAAAAATACCTGCTACAAAACCAAACAAAGACTGTGCATCGTCAACGAAATACTCGTCAGTATCAATAAGTCTTGCCTGATACTTAACGTCAAAGCGAAGCTTATCGCCCTTTTCGATACAAATAACAGCACCCTTAGAGGTAGCAACTGCATCGTTTACCATACTAATAAGAGTCTTTGTTTTGCCTGTGCCTTTAACACCAATAATTAACTTTAACATCCGGAACCTCCGATAATAGTATTTGAACTTTTAAGGTTCATATATATTATAACTCATACCTAAAAATTTTTCAAGTGGGTTTGACAAATTTGGTAAATATTTTATCGACTTTTATTTCAGTCTTTCCTCAAGTACCTTCTTTTGGTCCTCGTAACCGGGTTTGCCGAGGAGTGCGAACATATTTTTCTTATATGCCTCAACTCCGGGTTGGTTGAAGGGGTTAACTCCGAGAGTGTATCCCGACACACCGCAAGCGAACTCGAAGAAGTAAATGAGGTGACCTACTGTATATGCACTTCTATCCTTGATTTCAAGAATAACGTTCGGGACACCGCCGTCAATGTGAGCAAGTACCGTTCCCTTCATTGCTGTCTTATTAACCTCGTTAAGGTCAACTCCAGCAAGGAAGTTAAGTCCGTCAACGTTCGCGGAATCCTCGGGAACTGCAAGCTTTTCACCCATATCACCGATAGAAAGAACCGTCTCGAATACCGTTCTCGTTCCATCCTGAATAAACTGACCGAGAGAGTGAAGGTCAGTAGAGAAAATTACGGAAGAAGGATAAAGTCCCTTATTGTCCTTGCCCTCGCTCTCACCGTAAAGCTGCTTCCACCACTCGTTGAGCATTGCGGCACAAGGCTCATAGCTTACCATTATTTCGATAAGCTTACCCTGGCGATAAAGAATATTTCTTATAGCCGCATACTTTGCACAAGCACTCTTCTCAATATCAGATGTTGCCTTATATTCGGCAGCCGCATCTGCAGCTCCGTGCATAAGCTCGTCAATATCGATGCCCGCAACAGCGATAGGAAGAAGTCCAACTGCAGTAAGAACAGAATAACGTCCGCCAACATCATCCGGAACAACGAATGTCTCGTATCCTGCCTCGGTAGAAAAAGCCTTAAGAGTTCCTCTTGCCTTGTCAGTAGTTACGAAAATTCTCTCTCTCGCTCCCTCAACGCCATACTTCTTTTCAAGCATAGCACGGAAGAGTCTGAATGCGACAGCAGGCTCAGTGGTAGTACCCGACTTTGAGATTACGTTGATACAAACGTCCTTGCCCTCGCATATCTGCATTATCTCGTTAAAGGACTGTGCACTTATGTTGCAGCCCGCAAAATAAACGTCGGGAGTGTCCTTTTTGATGTTGTTATAAAGGGGAGATTTGATAAACTCGATTACGGCACGGGAGCCAAGATAAGAACCGCCGATACCGATAACGATAAATACGTCACAGCTCTTCTTTATCTTTTCAGCCGCAACCTTAATTCTTGCGAATTCCTCTTTGTCGTAGTTGTTGGGAAGATCTACCCAACCAAGAAAATCACTTCCCTCGCCACTTCCCTCAAGGAGAGTTTTCTGTGCGGCGGTAATCTCAGGCTGTATTGCCTTGAGAGCAGCATCGTCAATAAAATTCTTGACGTAAGCATCATTGATTTTAAGTGTCATAACTATAGGTTTCCTTTCTCATTTTTACCATTTAATTATATAACATTGTTATATAATTGTCAACTTTGAAATGCCAAAAAAAACAATGTTTTCATTATTTTTTTACAATAAAGACATAGAAGCAAGGATTTTCAAAAACATATGCAGATAATTTATGACCTTTACTTCTTCAAGTGCTACTACGTTTGAGTATCCTATACATTTATCCCCTAAGTAATAATTTATTTTTCCAAGCGTATCACCCTCTTTTATCGGTGCTTTTATTTCACTCTTAATTTCAATTTTGCTTTTTACATTTGATAGCTCGTTTTTGGGAACTACAGTGCCAAATTCTTCGCTTTTGATTTCACAACTGTTTTTAACTCCGCCGAGTACCTTTGCGGGAGTCAACGCTTCACTTTTGGCTTCGTATAAGGCAAAATTAGCAAAACCGTAATCAAGAAGTGCCGTTGCCGCTGAGTTTCTAACGTCTCTCGTTGGAGCCGCCATTATTACTGCGATAAGTGTCATTCCACCTCGCTCGGCACTCGCACTTATACAAAATTTAGCTTTTGAGGTAGAACCCGTTTTTAGTCCGTTTGCCCCCTTATAAAATCTGACCAAACGGTTTGTATTCGTAAGTCCGAACTCACCGTTTCTTATGGTATCCATCCAAATAGAGCTATACTCGGTTATTTTTTTGTGCTTTAAAAGCTCGGCAGACATAATGGCTATATCACGGGCAGAGGTCAAATGGTTTTCTACTGTATCGTCAAGACCGTTTGTGTTTTCAAAATGCGTGTTTTTCATTCCAAGCTCCGCAGCTCTTTTGTTCATCCCTTCAACAAAAGCTGCCTCGCTTCCCGAAACGTACTCGGCAAGAGCAACCGCAGCGTCATTGGCAGACGCTATGACAACACTTTTAAGAAGGTCCTCAACACTCATTTCTTCACCTTCTTCAAGATATATCTGAGATCCCCCCATAGAACAGGCGTGAGCACTTGCCGCAACCGTATCGCTAAGAGAGATCTTCCCTGCTTCGATAGCTTCCATAACGAGAAGCAAGGTCATAATCTTTGTAACCGACGCGGGCGGTAATGCTTCGTCAGAGTTTTGCTCGAAAAGAACGGTACCGCTTTTTGCTTCAATAAGGATTGCAGAGGCACAATCAAAGCTCATAACTCCTTCCTCGCTCGGCACACCGAAGATTGGAGTCATAAACGCCCCAAACAAAACTGAAATAACAAGTAAAAAACTCAAAAGCCTTTGTGTTTTCATAAGCATTCTCCTTACATTTATTTATGTTAAATATATGAGCAGCAAAAAGAGAAAAGCACAAAAAAACACCGATTTACATCGGTGTTTTTAATTATTTCTTTATTATTCTTTGCATTTTCTCAAGATCAAATTTGAAGAACAGTAAAACTACGTATATAGCAACGATAAGTGAAACGACAACCGTGAGGACAATTTCACCTACTGTCCAGATTTTGAAATTATCGACAAAAGTAGGAATAACTCCGCCCGCAAAATTAAAAAGTGCGTGAAGAATAACGGGCACCCATAAGCTTTGCGTGACAAGCAAAGCAACAGAACACATAGCTCCTATCAAAAATGAATAGCCAAGCTGAAGAACTACGGGAACGATACCTGCTCCTACAAAAAGATTTACTATATGTATTGCTCCGAATATAAGCGATGAGAAAACGATAGAAAAGAATATATCCTTTCTCGTCTTACTCCTCTTTTCGAGCATAAGCATGAAAACGCAGCCACGAAAAGCGGTTTCCTCAAAAATCCCTACAAACAGGCACTGTAACGCATAAAGCAAAACCAAGTACCATCTTGCTTCAAGTGCTACACCGTTACTTAAAACAGGAACAAATGGGAAATTATTTATTGAGATCAAAAGACAAGGAAGGACAAGCAAAAGTGCCCTTGCGTCTATCCCTTTGTTTGACAATAAATAGTCAAAACTGCAATACTTCATGAGAAGCAGACAAATTGCCGCACCGAAAACACGAGAAAGAGTGCCGTATACAAGCTCATATTCTATGTTATCAATTGAATAAATAAAATTGAAAAGCTCAAGAGCCAAAAGCAGTACGGCAAAAACCGAAAACAATGACAGGAAGGTCTTTTTTCCTATTTTCTTCTTACCGTTACACATCTTCGCTCTCTTTCTCAGCCTCTTCTTCGCCTTCATCAGTATCCACAGACAAGTCTGCATTTTTGTTTAACTTCTTCAAAAATGCAAAAAGGACAGCACCCGAAACAATCATAATAATAGCAACAAGCTGCGAGGGAGTAAGAGATGCAATAACCGTTTGACCTCTGTCATCAGCACGCACATATTCGAGTATAAAACGCCAAATTCCGTAGCCTATCATATACAGTGGCATATTATACGGCTTTTTCTTGTAAATAAGATACACGGTAAGTGAGAACAAAAGAAACAAAAATATAGCCTCAAAAAGCTGTGTTGGAATCACCTTGTAACCAAGATTTTTCATAGTAATTCCACACCAAGCATCAGTTTTCGGACCGTAGCAGCAGCCGCCCATAAGGCATCCTATTCTACCAATTCCGTGAGCAATCGTTATTGAAGCGGGAGCAACGTTCAAAACGTGTATGAATTCCCTTTTATGCGTATCATCGTCAAACTTAAAATTGCCCCAAATGAAATAAATTACTATAAAAGAGACTACTCCGCCAATGAGTCCGCCATAGAAGGTTGCACCCGTGTTTTTGTCAATAGTGAAGGTTCCGTCTGCTAACATATTGTAAAATGACTGAAAAAGCACTGCCGAGCCGTAACCGAAAACGATAGCCAATATCGCGGTATAAAGACTCATATTCTGAACCTTTGCCGAAATACCAACAACGTCAGCAAGCTTACTAAAAGCAAGTATTGCAGCAACTGCGGCAAGTCCAAGACATATAACGTAAAGATTTATTCCCGTATTCGGGATAATATCATAAGGATACATATGTTTTCTCCTAAAATAATCGATATTTGTATTATAACTTATTTTTGTTTTTTTGTCAATCTTTTATCCCTATCTATCCATATGATTATTGACATAAATTTTTCGTTATGATATAATTTAATTAGAGTAATTTTAAAAGTATTTCAAGCATAGTGTTTAGTGTTATAATATGTAATCAAACGGAGATATAAATGAAAAACTTAGGCTATTACAACGGCAAATATGACCTTATTGAAAATATGTTCGTACCTATGAATGACCGTGCCTGCTTTTTCGGTGACGGTATTTATGAGGCGGCTTATGCTAAAAACCACAGGGTTTTTGCACTTGACGAGCATATCGACAGACTTTTCGACAGTGCCTCGGTTCTTGATATTACCGTTCCACATACAAAAAATGAATTGACGGACCTTATATGCGACCTCGTAAAAAAGGTTGACGGAGACGAACTTCTCGTTTATTTTCAGGTTTCAAGAGGAACGCAAATGCGAAACCACACCCCTAAGAAAGGTCTTATAGGTAATCTTTGGATAACCGTTCGCGAGCAAAAAATGCGTAGCTCTTACTCACCTATGACCTTGATGGTGCTTGAGGATACGAGACACGCTTACTGCAATATGAAAACACTCAATCTTTTGAGTGCGGTCATTGCTTCGCAAAAGGCACTTGACGCTTGTGTTGATGAAGCGGTGCTTCACAGAGACGGTAATGTGACCGAATGTACTCATTCAAATATTTTTATAATTACAAAAAACAATGAGCTTAAAACCGCTCCTATGAGCAACATGATCCTCCCTGGGGTCGCACGTGCACATCTTATAAACGCCGCGAAGGTGCTTGGTATTTCTGTCATAGAAGAAGCTTTCTCGCTTGACGAAATGTTTGAGGCGAATGAGGTCATTGT
The DNA here is from genome assembly GCA_017503865.1 of Clostridia bacterium. GTDB lineage: Bacteria > Bacillota > Clostridia > Oscillospirales > CAG-272 > HGM12713. The sequence goes on along the minus strand of JAFVSI010000050.1, from coordinate 89,009 downwards.
AACAGCTTCGGGGGCACTTTGCCGCCCCGTCTCACGCATTGACGGCAAAGAGGTAGGTGGCCGTGCTGCTGACCTCCTCGAAAAACTTCGCAAATACGTTATAGACGAGTTTGAAACATATACAAGCAACTAAAAAAAGTGCTTCATTTGAAGCACTTTTTTATTTTTTATTCGCCAAGTATTCTTCAGCAAAGTGAACGGCAACGGCACCGTCAGCCACCGCTGTTACAACCTGACGAAGATGCTTTGTTCTCACGTCACCAACAGCAAAAACTCCGCTAATATTTGTTTTTGTCGTCTCATCAGCAACGACGTATCCCGACTTGTCAAGCTCTATCTGTCCTGCAAAAATTGATGTATTCGGTTCTCTGCCAATGCTTACGAAAATACCGTCAAGCATTACATCTTGGCTTTCGTCGGTCAAAACGTTTCTCACCTTTGCCCCGACTATTTTTGTGTCTAAAATATAACTGTCAACAACACTGTTCCATATAAATTCAACGTTTTGAGCCTTCATAAGAGGTGCGTGATAAATCTTCGTTGCCCTCAAGGTGTCTCTTCTGTGAACTACGTAAACCTTTTCGAGAAGATTTGAAAGATAGAGTGCATCAGCCGCCGCAGAATTACCGCCACCGACAACCATAACCGTCTTACCCTTATAAAATCTTCCGTCACAGTGTGCACAGTAGTGAAGCCCTCTGCCGATCAGCTCCTTTTCCCCTTTAATACCAAGCTCTCTCGGGTCTGCCCCTGTAGCGATAACGACAGTATGAGCCAAAAAATCGCCCGAGGTGGTTGTAATCTTTTTTATATCACCATTAAGCTCAAGTGAGGTTACCTCAGCATATTCGGTTTTTGCACCGAAACGCTCGGCAGATGCCTGCATATTCATTCCGAGAGTAAAACCGTCTATTCCCTCAGGAAATCCCGGATAATTATCAATGACGTCAGTAAGCGCCATTTGCCCTCCCACTGACATTTTTTCTATTAAAAGAGTATTCAGTCCCGCACGAGAGGCATAAAGTGCGGCAGTGTATCCCGCGGGACCGCCGCCGACAATTATCATATCATATATATTTGACATTTTAAATAACCCCTTCTTATACATTAGCAAGAGAATTTTTTATCTCTCTAACGATTAGATGCTCAGCATCATCAATTCCATTAGCTTCAACAGTACATCCGGCAGCTCTCTTATGACCACCGCCGCCAAAAACTGCACAAATAAGGGAAACATCAATTTCTCCAACAGAGCGCATAGATACTCTAAACTTATTCTCGCTCGTAGGCTGACGAATTGCAACTGCTATTTTCACACCGTTAATTGAACGCGGAACTTCTATAACAGTTTCCATAGATTCTTCATCAAGACCCAAAGAATATATTGCAGAATAAGGTACTGATGCTATCGCAACCGTTTTCTGACAATAATAGTTTATTCTTCTCGATGCCTCCCCCTCAGCCTTTATTTGTTTTGCTGATTTTGAAGAAAACAAAAGGTGATTTATAGCTGCACCGTCAACTCCAGCTTCAAGAAGTTCGGCAGCAATTCTATGGGTTCTCGGAGTAGTGTTAGAAAATCTAAACCCACCCGTATCGGACGATATTCCCGCATAAATATATCCTAACACGTTTACGGGAATATATTCGATTTTGCCACGCTTTACAAGCTCTTTTGCGATAGCATATATTATCTCTGCAGTTGCAGATGAGTCGGACTCGATATAGCAATCGGCATAAACAGTTCCCATTGCGTGGTGGTCTATCATAATATCAACGTCTTTTTTTAGCGTATCAAAAAGCTTGCCAAGCTGTGCTGGAGATGCCGAGTCAACGCTTATGACTCTCTCGTGGTCAATATCAATATCCTCATCAAGAAGGACACTTCCCTGAGCGTCGTCGCTGATAAATCTAAGTCTTTCGGGTACCTCGTCAGCACAAGCGCAAAGTGCGGGAATACCCATAAGAGTTAAAAGCTTGCGAAGCGAAAACGCAGATCCGACAGCATCAGCATCCGAGCGGACGTGATAAATTATAAGTGTTCTCTTATTTTCACAGAGCTTGTCGCAAAGCTCGTCAAATGTCAGATGTTTAAACTCAGTCATCGTTTTCCTCTTCCGTCACGTCAAACTCCTCGGAAAACTCAATTCCCTCAAGAAGCTTTGAAATGTGTGCACCGTGCTCGATAGAATGGTCCTCCGCGAAGGTAAGCTCGGGTGTCATTCTGAGATTCAGGCTTTGAGCAAGCTGACGGCGTATATATCCCGCCGAAGATTTGAGCCCTTTTGCAATTTCCTTTTTATCGCCGCTGAGTGCCGAATAAAAAACTTTTGCAAATTTAAGGTCGGGTGTTGTTTCAACAGCTGTAATGCTTATAAACGCTGAACTAACTCTCGGATCTTTAACGTCACGTAAAATCATCGCAAGCTCTTTCTGCATCTCATCATTTATTCTTCCAAGTCTATACTTTGCCATTTTTCCTCCAAAATAGTTGACATAATTATTACTTTCTTATTCTACCACATTTTAATAATAAAATCAACAATAACTTTAAAGTAAAAAAACCGAGAAGAAAATCCTTCTCGGTTTAGTTTTATTTACTGTGCAGCGTCAACGATTGCCGCAAACTTCTTTGCAACGAGCGAAGCTCCGCCGATAAGTCCGCCGTCAACGTTTGTCTTTGCAAGAAGCTCTGCCGCATTACCGTCGTTCATAGAGCCACCGTACTGTACTGTAACAGTCTCAGCAACGTCAGCTCCATACATCTCGGCAATAGCCGCACGAACGTATCCGTTACCCTCATCAGCCTGATCAGCCGTTGCGGTAACACCCGTACCGATTGCCCAAACAGGCTCGTAAGCAACTATAACGTTCTTAAGCTGGTCGGCAGTAACATTTGTAAGGGCCATCTTAGTCTGGAACTTAAGAAGCGTCTCAGTATATCCAAGCTCTCTCTGTTCAAGTGTCTCACCAACACAAACAATAGCCTTAAGACCAGCCTCAAGTGCTGCAAGTGTGCGAAGGTTTACAGTCTGATCGGTTTCAGCAAAATACTGACGTCTCTCGCTGTGACCGATAACAACGTACTCGACACCTGCCTCAACGAGCATCTGAGCAGAGATTTCACCTGTATATGCACCCGATGCCTTGAAGTGAACGTTCTCAGCACCAATCTTAATATTTGAACCCTTAGCCGCCTCAACTGCTGCAGGAATATCAATTGCGGGAACGCAAAGCACTACGTCACACGCATTCTTTCCTTCAACAAGGGGCTTCATTTCACCGATAAGAGCCTCAGCAGCCTTCGGTGTCATATTCATTTTCCAGTTTCCCGCAATAACGGTTCTTCTTTTAGCTGTATTCATTCTTGTCGTTCCTCTTTAAATTATTTGTCGAGAAGACAAGCAATTCCGGGAAGCTCAAGTCCCTCAAGGAATTCGAGAGAAGCTCCGCCACCGGTAGAAATGTGAGTCATCTTGTCAGCATATCCGAGCTTTTCAACAGCAGCAGCAGAGTCACCGCCACCGATGATAGAAATAGCACCGCTTTCTGCAACAGCCTTTGCAACAGACTCAGTACCTGCAGCAAAGTTCTTCCACTCGGAAACACCCATAGGTCCGTTCCAAACAACAGTTCCCGCACCCTTAATAGCGTCAGCAAAAAGCTTCTGGGAAGCAGGTCCGATGTCAAGTCCCATCCAACCGTCGGGAATATCGTCGGAGTTTACGGTCATAAACTCGGTGTTCTCATCGTATGCCTTACCAACAACGTTATCAACAGGAATAAGGAAGTTAACGCCCTTAGCCTTTGCTTTGTCCATCATCTCCTTAGCAAGCTCAACCTTGTCGTTCTCGCAAAGAGAAGTTCCAACGGTGTGACCAAGAGACTTAAAGAATGTATAAGCCATACCGCCACCAACTACGAGAGTATCGCACTTGTCAATGAGGTTGTTGATAACACCGATCTTATCGGAAACCTTAGCACCGCCAAGAATAGCAACGAAAGGACGAACAGGATCAGCAAGAGCCTTACCCATTACGGAGATCTCCTTCTGAATGAGGTATCCGCAAACTGCGGGAAGGTATGCAGCAACGCCTGCGGTAGATGCGTGAGCTCTGTGAGCTGCACCGAAAGCATCGTTTACGAAGATGTCTGCCATAGAAGCAAGCTCCTTAGCAAACTCGGGATCGTTCTTTTCTTCTCTCTTGTCGAAACGTGTGTTCTCAAGAAGAAGTGCCTGTCCGTCAGCGAGTGCTGCAGCCATAGCCTTAGTCTCCTCACCGATAGTATCGGGAGCGAGCTTGACCTCTGTTCCGAGAAGCTCGGTAAGACGAGCTGCTACGGGAGCGAGAGAATACTTAGCAACTACCTCGCCCTTGGGCTTGCCCATATGAGAGCAAAGGATAACCTTTGCACCGTTGTTCATAAGGTACTTGATTGTGGGAAGTGCCTCTACGATTCTCTTATCGGAAGTGATAACACCATCCTTAAGCGGAACGTTGAAATCGCAACGAACGAGAACTCTCTTGCCGCTAACGGCAATATCTTCAACTGTTTTCTTGTTGTAGGTCATTTTATATAATCCACCTTTCAAAAAATTTCCATATGTAAATAATATACCACAAAACCTTGTGATAATCAATAGAATTTGACAAAAAAATGTCAAATAAATTTATTGAACGAATTTTATTCCCTGATAGCTGTTTCTTTCGTACAGTAATTTGTCTATTTCGTTTATTACCGATACCTTTTTTTTGCTCCACTCGGGGGCTAATAGCTCCTCTGCCATACCGTCTCCGGTAACTCTCGCTACGACCGTATCAGGTGGCAAAAGCTCAAGAGCATCGACAACGAGCGAAACGTACTCGTTTTTTTCTAAAGGCTTGTACTCACCGTTCTCGTAAATGTCTGCCATACGAGTTCCTCTGAGAACGTGCAAAAGATGTATCTTTACCTGATCGGGATTAAGTGCAGAAAGCACCCTGACAGAATCAAGCATCATTTCCCTATTTTCCCCCGGCAATCCGAAAATAAGATGAACACAAATATTGATTTTGTCCGAAGCATTCCTCAAAAGCTCATAACCTTTTTTGAAGTCCTCAAAACTATGTCCCCTATTTATTGCTTCTGCTGTAGAATCGTGAACACTTTGAAGTCCAAGCTCAACTGTGAGAACGGTTCTTTCGGCAATATCAGCAAGATATTCGGCAATATCCTTATCAATACAGTCAGCACGAGTTGCAATATTCAGCCCAACAACACCATCAAAGGAAAGTGCCTCTTCAAATTTTTCGCGAAGTATCTCGAGCGGTGCATAGGTGTTTGAGTGTGCTTGAAAATATGCAATACAACGAGAGGTATTCCACTTTGATGAAAGCTTCTCTCTTGTTGTCTCATACTGCTCACGAAGCGGAATCGATGGCAAAGCTGCAAAATCTCCGCTACCTCTGCCAGAGCAGTATATACAACCGCCGACGCCGCATTTTCCGTCAATATTCGGACAGATAAATCCCGCATCAAGCGGAACTTTTGCACACTTACCGCCAAATGTATTTCTAAGATAGTAGTCATAGGTAAAATAACGTTTGTTGGAATCTGTATTCTTATAAGGATTCGAATTTCTTTGAGTAGTTTTCATAATTCCCTCAAAACTATAAATTCCGATGCTAAATGGGCATCGGAATTTATAAAAAGTTAAATTTTATCAGCAATTAGCTTTTCAAGAACGGCAAGCTTTACGCATACAGTCAAAATATACATTGCATCAGCAAGGTCTGATTCTGACGGGAAGGTAGGCGCAAGTCTTATATTACTATCGTCGGGATCAATTCCGTAAGGATAGGTCGCACCAACAGTCGTGAGGGTAACGCCCGCTTCCTTACAAAGCTGATAAGTACGCTTTGCTGTACCATTTACAGTATAAAGGCTTATAAAATATCCACCGATAGGCTTAGTCCAACGTGCAGCACCCAAGTCGCCAAGCTCCTTCTCGAGAATCTCAAGAGTTATCTCAAACTTCGGTCTTATGACCTGTGCAAGCTTCATCATATGCTTGTTTACGTTTTCAGCGGTCTTGAAATACTTGACGTGTCTTATCTGATTGAGCTTATCATGACCAATGGTTTGGATGGAAAGGATAGGCTTTATCTGTGCCATGTTTGCATCGGATGCCGCAAACATAGCAACACCGGCACCGGGGAAAGAGACCTTAGAGGTCGATGCAAAATACAGAACTCTATCCTCTGTTCCATATTTCTCACAAAGCTTAAAGATGTCAGCAAGAGTATCCTGCTTATCCTCGTAAAGGTGATGAATAACGTAAGCATTGTCCCAAAAGATCCTGAAATCCCTTGCCGCTGTTTTCATTTTAGCGAGTCTTTCGACTGTCTCATCGGAATATGTGTATCCGTCGGGATTCGAATATTTGGGATTACACCAAATTCCCTTTATCTTATCATCAGAGGCAACGAGTGCTTCGACCGTGTCCATATCGGGACCTGTCTCCGACATCTTAACGGGAATCATTTTAATACCGAGCGACTCACAGATTGCAAAATGTCTGTCATATCCGGGGGAAGGACAAAGGAATTTTATCTCTCCCTGACGGCACCAAGGAGTTTCACTTCCAACAACACCGTAAAGCATAGCTCTCGCAACACTGTCGTACATCAAGTTAAGCGATGAGTTACCGCCAATAAAAATATTCTTTGCGGGAATTGAAAGAAGGTCCGAAAAAAGCTTCTTGGCTTCGGGAATACCGTCAAGTATTCCGTAGTTTCTGCAATCGATACCGTTTTCGCTTATGCAATCATTAGCATCAGACAGACAGGTAAGCATATCGGTCATCATATCGATCTGCTTTTTTCCGGGCTTTCCGCGAGACAGATCAAGCGACATTCCCTTGCCTTTAAGTTCTCTATATTCAGCTTCAACTATCTCTTTCTCTTTTTTAAGCTCTTCAAGAGACATTTCAAGGTATTTCATACGTTTCTCCTCTAAAAACATCATAAAAATATCACAACATTTGACATTCTACCACATCTAAACAAAAAAAGCAAGAACTATTTTAATTTTTTGCAAAAAAAATCGCATTATTTTACAAATTCTACTGTCAGAGAGTTTTTTTGAATAATTTTATAGTGCATCTTGCATATTTGACGGATGAAAACGAAATTTTTACAAAATTTAAGAAAAAACGCTTTTTTATTTGTTTTTCCAAAAATTCTGAATGATTTCTGCAAGCTCTCTTGCACTGTTTGCTTTTTTAATATCCGACAAATGCTCGGGAAATAGAGATGAATATTTTTCTTCGCAATATCTGTCGTCGGCAAGCACCACAACACCTCTGTCACTTTCGGTACGGATAACTCTTCCCGCCGCCTGAAGCACGTTGTTCATACCAGGGAATGTATAGGCGTAATCATAGCCGCTCTCTCCCCTGTTGTCGTAGTAATCGCGAATAATATTCTTCTCACTTGAAAGACCCGGAAGACCGACACCAAATATAACGGTGCCTATAAGTCTCGCTCCGGGAAGATCGACTCCCTCAGAAAACGAACCGCCAAGCACACAAAAACCAATACGGAGTACTCCCTCGTCGTTTTTGAAAAATTCCAGGAATTTTTCCTTTTGTTCGAGTGTCATATTCTTGCTTTGGATAACCGTATCAACGTCCCTATACTTTTCTTTAAAGGCAGTATAAACCTTCAGCATACACTCATAAGACGGAAAATACGCAATATAATTCCCTGCTTTTCTGCTAACTGTTGCGGCAATAATTGACACGTACTTTGCAACGTTGTCACTTCTGTCCGAGTATCTCATACTCACGTATCCAGCAACGGCGATACAAAGATTTGACGGATCAAATGCAGACGGCAACGAAATATGCTCCGAATTTTTATCTCCACCGAGGATTTCCTTAAAGTAGTCGAGTGGGGTGAGCGTTGCCGAAAAGAAAATAGTTGAACGTGCTCTCTTTTGTATTTTTGAGAGAATGTATGAAGGATCAAGGCAGAAAATACGCACAGCAGTATTCTCTCCCTCTGCATAAATGCAGTTGTAAAACCTATTATCGAAAAATTCGGCAACCAAGAGATATTTCCTTGTTTCTGATAAAACAGCGTTTAATTCAGAAAAAAGCAAATGGTCTTTGTTCTTTTTTAAGAATGCCTCACACTTCTTCTTAAAACTCTCGAGTGCCGAAAGGAATTGTGAAAGCAGAGTGTTGCTGACATAATACCCTCTCTCAATTCCGTCTTTATCAACGACAAAGGTATCTCCGCAGAATGCCCTGTGAGTATAAAACACACCAAGTAATTCCAAAAAGATCCCTTTAAGTTCTTTGTCATCATCGGCAAATCTTTCATTTAACTTTGAAAACATCTTGCTTTCAAGAGTAGAAGAATACATTTCCCTTGCCCTATCAGCGAGATTATGCGCCTCATCAACAAGAAAAACGTATTTGTTCTTCTTTATGGCATCAGCAGAAAAATATCTTCTGAAATAGACCGATGGGTCGAAGACGTAATTGTAGTCGCAAATTATAATATCACAAAGCTCGGAAAGATCAAGCGACAGCTCATATGGGCAAACCTCGTATTTCTTGGCTACCATTGATATTTGACGTACCGTGTATCCGTGACCGCTCTCAAGAAGCTCCCGAATTGCCCCCTCGACCTTCACGTAATAATCCTTGGCATAGGAACATTCATCGGGATTACAGTGTGACGTACCGTTATTATTAAACATTCGGGCAGGACACATACAGACCTGCTCCTTTGCACCTATGACTATTGTGCGAAGCATAGCACCTGCTTCAAACAGCTTCGCAGCTCCTCTGAACGCCTCACGTCTTGTACTTGCCTTAGAGGTAAGATAGAATATCTTGTCAACGAGACCGTTTCCGAGAGCTCTTACCGACGGATAGAGTGCTGCAACTGTTTTTCCCGTACCCGTAGGAGCTTGTAGGAAAAGACCGTGACCTTGCTTTATGCTCGAGTACGTTTCCTTTATCATCATCTCTTGCCCCTCTCGAAGCTCGTCATAGGGAAAGAGAGCGTTAGCTGCCGAGGGGATAGCTTTCCTTGCCTTTTCGTAGGAATGTACGCCTCTGAAGTTTACCTTGTTTAGTAATTTAACAAAGCTTTTTTCAAGCTCATCTGCACCGTAAAAATAATCAAAATGCTTTACAGCATCCTTTTCGCTATCATTAAGCACTATATACAAGCGAAGCGAGATCTGTGAAAGTCCGTCACGCTTTGCGACAAACAAGGCACAGCACTTAAGATAAGAAAGCCAAGCCGTTTTAGGAGGTGCAAAAAAACCGTAGTTATTAACGGTTACTACCATATCTACACGCGTCTGCCCTTTTAGCTTACATACAGCGTCCGCCGTTGCACTTACCGTATAATATAGATCGCCAAGCTTATAGGTTACCAAAAGCTCTTCGTCGTGAGAACAGTACCCCTCAATCCCCGCGTAGAGCTTGTTTATTACTTTATCATCGGAATACCTTACCGAAAACAAGTCTTTTGAGAAGGGGTGTCTTGTGTCAAGACTTCCGTATTTGTCCGCTATTTCACAAAGCTCTTTAGCATCAATTAAAACCGATGCGTTGTTCTCGCTATAGATCATACAGTCCCCTTCCTTTCCACAAAAAATAATACACTTTGATTATACCATTAAAAAAGGCATTCCGTCAACTAATTTACCATATTTTTAGGGGTTACATTTTTCACTCTCACCGATTATAATATAAATATGAACGGAGGAACGAATTTTATTATGGAGATTATTATGATCAGCGACAACAAGCTAAAGGTGATGCTTTGCGAAGAGGATCTCAAAGGATTCCAGCTAAAAGCCGACCAGCTTGACTATTCCAACACCGATACGAAAAGAATGTTCTGGGACGTACTTAGTAAAGCGAAGCATCAAACCGGATTTGATACTGATGGGCAAAGGGTACTCGTACAGCTCTATCCCTCAAAGGAAGGCGGTTGCGAGATGTTCGTAACGAAAATAGGACTTCTCTCTTCCCCTGACACTCAAAAATGCGACAAACGGGATACGAACGCAACTCAATTGCTACTGCCAAGCGTAAACACTGAAAGAAACGGAAATTTGACCTTTGATATATTCTCGTTTGACAAGACCGAGGACCTCTTAAATGTCTGCCGTAGACTCGATGCAATAGGTTACATAGGCGAAAGCTCCGCTTACTCTGTACCAAGCGGACAAAAATATCTGCTTTTATCGGACGTTGACTTTGACGATTACGCACCGCCCAATGAATTTTCATTTATTCTTGAATATGCTAAGCTTGAAAACAAGGATAATTTCAACTATTATTTGGCGGAACACGGTAAGTTGATATGCGAAAACGATGCGGTGTCTCTTCTCTCAAGACTGTAAAAAACTCTCGGCATTTTTTTGCCGAGAGCTTTTTTAAAAGTATTGCAAAGTTGAAAAGATTGTGATATACTACTTTTATTGTGATTTTTGGAGGACGTTATGGCTGATTCTTGGGAAAAACTTTTAGAAGAATGTAACTCTTGCAATGCTTGTGAGCTTTGCAAAACGAGAACCAACTGTGTTTTTGGTGTAGGAAATAAAAATGCCGATATACTCTTCGTAGGCGAAGCACCCGGTGACAATGAGGATAAAACGGGAACGCCCTTTGTCGGTCGTGCAGGTCAGCTTCTCAATAAATTTTTATTTGCGGTTGACATAAGCCGCGAGGACGTCTACATAGCTAACATTTTAAAATGCCGTCCGCCCAAGAACCGCGATCCTCTACCCGAGGAAGAGGATGCCTGCATCGATTTTTTGCGTAGGCAGGTAAAGCTTATTGATCCTAAGATCATAGTATGTCTTGGCAGAATTTCAGCAATGCGTCTCATTAAGCCCGATTTCAAGATAACCGCCGAGCACGGCAAATGGTTTAAAAAGGGTAATTTTCTCATAACTGCAGTTTATCACCCTGCACTTTTACTTCGCGATCCCCGACGCAAAGAGGATATGCTTGCCGATATGAAGGCTATCAAGGCTCAGCTTGATAAAATGAATAAGGACAGTCAATGATCTCACACCCCTGTTTGAAAGGATTTTAAAATGGATTTCACCGCACTACTCAATACTATCATAATGCTGTTTATCACTCTCGTTATAGGATTTGTTGTGAACAGACTCGGCATACTTGACGAAATTGCATCCAAAAAGCTCTCGCGGCTCATTGTTGCACTTTGTCAGCCCGCACTCATTATTTCATCTCTTATAAAGCTTCCGTTTACTGTAGAAAACCTTAAGCTCGGTCTTATCACGCTTGGAATCGGTGTCGCAGTTCACCTATTTTTAGCGGCTATCGCATTCCTTATCTGCCGTCCCCTAAGGGATATTGATGAACAAAAGCTTATTGAGTTTTCAATCATTTTCGGAAACGTTGGTTTCATAGGCTTCCCTATCCTAAACTCCTTGTTAGGCGAGAGAGGACTATTTATGGGTGCCTTCTTTGTTGTGAGCTTCCATCTCGTTCTATGGACGCTTGGTATAGCAATTTTCGCAAGAAAAAGAAACGATATCAAGCTCACTGTAAAAAAGATATTTATAAATCCCGGCACGATTCCCTGCACGATAGGCTTCTTACTTTTTCTTTTGAAGTGTAAAATACCCGAGTTCCCCGGATTCTTTACAACGACTCTCGGTTATCTCGGCGATATGTGTACTCCCGTGTCGATGCTTATTATCGGTGCACTTATAGGCAGACGCAATCTTTTGCAATTTTTCACCTCATGGAAAGCGTACTTCCTTTCTTTTGTAAAGCTTATCGTTACTCCTATTTTGGTATGTCTTTTACTTAAGGTCTTGGGCTTCAATAACGAACTAATACTCTTTATGACTACCGTTTGTGCACTTCCGCCTGCCACTATGGTCTCAATCCTTGCTGAGATGTATCATACGAAGCCCGAAGTTTCTGCACAGCTTGTCGGTATGTCCTCGCTTTTGTCTGTTGTTTCAATTCCGATAGTATTGAAAATCTCTGAATTCATCATAAATATTTGATTCTTAAACAAAGCCGTGCCACTCGGCTTTGTTTTTTTAATTGCAAATATTGAAATATACCACCGTTAGTGGTATAATAACATCAAATAACTATTTGTGAGGTGTCACTATGTATAGAGAATTAGCGAAGCTTATAATATACCGCGATATGTCGGGAAACAGCATCCTTTCAAAGCTTGGAGCAATATTCGAGGATTTTCATAACGGAAAGGACGCACCCGAGCATCTTAAGACAAGAATTTTTATAGAGGTACGCCGTCTTCTTGAGGTTGCTACTCAGTACGGCTTTGACAAAAATCTTTGGCACAATTATCTTACCTATTTACTTATAACCGATGAAAATCCCTTTAGCTTCACTTGCGAAAAGGCTACGAGAAGGGACGGCACTGTTAATCGCTTTGCTCTCAACGATTTTGAGGTTTTCAAAAAGCTTTTTGACTTTGATTTTTCTGAAATAGAGTCCTCGCTCGACATCAACTGCTTCACCGTTCTTTCCGATTACAATGCAATTCCCAAGCGTGAGCAGATGTATAACAAAAACGTGAGTGAAAAGGTACAGGCTTTGAGTGAAAAAATCGAAAAGGCGAAGACTCCTCAAGAAGTATTTGACGCGGTCGTTAGCTTCTATCACGATTACGGTGTTGGAATGTTCGGGCTTAATAAGGCGTTCAGACTTTCCTATGATAATGATAAAATGTACCTCGCACCCATAAACAATATGCACAAGGTTAGCCTTGACGACCTCATCGGATACGACAGACAAAAAGACGCCCTTATTGCAAACACAAAGGCTTTTGTTGAGGGACGTGCCGCAAACAACGTGCTTCTCTACGGTGACAGCGGAACGGGTAAATCTACGAGTATCAAGGCGATAGTCAACCGCTTTTACGAGGACGGTCTTCGTATGATTGAAATATACAAGCATCAGTTTAAAGACCTCTCCGCTGTAATCTCGCAGATCAAGAACAGAAATTACCGCTTTATAATCTATATGGACGATCTCTCCTTTGAGGATTATGAAATAGAGTATAAATATCTAAAGGCAATAATCGAGGGTGGCGTTGAAACAAAGCCCGATAACGTTCTCATATATGCTACGTCAAATCGTCGCCACCTTATCAAGGAAAGCTTTAACGATAAGAACGATATACAGACACAGCAAGACGTTCACCGCTCCGAAACGGTTGAGGAAAAGCTTTCTCTCGTAAACAGATTCGGTTTGACTATCGGATATTTCAAGCCCACAAAGCTTGAGTTTGAAGCTATAGTTCTCGAGCTCGCAAGACGCCACAAGGAAATCACACTTCCCGACGCCGAGATTATAGCTATGGCACAGGCTTGGCAAATGCGTAACGGTGGAATTTCGTGCAGAACTGCTCAGCAGTTTGTAGATAACATATTAGGACAAACTAACTCTTAATCCAAATAAAAATATTTTTAAAAAAGTCTTGACAAATGCAAATTCGTATGATATGATTGTAAAGTATTTTGCTTTACACTTGAAAGGCAGACCGCAAAATGTACGAAAAAAACTTAAACATCGGTTATCTTCTCGATTTTTACGGTGACGTTTTACCCGAAAGGAAGCGTAACGTACTCGATATGTACTATAACGAGGATTTCTCGCTTGCGGAAATTTCCGAGGAGATAGGTATTTCAAGACAGGGTGTCAGGGACATTATTAAAAAAGCTGAAGAGGAGCTTTGCTTCTTCGAAAGTAAGCTCGGCCTTTCAAAAAAGATGACCGACCTTGCTCAAAAAACCGATTCCCTTTTAGCTGTGGCTATTGAAACACAGGCGTCTGCTGTCGTATGCGAGGGCATTGCAGAACTCAAGAAACGAATCGAACAATAGAAAGGAGTCATACTGTTGTTCCAAAGTTTAAGTGAAAAGCTTGAAAATGCTTTTAAGAAATTTAAAAACAAGGGTAAACTTACCGAGGCTGACGTCAAGGCGGGAATGCGTGAAATCAAACTCGCACTTCTTGAGGCAGACGTTAACTTTAAAGTAGTTAAAGATTTTATATCTGCGGTCTCAGAGCGTGCTGTAGGCTCTGCGGTTCTCGAGTCACTCCTTCCCGCTCAGCAGATCGTAAAAATAGTCAACGAGGAGCTTACCAACCTTATGGGAGGCTCTCAGGCAAAGCTTCAAATATCCTCGAAGCCCCCAACAGTTGTTATGATGGTCGGCCTTCAGGGTGCAGGTAAGACCACACACGCAGGAAAGCTTGCGGGTCTTTACAAAAAACAGGGCAAGCGACCTTTGCTCGTTGCTTGTGACGTTTACCGTCCTGCCGCAATCAAGCAGCTTGAAATCGTTGGTGAAAAGCTTGATATTCCCGTATTCTCTCTTGGAGACAAGGAGTCCCCCGTAAAAATTGCAGAGGAAGCAATTAAGTTTGCAAATCTTAAGGGATATGATATGGTGTTCATCGACACCGCAGGTAGACTCCATATTGACGAAGAGCTTATGGGCGAGCTTCAAAGCATAAAGGAAAAGACCTCTCCCACAGAGATACTTCTCACCATTGACGCGATGATAGGTCAGGACGCCGTAACAGTTGCAAAAACGTTTAACGAGCTTCTTGATATCACGGGAGTTATACTCACAAAGCTTGACGGTGACACACGAGGCGGTGCGGCACTTTCAGTTAAGCACGTTACGGGCAAGCCCATTAAATTTATTGGTACGGGCGAAAAGCTCGATATGATCGAGCCCTTCCACCCCGAAAGAATGGCATCGAGAATTCTCGGCATGGGTGACGTGCTCTCGCTTATCGAAAAGGCTGAACAGGCATTTGACGAAAAGAAGGCTGAGGAGCTCGAGAGAAAGATAAGAGAGTCGACCTTCACACTCGACGATTATCTCGAGCAGTTCTCGCAGATAAAAAAGATGGGAAGTATGGATCAGATCGCAGCAATGATGCCCGGTATGAAGCCCGGAGCCCTTAAAGATGCAAAGATTGATGAAAAAGCTATAGCACGAACTGAGGCTATCATAAAGTCGATGACGAAGCAGGAACGTGAGAAGCCCGACGTCATAAATGCGTCAAGAAGGAAAAGAATTGCCGCAGGCAGCGGAACTTCGGTTGAAGAAGTCAACAGGTTGCTCCGTCAGTTTGATCAGGTAAGAAAGCTTATGAAGCAGTTCTCAGATCCCAAAATGATGGCGAAAATGAGACGTGGAAAGATGAAAATTCCGTTCTAAGATATTTGCGGATTTTTATAAATATAAATTTTTTAATATGGAGGAAATAAAAAATGGCAGTAAAAATGAGACTCAGAAGAATGGGTAAGAAGAAAGCTCCCACATACCGTGTTGTTGTAGCAGACAGCCGCTCACCCAGAGACGGTCGTTTCATCGAGGAGATCGGTTCTTATAACCCAGGTACAGAGCCCGCTACCGTTTCTATCGACGCTGATAAGGCTAAGAAGTGGATTTCTAACGGTGCTGTTCCTACTGATACTGTAAGAGCTCTCCTTAAGAAGTCAGGCATCATCGACTGATTTTAATAGGTGAAAATCATGACAGATCTCAAGGAAACTTTAATAGGGATAGCTCGCGCCATTGTGGACAATCCGGATGAAGTTACCGTTCTTGAAACTGTTGACAAAAAGGAAGTAAACCTTATTTTAAGCGTAGCTCCCGACGATATGGGAATGGTAATAGGAAAGAACGGCAAGATCGCTAAGGCGATCCGTACCGTTATGAAAGCAGCGGCAAGCACTGATAACAGACGCGTAAACGTTGAGATCAGATAACCTTACGGTTTTTGAGCTAATGCTAACCTAACGTAAAAGAAAACCGATAGGATTTTTCCTTCGGTTTTCTTTTTTAGAAAGGAATTTTGAATATGACTAATCAAGCCGACAAAATCATTTCTAAGCTTTTGAATACGACAAAGCTTTTTGAAATTGACACAAAACGCTTTCTTGACAGCTTTGGTGCAGAGGAGCTTCTCAGCTTTTCTTTGTCCGATGAACAACGAAAAATACTTCTTCATTCATATAGCGAATTCAGCTTAAAGGTCAAGAAAAATATCGAAGAATACGAAACAAATGTAAGCGAGCTATCTCTGCTTATTTGCAAGGCAGACAAAGCACAGAATTTTGAGCTTACTAAAAGGCTTTCATCTGAATTTGACAGATGTTCCCTTTTATTTTCGGCTGCAAGAAGGTTTATTTCAAATTGTGAATCGGTGCTTTTAGACAAGGATTTACCCGTCAAGCAAAGTACGGTAATGCAACAAACGCGTGAGCTTCTCGCGGCAATAACAAATTACAAAAACAATTTTTGAGACTTGTATTTTCAAGTCTCTTTTCTTTTTTGCAAATAAATCACTCCCTATTGCACAAAATAAATCATATAAAATAAGGAAAGGATCTTGAATATGGTCAATATACAAAAATGTGCAATTATAGGGTGCGGTTTTGTCGGAGCAACCACAGCTTATACGCTTATGAACAGCGAAATGTTCTCCGAGATAGTTCTTATCGACATTGACAAAAAGAAGGCCGAAGGCGAGGCGGCAGACATGAATCACGGTCTTCCCTTCATCTCCCCTATGGAAATATATGCGGGAGACTACTCCGACCTATCTGACGCCGCAATCATAATAATAACGGCAGGGGCAAATCAAAAGGCAGGAGAATCAAGGCTTGATCTTCTCAACAAAAACACAAAAATATTCCGCTCAATAGTTTCAAGCATTTGTGCTTACAACAGCGAAGGAATAATTTTGGTCGTTACTAATCCCGTTGACATACTCACTTACGTTACGCTCGTAGCGTCGGGATTTCCAAAAAACAGAGTAATAGGTTCGGGGACCGTGCTTGACAGTGCAAGACTCAAATATCTTGTGGGACGTCACCTTGAGGTAGATCCGAGAAACGTTCACACCTTTATAATCGGTGAGCACGGAGACAGTGAGCTTCCCGTATGGTCGAGTGCGAATATTTCGGGAGTTGACCTTGATAGATACTGTATGTCTTGCCACAAAAAATGCTCACTTGAGAAGCTCGACTCACTTGCCGTTGACGTAAAAAAGAGTGCATATAGAATTATTGAAGCTAAGGGGGCTACCTATTACGCAATTGCCGAATCCGTCAAAAAGATAGTATCCTCAATAGTTAAGGACGAAAACACGGTGCTCCCTGTATCCTCACTCGTTGACGGACATTACGGACTTGAAAACATCTGTCTCGGCTTGCCGTCAATCGTTGGACGAAGCGGCGTTAAGGAAATTCTTGAGATACCTCTTAACGACACCGAGCTTGAGCTACTCAAGACGTCTGCAAGAAAAATCAAGGCTATCGTCGACAGCCTTGATCTTACGCATATAATGTAATAAAAAAATAATTGACACGTATAGGCAAAAATGATATAATAGAGCAGTAAAATAATCAAGGGGGTAAAGCTATGATGTTTGAAGAATTAAACACTCTTTTGAGTGAGAACAAATATCAGGATTTTATAAGAAACATCAATGAAATGAATACCATCGACTCAGCAGAATATCTATCGACGGTTGCCCCCGAAAATCTTCCCAAGGTATTAAGGCTTTTAAAAAAGGACAAGGCGGCAGAAATCTTTGCGGAGCTTGAAAGCGACGTACAGGAAATGATAATAATAAGCTTCAGCGACCGTGAGCTCTCTGCTATTCTTAACGAGCTTTATATCGATGACGTTATGAATATGCTCGATGAGCTTCCTGCAAGCATCGTAAATAAAATTCTTAAAAACGCCGATAAGCAAAAGCGTGCGGAAATCAACCGATTTCTTAAATACGAAGAGGACAGTGCGGGAAGCGTGATGACCTCTGAATTTGTGCGAATCCGCTCCAATATGACGGTAAGCGAGGCAGTTGAATATATACGCAAAACGGGTGCCAAAAAGGAAACCGTCTACGTCATTTACGTCACCGACGCTACAAGGGTTCTCAAAGGAACCGTCGGACTCCGAGACCTTCTTTTCGCACAGGACTATGAGATCATAAGCGACATTATGAACGAGGCCGTCATAAGTGCTCTCACTACCGATGACCGAGAAAGCGTTGCTATGAAGATCTCAAAATATGACCTTTTGGCACTTCCTATCGTTGACAGCGAGGAACGCCTTGTCGGTATCGTTACGGTTGACGATGCACTTGACGTCATTGAGGAAGAGGCTACTGAGGATATCGAACGAATGGCAGCTATGGCTCCTTCGGATAAGCCTTATCTTAAAACAGGTGTGTTTGAAATTTTCAAGAACAGAATTCCCTGGCTTTTGTTGCTTATGATATCTTCAACCGTTACGAGTGCTATTATTTCTCATTATGAGGCAGCACTTGCAAGTATGGTTATATTGACGTCATTTATACCTATGCTTATGGGTACGGGCGGTAACGCGGGCTCGCAATCGTCTGTTACTATCATAAGAGGTATTTCACTTGACGAGATTAAAATGGGAAACATTTTCAAGGTGCTTTTTAAAGAGCTGAGAGTGTCTATCCTTTGCGGTGCTGTGCTTGCTATCGCTACATTTATTAAGGTAATTTTAATCGATAGGGCAAGTGTTGCCGTTTCCTTTGTTGTTGCGCTTACTCTCCTTGCCGCAATTATCGTTGCAAAGCTTGTTGGTTGTTCTCTGCCGATTCTCGCCAAGCGACTCGGCTTTGACCCTGCCGTTATGGCAAGTCCCTTTATTACAACGATAATTGATGCCGTAACTCTGATTCTCTACTTTGCAATAGCTTCCTCTCTTCTTTTGTCTTGATGGTTTAAATACAGATTCATATATAGCTTTTCTGTAAGGCGAGTCATTCTTTTTGCGGTAAATTCCTCACAATAACGCTTGTATGCGTTCTCGCTCATTTGATTATAAAGCTCTTTGTTATTATATATTTTCTCAATAAGCTCTGCAAGATAAATGAAATCGTCTACAGGAAAAATATATCCGTTATATCCGTCTTGCACCATATGGGGATTGCCGCCCCAGCTGCTCGCTATACACGGAAGACCGAGACTCATTCCCTCGGAAATTGAAAGTGATGACGTTTCAGTTCCGCGTGAGCAGTTTAGATTAAGATCAAAGCAATTAAGGTAAGGCGTTACGTCTTTTGCAAAGCCCGAAAATTTCACTCTGTCCGAGATACCGAGAGCATAGCTAAGCTCCTTTAATTCAAAGAACTGACTTCCCTTGCCGACAATTAAAAAATAGTAATCATTATTGCTCCGTAAAAGCTTTCTTGCTGCACGGAGCAATACGTCTATTCCCTTGCAATCTTCAAGTCGGGCACATATTCCGCAAACGAAGGCGTCCTCGGGAATACCAAGCTCTTTTCTCGTTTCCCTTTTTTCCGCTATACTGTATGCTTTAACGGGCTCCACACCGTTTACTATAATCTCTATCATACCTTCGTCTATTCCAACGTCGGTAAGATTGTCTTTGGCGGCTTCTGCAACAGCAATTATTTTATGCGAGAGGACTTTTGTCCAAATTCTATTTATCCTCTTAATGCTTTTTTTCTTCATAAAATCACTTGGGTCATAGGCACAGTGACGGGTGTAAATTCTAATGGGTACGTTAGCAAGCTTTGCCGCGATTCGTGCACTAAGACACCCGTGACAGTTTACTATATCGGGCGAGGTCTTAAGAAAATATCTGTAAAGCGGAAATATCCCCGAAATATCACAAGACTTGTCTTTGCAAAAATCAATTGTGTGCGGTGTATATCCAAGCTTTTTGAATTCCCCGAAAAGCTCGCTTCCCGACGGCAAAACTATTCGCTCCTCAAATTGCTCTTTATCCGAAAGTGCAAAGCGGTTAAGCAACAATCTCCCCGCTCCGCCTATATTCGTGTCACTTAGAATCTCTGCAACTCTTATCATAAATAATCCCCCAAAAAATTCTTTATATTGATTATGTCCAAAAAACAAAAAAAGAGTCATCCGCCGATGACTCTTTTTTTATTGATATGTTTAATTTTTCACTATGTCTCCAATTCCGTTAAGCACGTATCTTGGACGGTAGGGGAATTTTTCTATGTCTTCCCTTGCGGTAACGCCCGAAAGCACGAGAACAGTGTCAACGTTTGATTCAATTCCCGCAATTATGTCGGTATCCATTCTGTCCCCGACAAAAGCTATATCCGCACTGTGACAGCCAAGCTTGCGAAGTCCGTGACGAAGCATAAGAGGGTTAGGCTTTCCTACGAAATACGCCTTCTTGCCCGTTGCTATCTCGATAGGAGCAACGAGAGCACCCGTTGCAGGCATTATTCCTCTCTCAGTAGGTCCCGTTGTATCGGGGTTGGTTCCAATAAGCTTGGCACCCTTATTTACGAGTGCAATAGCTTTTTCTATTTTCTCAAAAGAGTATGTTCTCGTCTCACCGACAACTACGTAATCGGGATTTACGTCATTCATATATATTCCGTGGTCGTAAAGAGCCTTTGAAAGTGCCGCCTCTCCGATAACGTAAGCGGTACAGCCCGGTGCCTGCGTCGCAATAAACTCTGCCGTCGCCATAGCACTCGTATAAAAGTGGTCAGCAGAAACCGAAAGTCCCATTCTTTCAAGCTTCATACTAAGCTCGTGAGGAGTTCTCTCAGGGCTATTGGTGAGAAAAACGAACTTCTTGTTCTCTTTTATGAGCCAATTCATAAAATCCTCAACGCCGTCAAGTAAATTATTTCCGTGATATATGACACCGTCCATATCACATATAAAGCCTTCTTTTGATAAAATGTTCTGCATTTTTGTCTCCTTGATTTGATTTATTGTATGAACATTGCATCGCCAAATGAGAAAAATCTGTATTTCTCATCAACCGCAACCTTGTATGCCTTCATAATGCCTTCCCTGTTATATAACGCCGAGATAAGCATAAGCAAAGTGCTTTCGGGAAGGTGGAAGTTTGTTATCAAAGCATCGACTGCCTTAAACTTGTATCCAGGAAAGATAAATATTCCCGTGTCCCCCGATATTGCCTGAACCGTTCCGTCATCAAGAGCCGCACTCTCGATAGTTCTGCAAGAGGTAGTACCTACGCAAATGAGGCGGCCGCCTGCTTTTTTTCTTTCGTTGATTATTCGAGCACTTTCCTCGCTTATGCTGATAAACTCGGTGTGCATCACGTGGTCCTCTATTTTGTCAACCTTTACAGGTCTGAAGGTACCAAGTCCAACGTGAAGCATAACGG
Source organism: Clostridia bacterium (assembly GCA_017503865.1). Classification (GTDB taxonomy): domain Bacteria; phylum Bacillota; class Clostridia; order Oscillospirales; family CAG-272; genus HGM12713. Next base: position 67,763 of record JAFVSI010000050.1, on the reverse strand, counting down.
GAACTATCGCAACACCCTTTTCTCTTATGCGGTCAAGAAGCTCGGAAGTAAAATGAAGTCCAGCCGTTGGAGCTGCTGCAGAACCCTCTTCTCTTGCGTAAACCGTTTGATACCTTGAATTATCCTTGCATTTTTCCTTAATGTACGGCGGCAAGGGCATAATTCCTATTTGATGAAGAATATCGTAAATATTGTTGTATTTTTCGCGGTCATAATCGAATTTGATTATACGATTTCCCTCTTCGAGAATTTCTATGACCTCTCCTCGAAGCATACCGTCGCCAAACTCGATAACAGAGCCTACTCGGGCACGCTTACCCGGCTTTACGAGGGTTTCCCAAGTGTCAAGCTCCCGCTGACGAAGAAGCAAAAGCTCAACGACAGCGTCTTTGTTCCCGAGCTTATTTCCGAAAAGTCTTGCGGGAATGACCTTTGAATCGTTTATAACGAGCGTGTCACCCGGATTCAAGTAATCGATTATATCCGAAAATATTTTATGTTCGATCTCTCCACTTTCGCGGTTGAGAACGAGAAGACGCGAAGCATCTCTTATCTCAGACGGATGCTGAGCAATAAGTTCCTCGGGAAGCTCGTAAAAAAAGTCGCTCGTCTTTAAATCTGTTTTTGGTTTTTCATTGATTATCGTCACGAATTTTTCCTCTGTAAATATGTATAAAAATATTATTTTTTGTATTGACAGTGAATAAAATATATGTTATTATATTCCGTAAGGACATATAATAAAGGATAGAGGTGCATTTTTCAACCGAAGCAAAGCGAGGAAGCCGTAGCCGTTTGAGCTTTGTTTTCGAGTGTAAGGTGCCGAAGTTTTATCACGGCGGCAGTGATATTGCTGGTCCGACGGTTCATAGCTGTCGGGCTGTCATCAAAAATGATGGAGAGCTATCTGTTATTGTTTTTAATTAGTCACGCCTCGTGGCTATATTATATCACAATCGCAGCTGGTTTTCAACCGGTTTTTTCTTTTATATGGCAATTTTATTTATGTGAAAGGAACAAGTACTTATGAGCAAATTCAAAAAATCAATTTTCACGGGAGCGGCTACTGCGATAATCACACCCTTCAAAAACGGAAAGATCGATTACGTTTCTTTTGAAAAGATAATCGAGGATCAGATAAAAGGCGGTATTGACGGAATCGTTGTTGCAGGTACAACGGGTGAAGCGGCAACACTTACTCACGAGGAGCACTGCGAGTGCATCGACTTTGTTGTAAAGCAGGTAGCAGGCAGAGTTCCCGTTATTGCGGGAACAGGCTCAAACGATACCGCATACGGAATAGAGCTTTCTCAATACGCGTGCGATGCGGGAGCTGACGCACTCTTGCTCGTTACTCCTTACTACAACAAGGCAACCCCCAAGGGACTTATCAAAAACTTCCTTGAGACTGCTGACAAAACCAACAAGCCTATAATTCTTTACAACGTACCCTCGAGAACGGGCTGCAATATTACTCTTCCCGTTTACAAGGAGCTTGCAAAGCACGAAAGAATCGTTGCGGTTAAGGAAGCTTCGGGCAATATCAGTGCAATAGCCGAGCTTGTAGCTGAGTGCGGAGATTATTTTGATATATATTCGGGTAATGACGACCAGATAGTTCCCATAATGTCTCTTGGCGGCAAGGGCGTTATCTCGGTTCTCTCAAATATTCTCCCCCGTGAGACTCACGAGATCTGCAAGCTTTGTGCTGACGGCAATTTTGCCGAGGGTGCTGCTATGCAGCTCAAATATCTCAAGTTCATAAACTCGCTCTTCTGCGAGGTAAACCCCGTTCCCGTTAAGACCGCTATGGCGGATCTCGGATACTGCGACATAGAAATGAGACTTCCCCTTTGCGAAATGGAAGACGCAAACCATGAAAAGCTCTTAAAGGCTATGAAGGAGCTTTCTATAATCTAAGTAAAATCACAAAGGAAAAATAAAAATGAAAAAGATAATTCTCTGCGGCTGTGGCGGCAGAATGGGACGTGCAATTACTGATATGGTATCGGAAACTGCAGATTGCAAGATAGTTGCGGGTATTGATATAAACGCCTCGGAGCTTGGCTCAGTCTGTTCCTTCCCCGTTTATTCCTCAATAAATGATTTTGAGGGTGCGGCTGACGTTATAATAGACTTCTCACATCACAGTGCTCTCCCCTCGCTTTTAAGCTACGCCGTATCAAATAACACACCAATAGTTGTTGCAACTACGGGACACACCGACGAGGAAAGACAACTGATGCTTGACGCGTCAAGCAAGGTGGGCATATTCTTCTCGAGAAATATGTCAATAGGTATAAATCTTCTTATTGACCTTTGCAGACGGGCAGCTGCTACTCTTGGTGAGGATTTTGATATTGAGATAATCGAAAAGCACCACCATAACAAGCTTGATGCTCCGAGCGGAACGGCTATGATGATTGCAGAGGAGCTCAAAGACGAGCGAGGCGGAAATGCAGACTTTGTTTACGACAGACACGAGATACGACGCAAGAGAGAAACTACCGAAATAGGAATTCACGCAGTGCGTGGCGGAACTATCGTTGGCGAGCATGACGTTATTTTCGCAGGAAATAACGAGATAATTACTCTATCTCACTCGGCAACCTCACGTGAAATTTTTGCCAACGGTGCAATAAAAGCAGCTTCCTTTATGGTTGGCAAGAGTGCAGGACTTTACTCGATGACAGACGTTGTCGCTTCTAAAATGTAAATATAAAACAAAAAAACACGGAAAGTAATTCTTTCCGTGTTTTTTTGTCACTTTGCAGTCACTATCTTATACATTTCCTCGGTTGCAAGGCGTGTTTTTGCTACCACGTCATCATCGGTCTTCGGGAAACAGTAATAAAGCACGTCATTGTTGCCGATACATATCATATCGCCTATTTCGTACCAATAGTAATCGGAGTAAAGGCTGTATGATGCTTTGGGCTTTTGAGAGTAATCAAGCTGTCCGTCACAACCCGTAAGCCTGAAGCCCTCAGCGGTGTGAGATAGATGTCCCTCGCCAACCTTATAAAGACTCTTTGTATCAACAAGCATATAAATATCAACGTCAACATCGAGAGAATATTTGCCGTCAAGTATTTCCTGTCTAACGCACTCTCTTTCCCAAGCATACCAATCGGGAACGTGCATAAACTCGGTCTCACCCTCAACTGCCTTCATAAATCCGTACTCATCAAGCTCATATTGTTTACCGCAAGCATGACAGGTAAGATGAATTCCCTTGCCCACAGTCTTTCCCTCTGCCTTACAATTCGGACATTTGTAAAGAACTCTGTTAAGCTCATCTGCACGGAAAGGTTCATCAATTTTCACCTTGTTCTCCTGCTGCCACTTAAATCCGTCAAATGAAAATTCCTTGCGAAGTATCTCGTTTATCTCGTCAACGCTTTTCTCCTTAATCTCGTCGGGAGAAAGAACGTATCTCATCTCCGCTTCGAGCGGAACTTTACGTATTTGGAGATTGTTATAAAGCGGATTACGGGAAAACGCACCGAAGGTCTCAATCATCACGACAGGAACCTTTAAAAGCTTTACAAGTCCGCCAAGACTTTCGGGAAGGGTTGTGGCAGTTCCGTCAAAGCTGTAGCTCGCCTCGGGATACATAAGCACCGAGGATTTAAGAGTATTTACCGTATATCTTATGTCTCTCACAAGAGTTACGTCTGTAACGAATTTCTGTGTTGGAATGCAGCCTATTTGTCTCATAAGCCAATTCTTTCCCACAAAGCCGTCCGACGTGGTTATAATGTTAAAGGGACGGGGGTAAAGCAATGTAGATGCTATCTCGAAATCGTTAAAGCAGGAATGATTCATAAGCACAAGACACGGCTCTTTTTTGCCGAGTCTCTCCATATCCTTCTTGCGATACTTAAATTTTATCGGTAGAAGTGCAAAAAACGAAAGCACTCTGATAAGAGTGTTCCAAAATACGTTAGGCTTTTTGGGCTTTTTATGCTTTTGCTTAGGTATAGAACTCACCTTTTCATAGCTTAACGTCTTAGACTTTATCTTCATAATGTCCCCCTCAAGATGTTTATATAATAGTTATACCATATTTTCTGCTATTTAGCAAGAAAAATATTTGATTTCTTCCTTATTGACACGAGCTGTGTTTTGTATTATAATTTAACGGTAGTAAAAAAACTGGAGAACTGTGATGAAAAAACACCAAAACATAAAGCTTTTAAAAAGGTTTTTGCCTTATTACAAAAAATACAAATGGATACTCGTTTTCGACCTCTTTTGTGCGGCACTGACTACCGTTTGCGAGCTTATCCTTCCTATGATAGTCCGCGAGATAACGGGAGCTGCGTCTGAAACAATGACTCTCACCGCCTCTCTTATCATAAGATGTGCAGTTCTTTATATTGTCCTTAGAATAATTGACACAGCGGCTAACTATTATATGTCATCTATCGGTCATATTATGGGCACGAAGATCGAGACCGATATGCGTCACGATTTCTTTGCACACCTTCAAAAGCTGTCGTTTTCCTATTATGACAACACAAAGATAGGAAGTCTTATGTCGAGAATCACGAGTGACCTCTTTGACGTCACCGAGTTTGCTCACCATTGCCCCGAGGAATTCTTTATTGCAGGCATCAAAATCATTTGTGCGTTTGTAATACTCTGCTCTATGAGCATTCCGCTGACGCTTTTAACCTTCTCAGTAGTTCCGCCTATGGTTGTCGTTTTGATGAGCTTTAACCGCAAAATGAAGGAAGGCTTCAGAGATTCGAGAAAGCAGATAGGCGAGCTTAACTCACAGATTGAGGACAGCCTTCTCGGCATACGGGTTGTAAAGTCATTTGCCAATGAAAAAATCGAGCAGAGAAAATTTGACAGCGGCAACGAGAAGTTCCTATCTATCAAAAAGCGAGTTTATCACCTTATGGGCGGTTTTCACTCATCGACAAGACTCTTTGACGGCATAATGTATATTACGGTCATTACTGCGGGCGGATTTTTTATGCTTGCAGAAAAGATCTCCGCTCCTGACTATATTGCTTACGTAATGTTCGTTTCAACTCTTATCACCTCGATAAGACGTATAGTTGAGTTTGCCGAGCAGTTCCAAAGAGGAATGACAGGTATTGAAAGATTCTCCGAAATTATGGATACCGAGCCCGAAATAGTTGACCGGCAAAATGCCGAAAAGCTTACGGATGTCAAGGGTGAGGTCAAGTTCTCAGACGTTTCGTTTAGCTATGAAACAGAAAAGAAAAAGGTCCTTGCCCACGTAAATCTAACCGTTCGTGCGGGTGAAAGCATTGCTCTTGTTGGTCCTTCGGGCGGAGGAAAGACCACTCTTTGCTCTCTCATTCCCCGTTTTTATGACGTTACAGAGGGCAAGATACTTGTTGACGGAAAGGACATCAAGGACGTTACTCTCGCCTCGCTCCGCAACAATATAGGAGTCGTTGCACAGGACGTTTATCTCTTCTCAGGAAGTGTAAAAGAAAATATTGCATACGGAAATGAAAACGCAAGTGACGAGGAGATAATTGAGGCAGCTCGTCTTGCGGGAGCACACGATTTTATACTATCTCTCCCCGACGGATATGATACTTACGTCGGTGAACGTGGAGTCAAGCTTTCGGGTGGACAAAAGCAGCGAATCTCTATCGCAAGAGTCTTCCTCAAAAATCCCCCGATCCTTATTCTTGACGAAGCTACGAGTGCTCTTGACAATGAAAGCGAGAAGCTTGTTCAGGCATCTCTTGAAAAGCTTGCGAAAGGAAGGACTACCTTCACCATTGCCCACCGTCTTACAACTATACGAAACGCAGACCGAATCTTAGTTCTCACCGAAAACGGAATTGAAGAAGAAGGCTCACACACTGAGCTCGTAGAAAAAGGCGGACTTTATAGTGAGCTTTACAAGCTCTATTCGGAACTATAAACAAAAGACCGATTGAAAAAACTTCAATCGGTCTTTATGTTTTAGATTTTATTTGTAGGTTCAGCAACAGTTGCAAAATATCCAAGCTCTTTGATTTTTTCTGCCGCATTTTCTGCCAAATCAAGACTCTCAAAAATCGCGAAAACAGCCGTTCCGCTTCCGCTCATAAGTGCCCCGTATGCACCGTTCTCGACAAGACTTTCCTTTATAGCCTTCGCTATGGGACGGTCAGGAAAGATAGCGTCCTCAAATACGTTGTAAAGATTTTTACATATTCCCTTCAAATCGTTATCAGCAATCGCTGTTAAAAGTGTTGCTGCGTTTTGAGGAATATAGCTGTCGGGGAGAAAGTCATTGTATTTTTTATCAAGTGAGGCATATGCTAAGGGTGTTGAAATGCCCTCTCCGCCACGAGCTACGACAACAAAGCAATCGGGCATAGGCTTAAGCTCGTGTAAAACGTCGCCCTTTCCATTCGCAAATACGCATCCGCCCGTCATGCAAAAAGGAACGTCAGCTCCTATAGCTCCGCCTATTTCAAGAATCCTGTTTATTGATATAGGCATACCGAAAAGCTCGTTAAGAGCACAAAGGACAGCTGCCGCATCAGCACTTCCGCCACCAAGCCCTGCCGAGACGGGTATTCTCTTTTTTATTTCGATTTTAATGCCCTTGTCTATATCTCTGCCAAGTTCGTCAAAAAAGATTTTCGCGGCACGGCACACAATATTTTTATCATCGGTCGGCACATCTGCCTCGTCGCAAACGACTTTTATTCCGTCAAAAGTGTCGTCAAGTGTTATTTTCAGATCATCGCAAAGAGATAAAGACTGCATAACGGTAAACACCTCGTGATAACCGTCAGGATACCTTGACAGCACGTCAAGATGTAGATTTATCTTTGCATAAGCTTTCTTTTCTATTTGATACATCATTATTCCTTTACATAATTTGATATCTTAGAATATCATATTTTCAAACTTTTTTCAAGTAATCGGCTAAAAAAAGCAATCAATATTTGCACAATGTGTAAATAATTATCGATTTCTCTTGACACATAGCAAAAAAAAATATAAACTATACTATGTATAACTATGTTTAATTCGCCCCATTACTTTTATGAGAGGTATGTATGATTAACAACGATAACAACGAGAAAAAAGGTTTATCCTATATTTTGATCGGGTTTGCAATAACCCTTTTTATCGTTATTTTAATGATAAATATTACTCCTATATCAAACTTTTTATCGCTTATCACCTCAATTATCGCACCTATTGTGATAGGCGGTGCTATTGCGTATTCTCTTAACCCTATTCTCAAATTTCTTGAGTTTATCGTATTCAAGAGAATAAAAAGTAAACATCTGATAAGAGTTTTGTCTCTTATCCTCACATACGTATATGCTTTGGTAGTCATCACCCTTATTGTCGGTGTCGCTGTCCCTCAGCTTATGCAAAGCATCCTTGACCTCGGCAAAAACTATGACGTCTATATTGAAAAAACAACAGCTTCGTTAAACGCTCTTATTTCAAAGCTCTCTATTAACTTTGAAAACATCAACGTCAATGATGTCACCGCATTCGTGAGTGGAATCATCAACGAATCGGGAGACATTTTTCAGACCGTTCTTGAGTCTGTACTTTCTTACGGATCGGCTATATTTACCGCCGCTAAAAATATTCTTCTCGGTCTCTTTATCTCGATTTACATTCTTAGCTCAAAGGAACGCCTCTATGCTGTTACTACCAAAGCCGCAAGAGCTTTTATGACGGCAAAGGTATTCAACAACTGTATGAAATATGTAAGGATCGCAAGCTCTACCTTTGGAAGATTTTTTATCGGCAAGCTTTTCGATTCGACGATAGTTTTTATCATTACTCTTGCTCTTTTGTCGGTCTTCGGCATTCCTCACGCAACCTTTATTGCTATGATCGTCGGTGTTCTCAATATTATACACTTCTTCGGCATAATAATCGCTATCGTTCTCTCTGCGTTTATCGTGCTTATCGCAGCCCCCTCAAAGCTCTTGCTTTTCCTTCTTATAATGATAGTGATCCAGCAAATAGAGTCTAATGTCATAGCACCTAAAATTCTCGGCTCGTCTGCAGGAATCAGCTCTCTTGGCGTTATAGCCGCAGTTATAATTATGGGTTCCTGCTTTGGTATAATAGGAATGATAATCGGTGTTCCGATATTTGCAATTATAATCGCTATATTCAAGGATTATCTTGACAATAAGCTTGCGAAAAAGAATTTGCCCGTAAATACTTCAAATTATTACACAGACCACGATTATTCTTCTGAGAACGAGGAGTATAAACCGCTCACAAAGCTTTTACTCGATCCCGTGTTTAAAAAGATATCAAAGCGACTCAACGTTGCTATTTCTCACGACCTCAAAAAAGACGATATCACAGAGGAAGATACCAATTACGATGATGAAGTAACATCAGACGACTCAAACATTGAAGAAAACACCGAAGAAAACAAGTAAAGGAGAAACTGAAATGCTTAATATAAATAACAAAACTAAGTTTCGCCTTGCCGTGATCATATATTGTTCCCTTCTTCTTGCAGTGATTCTCATCGGTCAATATGACAAGATCTCGGGCATCATCAGCTCTGTTATCAACGTTCTGAGCCCTCTCATCGTTGGTTTTACGATGGCGTATCTTCTAAATCCTATCTTAAACTTCTTTGAAAAGAAGGTCTTTCGTTTTATTAAGAATAAGCGTGTACTGCGTTGTGTAGGTATATTTTTTACTTACGTAGCGTTGGCTCTCTTTTTGATAGGTATTGGATTTATTGTAATTCCTCAGCTTTCAAAAAGTATTTCCGAGTTTATTACTCCGCCAACACCCGACGGTGTCTCAAAATTCGATGACTACAAGTATGCCTTTATAGACTACGTAAACGCTATACTCAATAAACTCAAGGACTCAGATCTCATCTCAGATAGAATTGACGCAACTGTAATACTCAATTTTATAAACGATAAGTTTTCATCGGGAAGAACTGTACTTGAAGATATCGTTCGCTATCTCGCAGATAACATTGAAAGCTTCCTTATAATTCCCAGAAACATTCTTCTCGGTCTCTTTATTTCGTTCTATGCCTTGTTTACCAAGGAAAGACTTGCCGCTCAGGCTAAAAAACTCGCAAAGGCGGTTTTGTCTGAAGAAAAATATGACAAGACTTATCACCTCTTCAGCTTTACACATTCCACCTTCGGCGGTTATTTTACGGGTGTTATTATTGATGCCGTTATCGTTGGAATTATTACCTTCATTGCTCTTATTATATTTGGTGTACCGAGTGCAAGTCTTGTTGCCGTTTTGGTTGCTGTAACAAACGTTATACCTATCTTCGGTCCTTTCCTCGGTGCAATTCCCTCGGCTGTCATTATATTTCTTACCGAGCCCTCAAAGGTCATCGTTTTCATTATTATAATTCTGCTTGTGCAACAGATTGACGGTAATATCATAGCACCGAGAATTCTCGGTAACTCCACGGGCATAAGCTCCCTTGCGGTAATTATTGCAATTATCGTTATGGGCTCCTGCTTCGGCTTTATCGGTATGTTTATCGGTGTACCCGTATTTGCGGTCATTATCGCTCTTATCAAGGAGATAATTGAAGAAAAGCTTGCCACCAAGGAGCTTCCCGTTGAAACTTCTTCTTATTATCCGAAGAATTCTATGGTCGACACAGACGTGGCACACGTAACTCTCTTTGACAGACTTAAAACCGCAATTAAAAAGCTTATAAAAAAGATTTTCAAAAAACAACCCGAAAAGGAAGATAAATAATGGATACCCCTAACACAAATGCAAAAAAAGGCGGAATTGCCGTTGATACCGAGCATATATTCCCCATTATCAAGAAATGGCTCTATTCCGAGAAGGATATATTTCTCCGAGAGATAGTTTCAAATGCCGCAGACGCTATAACCAAGCTCAAGAGACTTGACTCTCTTGGAATTCGCTCCTCTGCCGACGAGGCATACAGAATAACCGTAACCCTTGACTCAGATGCAAAGACACTTACAGTTGAGGACAATGGTATCGGTATGTCTGAGGAAGAGCTTGTCAAGTATATTTGTAACATTGCTTTTTCTGGAGCTGTGGATTTCATTCAGAAATACGAAAATGAGACCGACGGTGCTAAGAACGGCATAATCGGTCATTTCGGTCTTGGTTTTTACTCTTCGCTTATGGTCAGCGAAAAGGTTGAAATTGAGACGAAATCTTATACCGATGCACCTGCTGTTCATTGGGAATGCGATGACGAGGGCGAGTACACTATCTCCCCTTCGTCAAAAACCGAGCACGGAACAAAAATAATAATGCACATATCAGAAGACGAAAAGGAATACCTTTCTTCTTCAAAAATACGTGCTATTCTTGAAAAATACTGCTCGTTTATCCCCGTTGAGATATACTACTGCGACGGAGTTGAAAACGAGAATGAGAATGCAGAGGAAAAGCCGATAAACGACGTTTCTCCTCTTTGGCAAAAAGCTCCCTCTGAGTGCACCGATGAGGAGTACAAGTCCTTCTATTCAAAGGTCTTTGCCGATTACAAGGAGCCTCTTTTCAACGTTCACATCAACGCCGACTACCCCCTCAATTTTAAAGGAATCCTTTATTTCCCGAAGCTTGCGGGCGATTACGAAATGATCGAGGGGCAGATCAAGCTCTATTACAATCAGGTATTCGTTGCCGACAATATAAAGGAAGTAATTCCCGAGTATTTGTTTATGCTTAAGGGCGTTATCGACTGTCCTGAGCTTCCTCTAAACGTTTCAAGAAGCTATCTCCAGAAGAACACCTACGTCACAAAAGTAAGTGCACATATCGTTAAAAAAGTTGCGGACAAGCTCAATTCCCTAAGACTTAACGAAAACGAAAGATATTATTCTCTTTGGGACGATATTTCCTCGTTTATAGAATACGCGTGTATGAGGGATAAAAAATTCTATGACAGAGTAAAATCCTCGCTTCTTTTGCCTCTTACCGACTCTACGAAGGTGACCTATGAGGAATATCTCGAAGCTGCAAAGGAAAAGCACGAAAACACCGTTTATTATGCGACCGATGCGGCACTTCAAGCACAGTATATCGCTATGTTTGAGGGAGAAGGAATAAAGGTGGCTCTCCTTGAAAAACCTATCGACACGCAGTTTGCTACCCTTCTTGAGCAGTATATGGAAGGCGTTAAATTCGTTCGTGTTGACTCCGAGGTGGCAGACGTTCTTAAGGCAGCCGGAAATACTACCGAGAACGAAAAACTGAAGGAGCTTTTCATCAAGGTAAGCAAGGACGAAAAACTTGAGGTCAAATTCGATGCCCTCAAGAATACGGGTGTACCCACTCTTCTCAATATTTCTGAGCAGTCGAGAAGAATGGAAGAAATGATGAAACTTTATAGAGCCGACTCGAAGGATTTTTCCTTCCCGCTTGAATCCACACTTGTTATAAATACCTCGTCTCCTCTTATCGCTAAGCTTACAGACGCTCTCGAAAGCGAGCCTGAAAAGGCTGAAAAAATGGCGTCTTACATCTACAAGGTATCACTGATGTCGCAGAAAAAGCTCTCCGCAGAGGAAATGAACGAGTTTATGGCAGACAGCTTTGTTATACTTATGAATTATTGATATGCCAAACGACAAAGATGTAAATACTCTTTACGATAACGTATCCGAATTAAACGAGAGGCATAAGCTTGTGGCTGAGGAACGAAAGCTTTTCTGTGATATTCTTTCAAGCTATGTCGCTCGCGATGCCCACAATTCAGAGGACCTTCGGGCACTTTTGTTTGACGCAGCCGCAAAACTTGCCGACAGCTCTGACGTAGTTGAGCTTTTTTGCGAGGCTGTGAGCAAATCCGAGTTTTCTTTGCACTCCCTTCTAAAAGATGCTCTCGCTTACGATGTTTTTTCTCCATCCTCGTCAGCAAAGATCGTTTACGTAAAGAACAACAACAGTGACTCCGCTTTCGTTCGTTTCAGCTCCATCTTCAAGAATCCAAAGGTTTCTTATAAATCGAGCTTTGACGAAATATGCGAGGACGTTTACAACGGTGTCGGCGATTTCTGCATTCTGCCAATTGAAAACGCAAACGGAGTAAAGCTATTTTCGTTTTACTCGCTTATCGACAAATACGAGCTGAAGATTTTTGCCGTGTGCGATCTTTACGAGGGAAATTCCGAGCATAGCACAAGATATGCCTTGCTCTCGCGAAAAGTACTTGCCGCCTCCTTCACGGAAAATCAAACGCCCTTCTATCTTGAATTCTCAATAATATCGGACAACGGTGACGAGCTTTGCGACATACTTTCAGCCTCAAAAAAGTGCGGTCTCAAGCTTTTCAGGATCGATACGGTATCCGTTCCGTATGATGATTCGAGATTCAGCTACCATCACATTTTTGAGTGCTCTCAAAAAACGGCACTTCCCTTTTTGCTGTACTTGAACTTCAAATATCCGCAGCATAAAAATATAGGATATTACATCTCACTTTAAAAATCAAGAAGGTAAACTATGGAACATATTACTTATAAAACTCAATCGGTCTGCTCTCGCTCGATCGACATCGACGTTGAGGACGGAATCATTGTAAACGTCAAATTCACCGGCGGATGTGCGGGAAACACGCAGGGCGTAGCAAGCCTTATACGAGGAATGAAGGTTGAGGAAGCCATCAGCCGCCTCGAAGGAATAAGATGCGGTTTCAAGCCCACTTCCTGCCCCGACCAGCTTGCGAAAGCTCTCAAAAAGTATATTGCAGGTTAATTTCATAAAAAACCAGCCACCTAAGTTGGTTTCCGTAAAGCAGTTTTTCCTGCCAAAATATCGTAGGGCGGTGGCTTGCTGCCGCCTAGAACAAACGGTATAGAAGAAACCTCTGCCTACAACAAAGGGAGTACGAGTATTTTGTTCGTACTCCTTTTTACATTGTTGCCCTGCAAAGTATAATGTATTTTATGATATAATATTCTAAATCCGACCTAACTTTTTCAAAAACGTACTGACTATATAAGTGAAAGCATTGATCAATCGCTTGGAGAAACAAATGAAAAAAAGAGACTTGCTGAATTTTTTTGATGATGACTTGCTTGACAAGCTATTTGGCTTTTGTTATGCAAGAACAAATGATAGCTACGAAGCAGAGGAGCTTTGCTCAGATATTGTTTATGCTCTCGTAAAAGCTGCACATAGTGACGGAGAGATCGAAAATATTTATCCGTTTATTTGGAGAGTTGCACGTAATGTTTACGCTGATTTTTCTAATAACCGCAGAAAACGTGCTGAGACGATTTGTGAAGGTGATTCTGAAAAAATTTTACTTGAATTTGCAGATGAAGAGTATTCGGATGATACCACTGAGCTTTTAACGTCTGTGTATCGTAGAATGGCGTTCTTAACGAAAACATATCGTGAAGTAATGATCTCTTTTTACATAGAAGGTCTTTCCACCAAACAGATAGCAAAGAAGCAAGGAATAAGCGAAGTAGGTGTCCGTCAACGACTTTTTTCAGCAAGACAAAAAATAAAAAGTGAGGTAGAAGAAATGGCAGAAACTTATAATAAGCCCGTAGCTCTTGATAAAATCAATTTTGTGTTTTGGGGAACAGGAAGCCCCGCTTGGGGAGATCCCAGCACCGTATGTTATAGGAGTCTTTCTTGTCACATTGTATGGCTTTGCCGCAAAAAGCCAATGAGTGCGTCTGAAATTGCAGAGGAATTGAACGTCCCCACTCTTTACGTTGAGGAAGAACTTGAAATTCTTCGCAAAGGCAAAAATGGCGAATACGGTTTACTTCGCCGTATGGATAACGGCAAATATGCAATAAATATTGTTTTGCTTGATAAGGAAGTGTTTGAAAAAGCAAATGAGATTTATATGGAAATGTTGCCGAAGATTTGTGATACGATATACGAATACATCGAGAAGCATAAAACAGAATATCTTGCATATCCGTATTTAAATAAAACAGTGAATATGAACCTTATTTTGTGGCAGCAAATTTGTGAGATTTCAAAAGCATTTTCCGAAACCGTTAAACGCATTTTGAAAGAAAAGCATTTTTCTGACGTTGCTGAGGTGGAGCGTCCGTACAGTTCCTTTGGATACGTTGATAACGGCAAGTATTACGGTGGCGGTTGTGATGGAGAATACGCGGAAAACGTTTGCGGATTTTCAAAGGTACACCTTAGAAACATTTACATTACACGCGTCAAGGCTCATTTTAGATGCGGTCATAATATTTCACGCGATCCGCAAATTCAGCTTGCTCTGAGAGCTATTGAAGGTCTCGATATTACAACTCTTTCAGAAAAAGAAAAGGAGCACGCGGCTAAAGCTATTGAGTGCGGATATCTGTATCGTGATGGAGATGTGTTATACACAAAAATTCTTGTTAATAAACTGACTGATAACTATACTCTTATGGAGAAAGATCTTTTCAAGATCAGTAACGGTTTGAGAGACGGATATTTTGATACTGATGCAGAAATCGTTGCAGAAAGAGTTGCAAAACTTATCAAAAAATCCCTTCCTGATCATCTCCTTGCCGAATGGAGATTTGCGAATATTCTCGGTAATGCACCTGTTCTCGATGCAGTTGTTGAATGCCTTATTGAAAAAGGCGTATTAACACCGCCCGAGGATGGAATTGGTGCAGAAGGTTGTTGGATGAGCGTAGAAAAATAAACAGAAGACCGCCGAGAGCTAAATATGGCTCTCGGCGGTCTTCTGTTTTATAAGTCTGCTTTATCGCTGTATTTTCATTCGTCTGCCAACATTTTTTGAAGCACGTCCATTTTTGTTGTCGAATACTCGTATGCGGCTCTGAAATCATCGGTTATCTTTGAGCATTCCTCAAGGGATGCAAGAACCTCGTAAAGAAGCGGTCTGCTTACCGCTCTGTCGTTTGTAAGTATCTCTTGAAGCTTAATGAGTGCAAGTCGGTAATTTCCGTTATACATATCTATCTTAGCACCGAGATGAAGCACCGTTGGATCTTCCCTATCTCCGTTTTTTACATATGAGCTTGCAAACGATAGGTGAGAATTCTCAACGCATTCAAGCGCGTACATATATCTGCAAAAATTATTACTCATAGCGCAAAAATGCTCGAAGGTCTCCTCGTCCTCGTAAGAAGACGAAAGATTTGGCGAAAACTTTTGCATATACCGCAGATACATATAAGACGCCGCCTTAATATGCTCGGAATAATACGATGTCTTCATAGCGAAAGAAATCGCCTCGTCAAAATACGTCACGGAAGCCTTAAGGCTACCCTTGTCAAACTCCTCTACGGCTACCGCAAAGCAAGATTCTGCTGCAAGCATAAGTATTTCATCGTCGATAACGCTCGTCTCCATACAAAGCTGTCTGCATATAGTGTAGTTGCCCGATCTGAAGGCTTTTTTTATATCCTCTACGACAAAGCTTTTGGCGTACACCTTGTCCTCGTTTTCGTCAGCCAAAAGATATCCCGCCGGAACACCGAGCCTTGAAGCAAGAAAGGTAAGCGTGCCGAGAGAGGGATTTGCCTCGTCGCTTTCAATGCGGCTGAGCATATTTCTCGTAATATGGGTTCCGACAAGCTGAGACTGTGTCATCATCTTATCGGTCCTTAATTTTTTAATCTTTTCACCTGTTGTCAATATCTCACCCCCAAAACTGTAAAATCAATAGAAATCAGTTTAAATCAAGCTTTTTTACACGCTTTTTTATCTTTCTGAGATCAGAAAGCATTTTTAGTGTATCCTTTACGATATTGACCTTTGATTCTCTATGATTGATTATCTTTACAGGTATTTCAACTATTTTATATTTAAGCTTTGTAGCTATCATAAGTGCCTCAAGGTCGAACGCAAAGCCGTCTACTGTGCAGTTTGAAAAAATCTTTTTAGTTGCCTCGCCTGTAAATGCCTTACAGCCGCACTGAAAGTCGCTGAGACTCTTAAAGCCTCCAAACAATGATACGACCTTGATATAGGTCTTTGACATTATCTTTCTTATAAGCGTGTATTCGCTATATCCGTCAGCACTTTTATTTCTCGAGCCGATAAAAACCTTAGCATCGCTGTTTTCCTTGTAGCTCTCATAAAGCTTTCCTATAACCTCTGTGCCGTAAGCAAGGTCGGCATCGGTAAATACCACGAGGTCGCCGCTCGCCTCAAGCATAGCGGTTCTAACGGCACAGCCCTTACCTCTGTTCTTCTCGTATCCTACGACACGAACGCCCCGAAGATCGAGAGAAGTTACTGCCTCAGCGGAATTGTCAAGCGAGCCGTCGTTTGAAAAAAGCACCTCAAACTCTCCCTCAGGAAAATTCTCGCTCATATATTTAGCTACCTCTCTTGCAGTATCGGCAATTATCTTTTCCTCGTTATACATAGGAATAATTACGGAAATCTTCATTATTTCTCCTTTGTGTAAACATCAAAATTTATGTCAATTTTAGTTTTAAGTACTTGTAATCCCGAGAGCTTGTCCTTATCACTCGGCGAAGTACGCCAGTAGTACGGAGTCATCGAAAAAAGACTTTCGATGTCCCCATTCCCCTCTACAGTCACCTCATACGAGAGGGTTTGTCTTTCGAGAAGCTTCATATTTGTAGGCATATCTCTTCTATCCTCGTTTTCGTATGCCGTAGAATAAAGAGCTTGCTTGAGTCCCATAAGATGCTCTCTTCCCGCAGAAACTACAATAAGTATACCGTTTTCGCTAAGGACTCTACGTGCCTCTTCCTCTGCACACGGTGCGAATATGCTGACAAGTGCCGAGGCTGTTTCGTTTTGTAAAGGAAGCTCAAAAACACTTGCGACTGCCGCAAAAGTGTTTTGTGCCGTCTTACACTTAAGACGTGAAGCCGTTGTCTGTACGGCAAATTTTGATAGGTCAACACCAAGTATTTCAAAACCTGCCTCGGCAATCATTTGGGTATAATATCCCTCTCCACAGCCTGCATCGACAACAAGACCGCTATTTTTATATGTAGCAAGCAATTCAACGAGTCTGCGTGCGATAGGCTCGTAATAGCCCTTATTCAAAAAATCGGTACGTGCTTTGACAGCCTCTTTAGAATCACCGCTAATGCCTCTGCTTCCCGCGAGATTGATATATCCCTTTGCAGAAAAATCAAAGCTGTGCCTTCTCTCGCCGTCGCAAAACAACGTTCTTATGTCGTCAGAGACCTGCATTTGCCTGTTACAGCAAGGACATTTTAGGTATTTTATAATCTTATTATCTTTCATAAAACTCATCTTTCGCCAGATCAAGCTCAAACCAGAAGTTAGAACCGTATCCTATTTTACTTGCAACGCCAAAGCGGGCGTTGTGAAGCTCAAGGATCTCTCTTGTGATAGACAAGCCGAGTCCCGTACCAACCGTAGCCCGTTTGTGTACCTTATCGACCTTATAGTACCTATCCCAAATGTACGGAATATCCTCTTTTTCAATTCCATCGCCCGTATCGGCAACCGAAATTCTAACTTTATTCTGAGAAACGTCTTGCCTTACAGTAACTGTTTTATCCTCGCCCGTGTAATTTATGGCGTTGTTTATAAGGTTATAAATAACCTGAAGAATCATAACGCTGTCAGCCGAAACGAATGCCTCTCTATCGGCATAGAAATCAATAATGTAGCCGTCCTGCTCGGTCAGCTTCTCGTATCGTCTAAGCACGTCGCTGACCGCTTGAGTGAGCGAGAACACCTGCATATCGGGCTGCCTCGTTCCCGCTTGAAGCTTTGAAACGTCAAGCATATCGTTTACAAGTGCCGCAAGGCGTTCCGTCTCGTCTATTACTACCTGTACGTTTTCGGGAGTGTTCTCCCCCGGTATATCTCTCATAACCTCGGCGTATCCCTTTATCATCGTAAGAGGGGTGCGAAGGTCGTGTGAAACGTTTGAGATAAGCTCCTTCTGGAATTTATCGTTTTTAGCAAGCTCGGTAGACGCATAATTCAAAGACTTTGAAAGCTCTTCTATCTCTCTGTATCCGCTTCCTTCAAAATCGGCATCGTAATTTCCGTTTGCAAGCTTTTGTGCCGCCGCGTTCATCTTTATTATCGGTCGCGTAATTACCTTTGACATTATAAGAGCAAGTATCAAAGCAAGCACCACGAGGATTATTCCTATCCACAAAAACTGTGCGTTAAGCGTTTTTACGGTAGCGGCAACGGGAGCAAGATACGAGGTCTGTATAACTATATACTCTACCCCGCTCTTATGAATTATCTTAACGTCAACCGCACTGTGCCTCGTAAAGTCGGTAAAAAACTCGAGCGATGGGCTGTACTCTTCAAAGCGGAGCGTCAGCTTTTGATTTCTTGAAGACGCATCGTGAGAAACTGTAGCGACGTAGCTACCGCCTCTCTCGGTTGCCATATCGTAAAGATACTGAAGGTCTCGCTTTGAAAAAAAGGACATTATACTGTTTGTAGGACTGCCTGCCTCAATTATGGTGTGTGCCGTTCCGTCAACCACGTCAAAGACTACGACAGAGGAATCGTACTCAACCGCACACTGATACGCCACTGATTTCATTTCCCTTTCATCGTCAGCCATATCGATAAGCTCGGTCGTCTGCTCAAGCTCGTTAAATTTAGTATTTCTGTAAAAAACGTCGAGCATAAGCACCTGGAAAAACCATACTACAGCGATTATTACAACGAGAAACGCGAGTAATATGGCAAACATCTTCCATTTTATGCCCACCTTTTTTGGATTTTTAATTTGTTCGGTCATTTTTATTTAGCCCTCGAAGCGATATCCTACACCTCTTAAGGTGACTATATATTCCGCGTATCTTCCAAGACTCTTTCTTAGAAGCTTTATATGCGTGTCAAGTGTTCTTACGTCACCGTAAAAATCATATCCCCAAACCTCACTGATAAGCTTTTCGCGAGAAAGAGCTATGTTTCTGTTTTCGAGCATATAGAAAAAGAGGTCGTACTCCTTAGGAGACATCTCCACTCTGTTTCCGTCAACGAAAACAAGACGTGCCGTTATATCAGCACGAAGTCCACCGCCGTCAAGCTCGACAACAACGTTAGTTTGTCTTGCGTCGGTGTAATTTGCCTTTACTCGCTTCATAACCGCCTCAATACGAAGCATAAGCTCCTTCGGTGAAAAAGGCTTTACCACGTAATCGTCAATGCCAAGCTCAAAGCCGTTTATCTTATCGTATTCCTCGCCTCTTGCAGACAGCATAATTATCGGCGTTTCACTGTTCTTTCTTATCTCTCTACACGCAGAAAAACCGTCAAGCTCGGGCATCATAATGTCCATAATAATAATGTCAAATTCATTGTTTCTGCAAAGATGTACGGCTTCCATTCCGTCACCCGCCTCATATACGGTATGCCCCTCAAATTCGGCATACTTTTTGATTATTGAGCGAATGCGTACCTCATCGTCAACAACAAGAATCTTATACATCAAAAACTCCTTAAAATATGATTTGTAAATTTAATTTACCAAAGCTATTATACACCAAATTCTTTTTATTTTCAATAGCTTACGTCCTATTTTCATTTAAAAATACCGAAATATACATAAAACCGTCAAAAAAGGGAGCAATACAGCTCCCTTTAATTATTTTTTCTTTCTATACTCCGAAATCATATCGTCCTTTATCTTCCAAAGCTTTTCGGAAAGGTCGACATAGTAATTGTGAGGATTATTAAATCTTCTTACCTCGTCCCACATTCCTTCTATCTCATCGGCACAGTGCTGTCTTATTGCCTTGATGTCGGGAAGCTCATAAACAAGCTTTCCCTTTTCAAAAATAGGCACCTGAAGCTCTGTTGCGGTATAATTTTCCATAACCTTTCTCTTCCAGGTATGAACGGGATCGAATATCTCGATAGGCTTCGTATCGTCAATTACCTCGTCATATACGCAAATAAGGTCTGCCTCTGCCTTACCGTTCTCACGGTTGCGAAGTCTGTATATCTTCTTAAAATGAGGCGTTGTTATCTTGCCAACGTTCTCACTTATCTTTATCTTAGGATTAACATTTCCGTCGTTATCCTCGATAGCACAAAGCTTGTAAACGCCGCCAAAAACGGGGTCGCTCTTTGCCGTGATAAGTCTTTCACCGACACCGAAGGCATCTATCTCAGCCCCCTGTCTTATAAGCTCTCTGATAATATACTCGTCCATTGAGTTCGAGATAATTATCTTGCAGTAGTCAAAGCCCGCGTCATCGAGCATTTTTCTTGCCTTCTTTGTAAGATAGGTAACGTCGCCCGAGTCAATGCGTATTCCGCACTTCTTTATTCCCTTGGGCACAAGTACCTCGCGGAACGCCTTGATTGCGTTAGGAATACCGCTTTCAATTACGTTGTAGGTGTCAACGAGAAGGGTTGCGTTGTCGGGATATATCTCACAATAAGTTTTAAACGCCTCGTACTCGGTGTCGAACATCTGCACCCAAGCGTGAGCCATCGTTCCCGTTGCGGGAACTCCGTATGCCTCTTCAACTATCGTACAAGCGGTAGCACCGCAACCGCCTATATATGCCGCACGGGCACCGAGAATTGCCGCGTCCGCTCCGTGTGCACGGCGGGAGCCGAACTCACTTATAGCTCTTCCCTTTGCTGCACGGGTAAGTCTTGAAGCCTTGGTAGCTATGAGCGACTGATGATTTATCATCATAAGAACGTAGGTCTCGATAAACTGTGCTTCCATAGCAGAGGCTCTTACCGTCATAAGAGGCTCGCCCGGAAAAACTACCGTTCCCTCTGGTATTGCCCAAATATCACCGTTGAACTTAAAAGTACGGAGATATTCAAGAAAATCCTCGTCAAAGCATTTTTTGGAACGAAGATATTCAATATCCTCATCGGTAAACTTCAAGTCAAGAACATATTCAACTATCTGCTCAAGTCCCGCAACGATGGCATATCCGCCGTTGTCGGGATTGTTTCTGTAAAAAACGTCAAAATAAACGGTTTTGTCTTTAATATCCGTTTTAAAATATCCGTTCGCCATCGTAAGCTCGTAGTAATCACAGAGCATCGTAAGATTTCTTGAAATATCCTTCATTATTCTCTCCTATTAAACTTTTGTTTTAAAACCTTAAAACACTTAGTATTTATGTTTAGTATAATCTTTTTGCCTCTTTTTGTCAATGATTAAATTAACAATTGACATTTTTAATGTTTTTTGATATAATGTACTATGTATATTTGTGTATGAAGGAGAGTGATAAGAATGAAGCAAGTGCTTACCTCTATTGTCGGTAATGCTTCCCTTAAAAGAAAGCTTTATTCTGATATTTTGTCGTCTTCTCTCTCTCACGCGTATATAATCGAGGGCAAAAAAGGTAGCGGGAAACACACGTTAGCTTATCTTCTTGCAGCCTCTGTTTCTTGCGAGAATTCAAAAAACGAGAGTCTCCCTACCCCCTGCCTCACGTGTAGCACCTGCCGCAGAATACTCGAAGGAAATTCTCCTGACGTTATTTTAGTTTCTAAGGAAAAGGACAAAGTATTTCTCAGTGTTGATATCATCAGAGAATTACGCGAGGACGTCAATCTCGTTGCAAACGAGCTTGACACAAAGATATACGTTATAGAGGACGCAGGGCTTATGACTACCGAGGCTCAAAACGCATTACTGCTCACTCTTGAAGAGCCACCCGCGTTCGTCAAATTTTTCCTTCTCTGCGAAAACAGCGAGAGCCTGCTTGAAACAATTAAGAGCCGCTGTCAAAAGGTCTCGACAGAGCCTATCGACATCAGTGACATCGATACTTTTTTGCAGAAAAACAATACAGATGCAAAAAGGCTGAAGCTTTCGTCCCCCGAAAGCTATAACGAGCTTTTAATGGCGTCGGAAGGTACTATTGGAAAAGCTATAGAGCTGCTCGATGAAAACAAACTCGAACAAACGCTGGCGGCAAGAGCTCTTGCGAGAGATTTTCTTGGGGCAATTTCAAAGAAATGCAGCAGCGAGCTTTTTGCCTCAATAATAGGAAGATTCGATAAGAAAAGGGACGTTATTCAAACGCAGTTTTATACTATCGAGACAGCTCTCAGAGATGTTATTGCGATACAGAGAACAGAGGACGCACCACTTCTTTTCTTTCATTCAAGAGATGAAGCACTCTCATTTGCCGATTCTGTAAATACTCGCAAACTTATGTCGGTATACAGTGCTCTTAAGGAAGCTCAGGACAGCATTTCGCAAAATGCTAATATGCGTCTTACCCTTATAAGCTTCTTCGCAAATATAAATATTATTTAAGCAAATAACCGAAAGGATCAGAAATAGATGGATAATGAAACAAAGCCCCGCCAGGATAACGAGCGTGGCGAACAAAAAAACAACCCAAAGCACTACCGCAAAAACAATAAACGGAGAAATCCTCACCACAATAACCGTCAAG
The DNA here is from genome assembly GCA_017503865.1 of Clostridia bacterium. Lineage (GTDB taxonomy): Bacteria > Bacillota > Clostridia > Oscillospirales > CAG-272 > HGM12713. The sequence continues at coordinate 45,426 of JAFVSI010000050.1, read as the reverse complement.
GAAATCAGCCAAATCAAAATCCAAAGAGCGGTGAGGAAAAGGTAACCGCACCTATACAGCAGCAAAACGCGGCACAAGGTGTAGATAATGCTCAACAGAGACAAAACAATAACAAACGCAGACCTAACAAGCACAAGAAAAATCATAAGCCCCGTCCCGCAAACGAGAACGTAGTTCCTCGAACAAAGGAAGAGGCTGTGGAAAACACCGTTTCAATCGAGCTTGGTGACGAAGCACTCGCCTTTTATGACGAAACTAAGGTGGAAGAACCCAAAGAACCCGTAAAGGATGAAGTCCTCGTTGAAATTATAGGCGTGCGTTTTAAGCCGGGCGGAAAGACCTATTATTTTGCCCCAAACGGTATCACCGCTAAAAAGGGAGACTATGTTATCGTTGAAACTGCAAGAGGTCTTGAATACGGCAAGGTGGCAGTAGCAAATTCAATGGTTGGAGAGAGCGAGTTCGTTCCCCCTCTTCGTCCTGTTATAAGAATCGCTACCGAGGAAGACATTAAGCATCACGACGATAACGTTATCAAGCAGGATGAGGCGGCTAAGATCTGCAACGAAAAGATCATCGCCCACAATCTTGATATGAAGCTTATCGACGTACAATATACCTTTGACAACACAAAGCTTCTCTTCTATTTCACGTCGTCGGGCAGAGTTGACTTCAGAGAGCTTGTTAAGGATCTCGCGTCGGTATTCAAGACGAGGATAGAGCTTCGTCAAATAGGAATCAGAGATGAGGCAAAGCTTATAGGCGGTCTCGGAGTATGCGGAAGACCTCTTTGCTGCTCGGTATTCCTTACCGATTTCGGTCAGGTATCGATCAAGATGGCAAAGGACCAGAATTTGTCTCTCAATTCCCTAAAGATTTCGGGTGCATGCGGCAGACTTATGTGCTGTCTCAAATACGAGCACGACACCTACGTTCAGGGAATAAAAAATCTTCCCCCCATAGAGTCGACCGTTCGCACTCCCGACGGAATAGGAACTGTTACCGAGCATATGCCCCTTGCCGAAAAACTAAAGGTAAGACTTGACGATAAGCCCGACCAGCAGCCAAAGACCTACTCTAAGGATGACGTAACGCCTATTCAAAGACAGAAGTAAAATATGGTTTAATTATATAATTGCAAGAAATTTCAAAAAAACACTTGAAATTCTGAAATTATGTGATACAATAAAAGAAAAAACAAACGGAGGTAATTTACAATGGCATACAAGATAACCGATGATTGCATCTCTTGCGGCGCTTGCACAGACGCTTGCCCCACAGGAGCTATCAAGGAAGGTGACGGCAAGTTCGAGATCAATGCAGATGAGTGCATTGAGTGCGGTGCTTGTGCAGAGGCTTGCCCTGTAGCTGCTCCCCAGGCTGAATAATTACATATTCGGGGAAAACTAACGACTCAGGTGCAAGTACGCCTGAGTCGTTTTGCTTTTTGGAGGATTTTGTGACAGGTGAAAAACACTTTGACGTTTTGAGTGACGAAAGACTTGACTACGTCAATGAAAAGATAACTCTTATACAAAAGAAAAACGGGCTTACCTTTGGCACGGACGCTTTTCTTCTTGCCGCCTTTATCAAGGAAAATAAGCGAGCGATGGCGGCAGAGCTTGGTGCTGGCACTGGCATAGTTTCGTTGCTTTGTGCCGCGAGAGAAAAGCTTATGAGGATATATGCCTTCGAGGTGCAGGAAAGCTTTTACGATATAACTAAAAGGAACGTACAAAACAACGGATTTGAGGAAACTGTAATTCCCCGCCTTGCAGACGTAAGGAATATTACCTCTGCCGACACGGGCGGTGAGCTTGACGTTGTTTTTGCAAATCCGCCCTATATGAAAGTCACCTCGGGCAAAAGAAACGATGCCGACGAAAAATTCATAGCAAGGCACGAGGTAATGGGCAATATTGACGATTTTTGTGCCGCTGCGGCACGACTTTTAAAGCACGGCGGCAAGTTCTATGCAGTATGGCGTCCCGACCGTCTTATCGACCTTATTTCGTCTATGAGGGCACATTCGCTTGAACCGAAGCAAATGACATTCGTTCATTCGGACACAGAATCCGAACCGTCTATGGCTCTCATATGTGCCACAAAGGGCGGTAAGCCCGATATAAAAATAGGTGCTCCCCTCTTTATGCACGAAGCTGTTGCAAACAATGGCGGCAAGCGAGAGCTTTCTGCAAGAGCACAACAAATTTACGACACCTTGAAATTTTAATTACGAAAGGTAATTTTTAAATAATGGACAACACAAAACTGTTGCTAAGCTATGCACGTCGTGCAGTAGACGACTACGAAATGATAGACGAAGGCGACAAGATAGCCGTTGGTGTTTCGGCAGGCAAGGATTCACTTGCACTTCTTTGTGCACTCGCACAGATGAGACGCTTTTATCCTAAAAAGTTCGAGCTTATAGCAATTACCGTTGATATGGGCTTTGAAGGTATGGATTTTGCTCCCATAAAAAGCTTTTGCGAGGAGCTTGACGTTGAATACCATATAGTTCCAACACAGATCTCAACGATAATATTCGACGTGAGAAAGGAAAGCAATCCCTGCTCCCTATGTGCAAAAATGCGACGCGGTGCACTTCACACAGCGGCAAAGGAGCTTGGCTGTAACAAGGTAGCTCTCGGGCATCATTTTGACGACGTGGTCGAGACCTTTATGCTCAATCTTTTTCACGAGGGGCGTATAGGCTGTTTCCAGCCCGTGACGTATCTTTCGAGAATAGACCTGCACGTTATCCGTCCCCTTATATATATGCCCGAAAAGGACGTTAGATATTTTGCTTCAAAGGTAGCTCTTCCCGTTATTTCTTCACCCTGCCCCGCTGACAAGAATACCGAGAGGGAGACTATGAAGCAGCTTTTGCACTCTCTCGAGAGAGAGAATCCCGGGCTCCGCTACCGAATTTTCGGTGCTATGCAACGAAGCAGAATCGACGGATTTAAGCCTACGCAAAGAATGCAGGGCGGACTTAAAAACTATACGGTAGACGAAAATGAAAACAATATAGAAAGCGAGGAAACTTCTAATGACTAAATTCAAAAACATTCTATGGGGTATCGTTTTAATAGCTATAGGAGTTCTTTTGGCACTTAAATCTCTCGGTATCACAGATATTGACTTATTCTTTGACGGCTGGTGGACACTCTTTATAATAATTCCCTCCTTTATAGGACTTTTTGAAAAAGGAAATAAGACGGGAAATATTATTGGAATTGGTATTGGCGTAGCACTTCTTTTAGCTTGTCAGGACGTACTTGCATTCGACCTTGTATGGAAGCTCGCTCTTCCCGTTATTCTCATAATCGTTGGCATTTCAATACTCTTTAAAAGCACGATTGACAAAAAGCTCAACGAAAAAATCAAAGAGCTTAAAAGTGAGACAAATAGCGGTACAAATTCAAAAAATGACTACTGTGCCCTCTTTTCGGGACAGGACGTAAAGTTCTCAAACGAGGTATTTAACGGTGCGACCTTTACGGCAGTCTTTGGTGGAATTGAATGCGACCTTCGCGATGCAATTATTGATAAGGACGTACTTATCGACTCGACCGCAGTTTTCGGCGGGGTCGACATCATCGTTCCCTCAAACGTAAAGGTCAAGGTTAAGTCAAGCTCGGTCTTTGGCGGTGTTTCTAATAAATCGAACTTTACGGGCGATGAAACCTCTCCGACAGTATACATAAACGCAGCAGGCGTCTTTGGCGGTGTTGATATTAAGTAAACAAAAAGCAGAACTCAAATGAGTTCTGCTTTTTTTTACTGCTCGTTTGTATCTTGCTCGACTTCTTCAGTTGTGTCCTGATTGATCGCTTCCGCTTCACTTGCAGCAGCTTCTGCAGCCTTCTTTTTTAGTTTCTTCTCGCGACTCGAGAGATAGTATATCACTCCGAGAACTGCAAAAAAGATACCGACACCGAGATCCTTTAGATATCCTACAAGAATTTCAGAATCCTCAAAGAAAAAAGGTACTGCTCGAACACACTCAAAGAAAGTAGGTGCATAATCGATCTCACCTGCTGCAAACCATTCCTGATATGCAAGGAATATATCATATGCAACGCAAAAATACCAAGAAATCAACAAAACGATTACCGTCGTAATAATAGAAATGACAAGGCATTTTATACTTTCATCCTTAGTCTTTGCAAAAAAGGTATAGCCTTTAACCGCACACACAACACCGATAAGACCGCTTATTGATGCAACATATCCTATTTGAAACAGTACAAACCAAAGAATACCGCCCACAAGCGAAAAAAGGAATGCACCGACAGCTCCCGCAAGAACATTTTCTTTTACTTTTATGGAATTATTGTTCATTTACCGTCCTCCTTAAAAATTTCAAAATTCCTATTTGTATATTACCATATTTTATTAACATTGTAAATACATTTATCAAAAAAAAAGGGGCGTAATCTTACGCCCCCAAATACTTTACTTGTTGAATTTATTATTATTATTTATGAGACTTTGAATAAGGGTTCTGAACTGCTCCTTGTATTCGTCAGATGAAAGCTTAAGCTCGTCAAGCTGAGCCTTAACGTCCTCGAGCGTTATCTCACCGATATACTCGCTATCGTGTATTATCATCGAGGTCTCAATAACAGCAGTGATAAACTTAAAATTGTCATCGGGCTTGTCGGTGAGCACTTCGATTCCGAAATTATATTCCTCAAGCTTGCTCTTTTCGCCGTCAGGCTCCTTATAACGTACGTCAAGCTCCATAATATAGCCACCATCGGTCTGCTCGTTCTTATCGGCAAAGATAAGCTCGTAACAAACTGTTACGTTATGCCCTGCACCAAGCTCGCCTGCGTCCTTCGTATCGTCCTCAAAATCTTCCTTATTGAGAAGCCTGTTTTCATATCCCACGAGTCTATAAGACTCCACGTAGTCGGGATTGAAGGTAAGCTGAAGCTTAACGTCCTTTGCGACGGTATAAAGCGTTGAGAATATATCAGCACCGAATACCTTTTCAGCCTCGCTTTCGCTGTCGATGTAGTAGTATACTCCGTTACCGCAGTCGGCAATGGTCTCCATCTTGGCGTCCTTGTAGTTACCCGTACCAAATCCGAGAACCGAAAGGAATACTCCGCTGTTACGCTTTTCTGTAACAAAGCTTTCAAGCTCTTCAACCGAGGAAATGCCAACGTTGAGGTCTCCGTCAGAGGCAAGAATTATTCGGTTGTTTCCGCCCTTTATATAGTACTCCTCGGCAATCTGATAAGCCTTCTTAAGACCTGCCTCGCCATTTGTCGACCCCTTCGCGTTAAGGGAGTTTACCGCCTTTAAAATTTTATCCTGCTTACTTCCCGAACAGCCCTCAAGCACTACAGCTTCTTTGCCCGAATAGGTCACAATAGATACGGTGTCGTCTTCCCCGAGCTTATCTGTAAGGTGTGAGAATGCTTTTTTAAGAAGCTCGAGCTTGTTGGGTGAATTCATTGAGCCCGAAACGTCAATGAGGAATACGAGGTTATTCTTTTGTGCCGCCTCAATATAATCAGCCTGAAGGCCGAGTACGAGAAGCTTTGCCTCTTCGTTCCAAGGGCAATCTGCTATCCTTGCGGTAGTTGAGAAAAGCTCTCCGTCCTTAGGAGCGGGATAATTGTAATCAAAGTAATTTACCATCTCCTCGGTTCTTATCGAGTTCCCTGCCGTTGCTATGAGCTCACGGAGCGAATATCCCGAATTTACGAGATTTCTGAAATACGCATAGGAAGCAGTATCAACGTCAGCCGAGAAGGTCGAAACGTTTTCCTCTTCGGTTGAGATAAACTTGTTCTCGATAAACTTTCCGTAATCCTCGGGGGCAATCGTTCCGGTTGACATCTCAGGAATCATCTCCGCCTCGGATTTAGAATTGTTAATAAGATAATCTCCACCGTCAGCATCGTAAGTCGGTGCAAAATTCATAGCATCGTCAGCACTCTTTGCTCCGCAGGATGCGAGTGTAAATATCATTGCCGCAATCAGTAAAATTGAAATAAAACCTTTTTTCATTTTCTTAGTCTTCCTTTCTAAACTATCAGTTGTTTAAAGCATTGCTGACAAGGTCGCAAAAGCTATCGCTCGGCACGACCTCAGGTGAATACTCAAAAAGAGTGGCATAACCTATATTTCCTGCCGACTCCTTGAGATATGGCGAGACGACCTCACCGTTACCGTAGGACACCCAAACCCTGCAAATATTAGAATCTTCGCTCTCTGCGGGTATTTGCTCTACGGATTTTGACATACAGTTTTTAACTTTGCTCTCTGCGTTTTGTGCCTCAAACGTGAGCTTGCGGTATTCGTTCTCCCCGTCTCCTGCGTAGCTCCAGATAATGCTTACCTCTCCGTCAAAGAAATCTATCTCTTCAAGGGAAACTGTAGTAGCATCGGACTTTTGCACCGCACTGCTCAAAACGAAATCGAGAGTGTTACCGTTTTGCCCGATCTCTCCAATATCGTCCCGAATACCCTCGTCAAGAGAATTTGAATCGGAATCAAGCACGGTTGAGAGGTTAGCAATAGCAAATCCACCAACCATCATAAATACAAGAAGAAGTGCGGTGAGCGATACTGCGTATCTTCTCATAAACGGTATTTTCTTTTGGGTGAGATTTTGGCTGTGGCACTCTGCGGCTTCGGCTATAAGCCTGTCGTCGATCATACCGATAGCATCAAACAGCCTTTCTGCCGAGCTTATTTTTCTTTCTCTGTCTGCTTTTCTCACAGCTCCACCCCCTCTTCCAAAAGAAATTCTCTGAGGGCGTTACGAGTACGGAAAAGCACAGTTTTCACCTTGCCGACGCTGACATTCATTCTGTTTGCAATATCGTCAATCGCGTCGGAGTAAAAATATCGGCGGACAAATATATTTCTTTTCTCCTCGTCAAGAGAATAAAGAAATCGGTTAAGTGCTTCTGCTAAAAGCTTGTTGTCGTATTCCTTCTGCACGTCTGTCGCAGATGGGATACATTCGGTAAGCTCAGCTACCAAAGCATCCTTTCCGCCCCTTTTTTCAGAGTGTGCGGCACGGTATTTGTCGATAGATATTCTTCGTATGATCTTTGAGAGAAATGCACCGAGATAGATAGGTCTCTCATCGGGCATACTGTTCCAAGCGGCAAGATAGGTATCGCTAAGGCACTCCTCGGCGTCCTCCTTGATTTTTACAAGTCCGAGAGAAATTCCCGTTAGCATCCTTCCGTATTTCGTATCGGTCTCGCTTATCGCTCTTTCCGACCTATCCCAGTAAAGATCTACGATTTGGTAATCTTCCATACACAGCCCCCTTTCGCTAATTTTTGGGCTTCTACCCTATATGTCGCAGAAAATTCAAAAAGGTTTCAAAAAAAGGAAAATTTCTGCAAATTTATTTTATCACATATCATAGAATTCTTCAAGAACAAATTAAAAAACTATAAATTTGCACTTTTTGTCTTGAAATAAGATATCTTTTACTTGAAACTATGAAAAAAATGTGTTAAAATTTATATAACAAGATAAATTTTGAAAGGAGCTTTTATGAAAAAATCCACCTTTATCCGTATTTTATCAATATTACTCGCAATAATGATGCTTATGAGTACGTTCATTGCTTGTAACAAAGATAATCCTCTAAATGACGAGAGCAACGGCACAGAGTCAGATGCTCCCACAACTTACCCTAAAACAGCAAATCTTTCAAGCTACAAAATAGTCTTTTCCGAAGGTGCAAGTGATTACGTTAAGACGAAGGTCGCAACAGTCATCAACAACGCGATGGAAAAGAAATTCGGTGTTAAGCTCGAAGCTGTCAGCGACAGCACAGTGGCGGCTCCCTACGAAATAGTCCTCGGTGAGACAAACCGCTTTGATGACGTCTCAAAGGCACACTTTGACAGTCTTCGCGGTGCTTACTCTCTTGACGGAAAGAACACCCTTACATACGGCACAGGTATAGTTTACAATGACAACCGTGTGTTCCTTCTTGCAAAAAGTGACGATGCGCTTTTCTCAATCGCAAATTATTTCTGCTCAACTCTTGAGTCTCAAGTAAATGCAGAAACGAAAGATTTTACACCTAACGAAACTCCATATTTTTCAAAGTCTGCAAAGACCGAGGATTCTCCTTATCTTGCGGAAGGAGCCGACCTTCGTGTAATGTCGTTTAATATTCTTATGTCGCAGTATGCGGCCATCGAATCGAACAAGCGTGACCTTCGTATGGCTAATATTCTTATGTACTATATGCCCGACGTTGTTGCTCTTCAGGAGACCGAGGAGCTTTGGCATACACTTATAGAAAAATACCTTGTCGAGCCCGGTATTTACGCAAAGGCTGCTGAAAAGACCGCTTCCGGTGCGTATAATATGACAACCTTCCTTTACAATCCAAAGACTGTAAAGCTTTTGAACACTGAAATTCACGAAGTGGTAAAAAACAGTGATGTTCGTTTGTTCGTCGTCTGCGAATTTGAGAAGCTTTCTGACGGCACCCGTTTTGTTACGACTAACTTCCACCCCGCTTCTGACGGATACGTCCAGGAACACGCAACACACTTCAAGAGGCTCTTCGTGTTGAAGGACCAAGCTCTCGCAAAGTACAAAGATCTTCCTATCATTATGATGGGTGACTTCAACACCCCCGAGGAGCACGAAATGTATCCTAAATTTATAACAAATATGGGTGTTAAGGATGCAAAGTACGAAGCGGAAACACTTGTTCGCAGATATGCTACCTATCTTAAGGGCGGTCCGTTTGGAACACTTGAAAAGGGTGATATGCACTGCTATGACCACATCTTTGTAAATGCCAACACAAAGGTCAAGCTCTTTAACGTGGTTATCGATCACGGTGTAACGCTTACGTCAGACCATTTGCCGATATATGCAGATATTTCAACCAAGTAATAAAAAACAAGACCGAGCAAAAGCTCGGTCTTGTTTTTTTCTTATTTTATCTAATTCCGTAATTTTCAATGATATAGTCCATATCCTTGTCACCTCTACCCGAGAGACAAATAAGAATGGAGCCCTTCTTCATTTCTTTTGCAAGACGAATTGCGTGTGCTACTGCGTGGCTACTCTCGATTGCGGGAATAATTCCTTCCATTCTCGAAAGTCTGAAGAATGCGTCAACTGCGTCCTCGTCGCCAACTGTGTCATACTTAACTCTGCCGAGGTCGCGAAGGAATGCGTGCTCGGGACCCGATGAGGGATAGTCAAGTCCGCTTGCTACCGAATATACGGGAGCGGGATCGCCGTTTTCGTCCTTAAGCATTATGCTGTTAAAGCCGTGCATAATTCCCTCTGTGCCGTACTGAAGGCTTGCAGCGTGGTCGCCAAGCTTTGTTCCGCGACCAAGAGGCTCAACACCGTAAATATCTACGGGATCGTTTAAAAAGCCTGCAAAGAAGCCTGCAGAGTTCGAGCCGCCGCCGACACAAGCGGTAATTGCTGTGGGAAGGTGTCCTGTCATCTCGATAAACTGCGATCTTGCTTCTTCACCAACAACGTACTGAAAGTCTCTAACCATCATCGGGAAAGGATGAGGACCAACTACAGAGCCTATACAGTAGATGCAATCCTTATACTCTCTGCTGTATGCTTCAAAAGCCGCGTCAACAGCCTCTTTAAGAGTTGCAAGACCATGCGTTACCTCGACTACGTTAGCACCGAGGATCTTCATTCTTGCAACGTTTGGAGCCTGCTTCTTAATATCAACAGAGCCCATATAAATATCGCATTCAAGTCCAAAGTATGCCGCAGCCGTTGCGAGAGCAACTCCGTGCTGACCTGCACCCGTCTCAGCGATTATCTTCTTTTTTCCCATATACTTTGCGAGAAGAGCCTCACCCATACAGTGATTGAGCTTGTGTGCTCCCGTGTGATTTAAGTCCTCACGCTTAGCATAAAGCTGAACGTTACCTATCGAGTTACTAAGTCTTTCAAGATGAGTAACGGGGGTAGGCCTGCCCTGAAACTCCTTACGGATACGGCGAAGCTCGTCAATAAATTTACGAGACTGGCAAATTGAATAGTATGCGTCGGTTATTTCAGCCATGGCTGCCTTGAGGTCATCGGAAATGTAGCAGCCACCGTAAGGTCCAAAGAATCCCTCGTCATTAGGATAATTCTGAAAATAAGTATCAAAATTTATGTTGTTGAAATTCATTATATATTTCTCCTTTTATTGTGAATTTTAATTTAATGTGTAAACAAAAATTTAAAGTCGCCATCGTTCCTTTAATAGCATCTTTATTTCCTCCGTATAAAAAAACTGTCCCTGCAAAATTGCAGGGACAGTAAAAAATCAACTGCGGTACCACCCAAATTGGTGAAAAATATCACCCACTCAAGTTACACAAAAATATGTAACGCCTTTTGTAACGGGTAGGTTTCCCGTCGGCTACTACTCAACAAGTCTTCCCTATCTTTCGGCCGCCCTCATAAGTCCATTCACATAAAGCATGCTACCGTCTCACAGCTACCGACGGCTCTCTGAAAGCAAAATCCATATGCTACTATTCTTAATCACAGGTTTTAGTCTATATGAAGATTATAATCTTAAAAGTTGTTTTTGTCAACACTTTTTTTAAAATTCATTATTCTGACGCAATTATTTAGCGTAACCGGGGCCGTAAACTGCCGCTACCGCCGCGTGAGCCGCCTCCTGAAGTGCAGTTATCTTCTCCTCAGAAAGCTCGTAATCGGGACGCCATGTGTTGCCTATGCAGCTCTCACCCATAAGCACCTCGTACCAAACACAAGCGTTAAGGTACTGTCCTCCACCAATATCACCATCGTGATAGTAGTCACCAAGGTCACCGTTTGTGCCAAGACGCTTACACATTGTGTCACCAACACGTGCATCTGCTCTTGCTATCTGCCAAGCGTCGCCCGAAGGAATTAGGTTAACACCGTTTTCCTTAGCAACCTCCTGTGATACCTTCTTTATATTCTCATAAGAAAGAGTCTGTACCTCAACCGAATCGATTGCAATTCCGCCGGGGGCCTTTGAGGGGTCAACGTACTTATCTGCAACAGCATAGCCTACCTCGTAAGCCCAGGTCTGCTGCCAATACATAGTAGATTCGGTATGCTCTGCACCGATGCGGTCAAAGAGCTTTTTAGCATAAGAAAAAGTCTCTTGATATCCGAAATCATAGTCTGTTGCACGGTTAGGACCGAAGTGCTGCTGAAGGGTAATTACATCCCAATCAGTTCCAAATTCATCCTTGGCATATTCAAGTGCCTTTGCAATAGTGTTGGGCTTTACCTGCTTAACTCTTCCGTTATATTTAGCGGAAACCACGCGAAGCTCATAACTCGGTGAGTTATCGTTAAGCCATCTCCAGTGCTCCTCAACGGAGCAACCCGATTTATAAAGATTTGCAATGACAAGGTCATATCCGTCTGCCTTTGCTATACCGTAGAGCTCTTCTGTAAAATAGTAGCAGAAGGAATTGCCAAGCATCAAAATGTATTTCACTTCTTTGTCCTCTCTGGGAATATAAATTTCATTTCCTGTTGTACCTTGGGTAGAATCAGCAGGTGTGGTTGTGTCCTCTGTGTTACCCGAGGGTGTGCCGCAAGATGCAAGCACGAGAACCAAAAGCAACATTAGAGAAATTATTTGCAAAATGCGCGTTTTTATAAGGTTACCGTTTAAATTCATTTAGTTATATTCAAAATATTATTTTGCGTATCCCGAGCCGTACATAGCTGCAACTGCTGCGTGTGCTGCCTCCTGAAGTCCTGCTATCATATCCTCGGAAAGTGTATGTACCTCACCGGTCTTTGTATCCTTATACTGAGGGCGGTAAGTGTTACCGATGCAGCTCTTACCCATAAGAACCTCGAACCAAACGCAAGCATTGAGGTACTGTCCGCCACCGATGTCTCCATCGTGGTAGTAGTCACCGAGGTTGCCGTTTGTACCGAGTCTTGCACACATATTGTCACCAACGCGTGCGTCAGCTCTTGCTATCTGCCAAGCGTCGGCACAAGGAATCTGGGGTACGTTGTTCTCCTTTGCAATCTCTGCACATATCTTCTTGATCGTTTCATAAGATTTGGTCTGTGTCTCAACGTCAGGAATAGGTGTATCCTTCTTAGGCTCTTCAACGTACTTCTCTGCCACAGCATAGCCTACCTGGTAAGCCCAAGTCTCGTGCCAGTAAAGGAGAGAGTCGGGGTGTTTTTCTCTGATGTAGTCAAAGAGAAGCTTTGCATACTGTGAGGTATCTCCGTATCCCGTATCATAGTCAAGTGCACGGCCGGGATGGAAATGCTGCTGAAGTGTGATAACGTCCCAGTCAGCACCAAGCTCCTGCTTTGCGTAATCAAGAGCATTCTTAACGGTTGCATTACCATAAGTCTTTCCGTCGGGATCCTTGATCTTTACCTGCTTCTTGGTTCCGTTGTACTTTGCAGAGGTTATGTAAAGAGCGTAATTTCTCGAGTTATCATTGAGCCAGGTCCAGTGGTCCTTAACGGGACATCCGGACTCGTAAAGGCTTGCGATGGTAAGGTCATAGCCTGCAGCCTTTGCTATTCCGAAAAGCTCTTCGGGATAATAGGTGCAGAAGGAGTTACCTATCATAAGGATATTCTTTATTTCCTTATCAGGCTTCTCGATAAGAATATCGTCAGAACCGGGTGCGTCCGTTACGGGAGCATCGGTTTTGTTTGCATCATCGTTGCTATCATCTGGTGTTGCAGCGGGTCCGCAAGCGGTAAGCACCATCACCAAAAGCAAAATCATAGCGATGATCTGTAAAAAACGTGTTTTCATTGTTTTTCTCCTTTTCAAATAAAAAATTAAAATTTATATTAAACAATAAATTTTCAAAACTTATTTAGCATATCCGGGGCCGTAAACTGCCGCTACCGCCTCGTGAGCCGCCGCCTGAAGAATTGCTATCTTCTCCTCGGAAAGCTCATACGTAGGTCTCCAAGTATTGCCTACACAGCTCTCGCCCATAAGCACCTCGTACCAAACACATGCGTTGAGGTACTGTCCGCCACCGATATCGCCATCGTGAAGGAAGTCGCCGATATCGTTATTGCTACCCTTTCTCGCACACAAGGTGTTGCCGATAAGCTCGTTTCTTCGCGCTATCTCCCAAGCATCTCCTGCGGGAAGAACTTTTACGCCGTTCTCCTCTGCTACCTCATAAGCAAGTTTCTTTACAAGCTCGTGCATTTCGGTACATTTCTCAGAGCTCTGTATCTTATAAACAGAATTAGTATCTTTAGGGTCTGCATCGTAACCAACCTGATAAGACCACGTCTGATGCCAATAAAGAGTTGCGTCAGGATGTCCTTCCTTTATAATGTCATAAAGTTTTTTGGTGTAAGACATTGTATTTTCCTTAAGACCTTCATAATCCCCCGTCATGGCATAACCGCAGTTCTGCTGGAGAGTAATGACATCCCAATCTCCGCCAAGCTCACTCTTTGCATAATCAAGAGCACCCTTTATAGTTCTTTCCTTGACCTGCTTACGGTTTCCTTTATATTTTGCGGAAGTTATGTAAAATTCGTAGCTATTCGAATTGTCGTTGAGCCATTTCCAATGCTCTTCAACGTAGCAGCCCGATTTATAAAGATTTGCAACGACAAGCTCATATCCGTCAGCCGCCGCTATTCCGTAAAGCTCCTCGACGTAATAATAACACCCCGAGTTTCCTATCATAAGAAGATTTTTAATTTCTTTGTCTTCTCGCTCTATGTAAATATCATTGGCCGTTTCCGACTCCGTTGTTGGTGCCTCGGTTGTTTCGGGCGTATCACTGTCAACAGGATCCACAGGTCCGCCACAAGCAGTAAGTGTCATCACCAACAGCAAAAGCATAGCAATGATCTGTAAAAAACGTGTCTTCATTGTTTTTCACCTTTTCAAACAAAATTTAAAATTTATATTATACAATAAATTTTAAAAAATTATTTAGCATATCCCGGGCCGTAAACTGCAGCCACCGCCTCGTGAGCCGCCGCTTGAAGAATTGCTATCTTCTCCTCGGAAAGCTCATACGTAGGTCTCCAAGTATTGCCTACACAGCTCTCGCCCATAAGCACCTCGTACCAAACGCAAGCATTGAGGTACTGTCCGCCACCGATGTCTCCGTCATGGTAGTAGTCACCCTCACCGTTCTTGATAGCCTTTCTCTGGCACATTGTAGTACCGATAAGCTCGTTTCTTCTTGCTATCTCCCAAGCCTCGCCCGTGGGCATGATCTTAACGCCGTTTTCCTCGGCAATACTGTGAGCAACAGACTTTGTTATCTCATACATATTGGTTCTGTGCTGGACATCATTCATCTGATATGCCTCGGACTTTTCTGCTCCGTAGCCTATCTCATAAGACCATGTTTGGTGCCAATAAAGAGAAGCATTCGGATAGTTTTCCTTTATGTAATCAAAAAGCTCTTTAGCATAAGGAGCAGTATTCTTGTAGGTGTTATCAAGGTCACCGAGAAGAGCGAAAACACCGCTTCCCTGAAGCGAGATAACGTCCCACTCTCCGTGGAGCTTGCTTTTTGCATATTCAAGGGTTTCCTTGGTATTGAGCTTAGCTATTTCTCTGCGTCTCTTACTGTCTGTAACGTACAAGGTAGCAATTCTCGTATCATTGTTAAGGCTGTTTACGTGCTCGGAAATTTTCGCACCCGACTTATAAAGATTTGCCACATTAAGCTCGTATCCGTCAGCCTTAGCTATTCCGCAAAGCTCTTCTACATAGTAGTAGCAGAAAGAGTTTCCAATCATTAAGATATTCTTCACTTCTTTGTCCTCTCTCTCAATATAAATCTCAAGCTCTTTTTGGTCTCCCGTATCTTCTTCCGATCCTTCAGGTGCTTTTGTATCGCTTCCACTTGTATCAACTACCTCGTCAGAGGGGGCTGTGCACGCAGAGAAAAGAAACAAAAACGCAAGAAGTAGTGCCAATGAACGTATAAATCTTTTCATAACAGCTCCTTTATTAGTTTCCTTTATTTAAAAAATTTTTAAGCTTTTCAAAGCTTTGGTCGCTTATTACGTGTTCTATTCTGCATGCATCTTCAGTTGCCGTATTTTCGTCAACACCGAGAGAAATGAAAAAGCTGCTGATTATTTTGTGTCTGTCAAGAATTTTCGAGGCTATTTCCTTTCCCTTTTCAGTAAGGGTGATGTATCCGTCTGCATCCACCTCGATACAAGAGTCCTTTTGGAGCAGCTTTACAGCACGACTTACACTCGGCTTTGAATATCCTGTTCTATGGGCTATGTCGATAGAACGGACACACCCTTTGTTATTCTGCAAGACCAAAATATTTTCAAGATACATTTCAAGCGATTCTGTAGTATTTGACATATCCGCACTATCCTTTCTAAAAAATCTCATATAATTTTAACATAAAAGCACTTATTTTACAAGTCTTTTTGTAAAATATTATTGAGGATGTAAGAGATATCTTTCCTTGACAAATAATAGAAGTTGAAGTATAATGAAAAATAGTACGTGAAAGGAGACAAATTATGTTTATTATATATTTCCTTCTCCCTCCGATTTTTTTGGTTTTGGCTAAGCTTTTGCGGGAGAAAAATACTTTTTCCATAAAATCGCTTTTATGCCGCTCCTTTTTGATTTCTTCAATTGCTTCTATACTTTTTTGCTATATTACCGTAACCCTCACGCACCTGAGCTTTAGTGCGATGTTATCCTTTACGCCAATTACTCTTCTTGTGGCATTTATTTCATCGTTCTTTTTTGCTACTGTCAAGCTTTTGTTTGAGGATATAAAACAAACAAAAAGCACTCTGACCTGTCTTTTGGCGGCTCTTTGTATAGCTCTCTTTCTTGAGGGCACAGTCTTCAATATGCGTTCATATCAAACGTATTATTACGAGCCTGTCGACCTAACCGAAAAGGCTGATTTTTCGCCTACCTTTGTAAAGCTTGACGGTACTTCAAACAAGTACGTTGCAAACTCAGGCTCTACCGTAAATCTTGAAATTCCCGACCTTAACATAAAAATCCACAACATTTATTTTGACCTTAGGGCTACCGGTGCCTCGGGAGACGTTCTTCCCATCACGCTTCGCCCAAGCTTTACCGACGAGTCGAACGAGCTTTATCTTTCAACTCCGACGCAGACGGTTACAGATGATGTCAAATCCACAAAATATCTTTATTTTGTGACAAACGGAAAGTCGGAAAAGATCAAATTTTCTTTTTCAAGCGATGCCACAAACTATACGTTAAACGGCATCTATGCAAATGCGTCTAAGCCGTTTGAATTTAACACTGTTAGAATTTTCGTAGCATTTTTGGCAATCTTTGCGGCATTTTTACTCCGCCCGAAGAGCAAGATTTACGACTGCAAGCTCTCGTTCTCTTCGCGTCAGCGAGCAATTATTTTTGCGGTTATATTTTTAGAGATAATTTTGCTTATTGTGGTAAGCACGTTTAACCCTGCCTTCAAGAACTACGTTTCTTCGCACCACGCACAGTACAATCAGTTGGCACAATCCTTCCTCAACGGAAAGCTTCACCTTGAAATAGAGCCGCCCGCTTATCTTGCCGAGATGGAAAATCCTTACGATTATTATGCAAGGTCGCGTGCCGCTACCGAACACGGCAAGTCCTATTATTGGGATGCCGCATATTATGACGGACACTATTACGTTTACTTCGGTGTTCTTCCCGTGCTTCTTTTCTATCTACCCTTTAAGGCTGTCACGGGGCTTGACCTCGAAAACAGAGCGGTAATACAGATTTGCCTCGCATTTTTCGTTTTAGGTGCGTTTTTACTGATCGAAAAGATAATTAAAAAATATTTTGATCCTTCAAAAATACCGTTTGTAAGCTATTTGGCTCTATCCCTTATTTTTGTTAATGCATCGGGGGCGGTGTTTATCGCAAAGCGTCCCGATTTCTATTCGATACCTATTATACTTTCACTCGCACTTGTGATGTTCGGACTTTATTTTTGGTTGCGTTCGACCGACAACAAGGATAAAATCAGTATAAAATCCGCATTTTTCGGTTCTCTTTTTATGGCACTCGTTGCCGCCTCGAGACCGCAGTTTTTACTCGCATCAATCCTTGCTATAGTTATTTTCTGGTCATCGGTATTCAAAGACCGCACACTCTTCTCAAAAAAGAGTCTCACGCAAACTGTAGCAATATGTCTTCCCTACCTTGCCGTTGCGGCGGCTCTTATGTGGTACAATTTTGCAAGATTTGGCTCTCCCTTCGATTTCGGTCAGAACTATAATCTTACGACGAACGATATGACGGGCAGAGGCTTTAGAGTCGAGCGAGTGGGGCTTTCGTTCTTCACCTATTTCCTACAGCCGCCAAAGATAAATGCGGCTTTCCCCTTTGTCAACCGAGTTGATATAACTACGTCATATCTCGGCACTACAATAACCGAAGCAATGTTCGGCGGAATTTTTGCCGTAATTCCTCTTCTTTGGATACTCTTCCTCGTTTCTTCAATGACCAAAAAGCTAAAAGAGAAAAAGCTTTTCTATCCCGTTGTAATTCTCACTGCACTGTCTGTATTTATCGGACTTTTCGATGCACAGGGGGCGGGACTCCTTCAGCGATACGTGGCAGATTTTTCGTACCTTGCAATACTTGCCGCAATTCTTGTAATGCTCTTCCTTTACGAGCGTTCAAGAGGTGCAAGAACGCTTCAGCTCAATGCATTTACGACATTCTCGCTTTATGCGAGCAGCATCTACTCCTTCCTTATGATTTTTGCAATATACGGAACGGAAATATATTACAAAAACTACTCGCTATTTGCTAGTGTTGCAAGTATGATAGAGTTCTGGAAATAAAAAGTAAGGGCAACCGAAACGGTTGCCCTTACTTTTTATCAGTCAAAATTTATTCTCTCTTCCTCAACAACGAGAGGACGGTTCATTATACGCCTGTTCATATTGATTATATACTCACCGAGAAGTCCTATAAAGAATAGCTGTATGCCACCGATAAAGCCTACAAGGAGCATTACTGGAGCTGTTACCGTAAGGAATGCCGAGTATTTATATATCAAGCCAAGCACGAGGTCAACTATGCCGAGAATGGCACTGAGAGCGGACATCGCAATTCCAAGAAAGGTCGCAAGTCTTGCACCGATCTTTGTATATGACGTAAACGAAAGCATAGCCGCATCGTATAGACTAAAGAAATTGTTGCTCGTCTTTCCCGCACGTCTCTTTGGCTGCTCGTACTCTATCTTCTTTATCTTCGGTCCGAGCTCGGCAACAATTCCACGAATAAAGGGCGTGGGATCGCCAAGATTTCGAAGCACGTCGACAAAGCTCTTATCGTAAAGACCAAAGCCCGTAAAATGCTCTATCTGCTCTACGCTCGAAAGCTTCTTGATGGTCTTGTAATATACGCTTCGCAAGAAGTACATCAGCTTGCTTTCCTTACTTGACGTCTTTACTCCGCAGACTATCTTATAGCCGTTTTCCCATTCACGCACAAACTCGGGAATAAGCTCGAGCGGATCCTGAAAATCACAGCAAATGCTTATCGTACAGTCGCCCGTAGTCTGACAAAGTCCGTAATAGGGTGAATTGAACTGACCGAAGTTTTTGGTATTGAAAATTGCTTTTATCTTCTTGTTTTTTGCACAAATATCGCGAAGCAACGCCCTCGTATTATCAAGTGAGCAGTTGTCAATAAAAAGTATTTCGTAATCGTAGCCTTCCATAGCCTCAAGCGTCTTTGTGAGAGCCTCGCTCATCGGAACTACGTTTTCTTCCTCGTTATAACAAGGTACCATTATACTAATCTTTTTCATTTAATTTCGCCTTTCTTTACTTGAAAAGTCTTTTGCAAAAGCTACCGTTTCACGTATTCCGTCTTTAAAGGAATATTCGGGACTAAACCCTGTATCTTCTATAAGCTTCGAAATATCAGCCTGAAGGAACATCGTTTGCTTTAGATTGTAAGGAATTGCACCTATATCGAGAGCAGCATCCTTGTCTATTTCGTCTCTTATCTCGGTTATATAGTCCTTTAGAGGTCTTGCAGAGCCGCTTCCGAGACAGTAAACCGCACCGTCTCTTCCCTTCTCGGCAAGGCAAAGAAATGCCCTTGCCGCGTCCTTGCTGTATAGATAATCCCACATCTGCTCGGCAGGGGTAAATGCAGGAGTTTCACCCGAAAGTAGCTTGCGTACAGTTGACATCACCATTGTTCTGTCTGTATCGTAAGGGCCGTAAATGCTGAAAATTCTCACCCAGATATGTCGAACTCCTATCTTGTGAGCTTCCTCGCGGCTCAGAAGTCCAGCCGAAAGCTTTGCGATTCCGTATCCCATCTCGGGAAAGGTAGGTGTTTCGGGTGAAACAATCCCCTCGCACTTGCCGTACTCCGCTTGTGAGCCCGCACCGATGAAGGTTTTACAGCCGAGCCTTTTCGCAAGATTTACCGCATCAAGCGTATATTTTACGTTGTCAGCTTGCAAGTATAGGTCGTCTCTCGTCTCACCAAACGTTCCGTCCCACGCGAAGTGAAAGAACACGTCATACTCACTATCGGCTTTAAAAGAGTTTAATTCATCGAGTGAGCAATCCGCCTTTTTTATATACTTGCTCTCCATTATCCTTTCGGCACGCGAAGACTCATTTCGGCAAAGAACGAGCGTTTCTATTTTATTTTTCTCAAGCAACTCAAGAAGTGCCATTCCAATAGCACCCGTTGCCCCTGTTATGACAGCCTTCATACAGTCTCCTCATAAGCAAGGTCAGCACCAAAATTGACGCTGACCTGCCTTTAATTTTTATTCATCCACTTTGATACCGAAATAAACTCCTCGATCTGCTTGTCCATACACGCAAGAACGTCTTTTCCTTCAGCCCACGCCTTTGACCATTCGACCGTCTTTTCGACGGCATCGGTTATATGCCAAACGGGTGACCAAGAAAAGACAGACTTCAACTTTGAGCAATCAAGCTTTAGGAAGTTTGCCTCGTGAGGACCGCCATCGTACTTGTTTATCCACTTAATGCCCTCGCCGAAGGTCTCGCAGAACAGATCCACAAGCTCCCCCGTGCGTAAGCAATCGCACTCATCGGGGCCTACGTTGTAGTAACCCGCATACTTGCTATCTTCGTACTGAAGTGCCGCTATCATAAGATAAGCAAAGATAGGCTCCATAACGTGCTGATAAGGTCTTGTCGAGAACGGATTGCGGACAACAATGTCCTTTTTGGCAAGTGCCGCTCTTATACAGTCGGGGATAATTCTGTCGTTTGCAAAATCTCCACCGCCTATAACGTTACCCGCACGTGCCGTTGAGATCGCTACGCTTCTGTCGGCAAAAAAGGAATCGTTATAACAATGCGTAACGAGCTCGGAGCAGGATTTACTGTTAGAATAAGGATCAAAACCGTCGAGCATCTCATTCTCACGGTATCCCCATTCCCACTCGTTATTCTTATACACCTTATCGGTAGTAACGTTCAAGAACGATTTAACGTTCTTTGAAAGCCTTACGCATTCAAGGATATTGACCGTACCCATTACGTTAGTTTCATAGGTATATCTTGGTTCCTTGTAGCTGTCTCTCACAATTGGCTGTGCCGCAAGGTGCAATACTATCTCGGGATCTGCCTCAAAAAAGCATTTTTTTAGATTTTCAAAATCTCTTATGTCCCCGATATAAGAGGTCATATATTTTCCCACGCCTGAAAGCTCAAAAAGCGAGGGATCGGTAGGTGGATTAAGAGAATAACCGTAAACTGTGGCACCCGCGTTCTCAAGCACTCGGCAAAGCCAAGAGCCCTTAAACCCCGTGTGTCCCGTTACGAAAACTCTTTTACCCTTATAAAAGCTTAAATCAAACATTTTTACCACTTCTTCCAAGGAGCTTCTCCACGCTTCCAGATCTTTTCAAGTGCTTCCTTGTCTCTCTGTGTATCCATACACTGCCAGAATCCGTCGTGACGGAATGCCATAAGCTGCCCGTCCTGTGCGATTCTTTCAAGAGAATCCTTTTCAAAGACAGTCTCGTCTCCCTCGATATACTCGTCGATTATCTTGGGATCAAGCACCATAAATCCACCGTTTATCGGGATTCCGTCAAGATCGTTCTTCTCTCTGAAAGCGGATACTGCTCCGTCTTTATTCATTTTAATTACGCCAAAACGCTGACTTGCCTGAACGACAGTCATCGTTGCAAGCTTGCCATGTGAGCGGTGGAACGCCTCAATATCTCTCATATCAACGTCGCAAACACCGTCTCCGTAAGTGAGCATAAAGGGCTCGTCGGAATCAAGATACTTCTTGATTCTCTTAATTCTTCCGCCCGTCATCGTTTCAAGCCCCGTATCAACTACGGTTATCTTCCAAGGCTCAGCATCTGTATTATGAACCTTAAGTCTGTCGGTATGCTTTGAAAAATCAAAGGTAACGTCAGACGAACGAATGAAATAATTATAGAAAAATTCCTTAATAATATGCTGCTTGTATCCCGCACAAATTATGAAATCATCGTAGCCGTGTGCGGAATAGCTCTTCATTATATGCCAAAGAATAGGCATACCGCCTATCTCTATCATCGGTTTGGGCTTAAGGTGAGATTCTTCGGAAATACGAGTTCCAAAACCACCGGCGAGAATTACAACTTTCATTTTGTTTTACACCTTTCTTTTTTAATCTTTTGGAAAAACTGTAAACACTCCCATCCAAATTACATCATACCATAGCAAAAAAGAAAAGTCAATCACTTTGACGTATTTTATTGACGAGAGGCTGAGCCGCCCTATCCCTCATCATACACCCTTATAAGCTCGAGAAAGGTCTTGGTGTCGAGAAAATTGCAGCCTAAAACACGGTTCGGACCATCATAAAAGTTTGCTATATTCCCTCTCTCGTCTCTTTGAAGCACCGTGTTATAGCTCGGGGCGTTCAAGAATACGGGAAAGCAGGTATCCCTCTCGGAAACAGCTTTTTTTCTGAGTCTCATCAAGGGCATTTTCTTAACAGTTTTAACGGTTTTAACCATTTGCTTTTTGTCGCTGTCAAATACCCTTTTGTATTTTCTTATAAAACATATTTTTCCCGTTCTATCGAAAATTATAGTATCCCTTTTTGATATTGCCGAAAAGAATTTTACGGGCACTACCGTTCTTCCGATTTTGATGATAAAATCAAATTCGTTTTTTTGATTTTTTGAAAAAGGATACACACGGTTTATTACCTTGAATTTCAAGCCTCGCTCACGGCAAAGCTTTTTTATCTTTAAAACTGTTATAACTCTTGTGAAAGCTATCCTTTCGTACTGCCACAAAAGCAGTGCCGCAAGGAACAAAATTATAAATAAGTACAGCATTTGTACCCCCAAAAAATTTAACTGATATTATTGTAGCATATTTTGAGTTTTTTGTAAAGAAAAAGAAGCTGACAGCGTCAGCTTCTTTTTTTAATTATTTAACCTTTACGGTCCAGCCGTACTTGTCCTCTACCTTACCCCACTGAATTCCTGTGAGTGTATCGTAAAGCTTTTGTGCAACCGGTCCTATTTCTTCATTGTTTATAACCATCTTTTCCTTGCCGTTGTCAAGAAGTCCCATAGGAGATACGACAGCCGCAGTTCCCGTACCGAACGCCTCGTTAAGAGTGCCGTTCTTGTATGCCTCTTCAACCTCGGTGATTGAGAGCTTTCTCTCTTCAACCTCGTAACCCATATCACGAAGAAGCTCTATACAGGACGCTCTTGTAACGCCGGGGAGAATGCTTCCCTCAGCAAGCGAGGGAGTGATTATCTTTCCGTTTATAACGAAGAACACGTTCATCGCACCAACCTCGTCGATGTACTTATGCTCAATTCCGTCAAGCCAAAGCACCTGCGAATATCCCATTTCTTCAGCTTTCTTCTGACCGATAAGGGAGCAAGCGTAGTTTCCGCCGACCTTTGCAAAGCCGGTTCCGCCCTTTACTGCTCTTACGTACTCGTTTTCAACGAATATCTTTACGGGCTTTATTCCCTCGGGATAATAAGAACCAACAGGAGAAAGAATTATCATAAACTTATAAGTATGCGAGGGGTGAACGCCAAGCTGAACATCAGTCGCAATTATAAAGGGACGAATGTAGAGAGACGTTCCCTCAAGCGATGGTACCCAAGCTTCCTCAGTAGCAACGAGTGCCTTTATTGCATCAAGAACATCAGCAGGATCGAGCTTCGGGATACACAAACGCTCGTTTGTGTTATTCATTCTCTCAATGTTCTTGTCAGGTCTGAAGAGCTGAACAGTGCCGTCAGCGGTTCTGTACGCCTTAAGTCCCTCGAACATTTCCTGCGCATAGTGGAATACCATACAAGCGGGGTCAAGAGAGAGCGGGCCGTAAGGAACGATTCTTGCATCGTGCCAACCCTTACCGTCGGTATAATCCATAATGAACATGTGGTCTGTAAAATATCTGCCAAAGCCAAGCGAATTCTCATCGGGCTTTGCTTTTCTGTTTTCTACGAGTTCATACTTAATGTTAAGCATTAAAAATCATATCCTTTCTTTTTCGGCAACACTCAAATATTTGCCGCAATAATATTTCCCATCTCGGAGCAAGAAACCTTAGTCTTGCCCTCTTGCATTATGTCACCCGTTCTGTATCCGTCATCAAGCGCCTTGTTTACTGCCGCTTCAATAGCGTCTGCCTCTGCCGGCATATCGAAAGAGTAGCGAAGCATCATAGCTGCCGACATAATAGTACCTATCGGGTTTGCTATATCCATTCCCGCAATATCGGGAGCCGAACCGTGAATGGGTTCGTACATGCCGAGTGTAGTATCCGAAAGACTTGCCGAAGGCATCATACCGATCGAACCCGTGAGCATACTTGCCTCATCGGAAAGTATATCACCGAACATATTTTCGGTAACGATAACGTCAAACTGAGAGGGGTTCTTTATAAGCTGCATTGCGGTATTGTCAACAAGAATGTCGCTGTACTCAACGTCGCTGTACTCCTCTGCGAGCTTGTGCATAGTTGCTCTCCAAAGTCTTGAAGAATCAAGCACGTTCGCCTTATCAACAGAAGCGAGCTTGCCGCCACGCTTTCTTGCACTCTCAAACGCAACTCTACCGATTCTCTCGATTTCGGGAACGCTGTATGTCATTTCATCGGTTGCAACCTTAACTCCGTCAATCTCTTCGGTTCTTCTCTTGCCGAAATAGATACCGCCCGTAAGCTCACGAACTATCATAAGGTCTATTCCGTTGCCAACTACCGTTTCCTTAAGAGGAGATGACGAAGCGAGCTGAGGGAAAAGCTTTGTGGGACGGAGATTTGCAAAAAGGTTCAATTCCTTTCTTACTGCAAGCAACGCCTTTTCGGGGCGAATAGAGGGATCAACGTTATCCCACTTAGGTCCACCGACAGCACCGAGAAGCACACTGTCTGCCGCCTTACATTTTTCCATTCCCTCTTCTGTTATCGGAACACCGTATTTGTCTATTGAGCAACCGCCGATATCAACCTCGGTGTAATTAAATTCGTGAGAAAACTTCTCCGCTACCTTGTTAAGCACCTTTATTGCTTCGCTTACTATCTCGGGACCTATTCCGTCGCCGCGAAGCACTGTAATATTCTTTTTCATATTAGTTATCAACCTTTCTTGAGTGAATTGAGAAGCCCATCCGCATCAATGATTTTCTTAACGAACTCGGGGAAAGGCTCTGCCTTATACGTTTCGTTCTTTGTGAGGTTTGTGATAACACCTGTATCGAAGTCAATAGACACCTCGTCACCGTTCTCGATTTTCTCACTTGCCTCGGGGCACTCAAGAATAGCCAGACCGATATTTATTGAGTTTCTGAAGAAGATACGGGCAAAGGTCTTTGCGATAACGCAAGAAACACCTGAATTTTTAATTGCGATAGGAGCGTGCTCACGAGAAGAACCGCAACCGAAATTTGCACCGCCAACGATAATATCGCCACTCTTTACCTTCTTTACGAAGTCCTTATCAATATCCTCCATACAGTGAGAAGCAAGCTCCTTGTGGTCGGCGGTATTGAGATAACGAGCAGGAATTATTACGTCGGTATCGATATTGTCACCGTACTTATGTACTGTTCCGTTTGTTTTCATTTGGGTTCCCTCCTATCAAAGATCTCTCGGGTCGCAAATTGCACCCTTAACTGCCGTTGCTGCCGCAACCTCGGGACTTGCAAGATAGATCTTCGAGGTCACGTGTCCCATTCTACCTACGAAATTACGGTTAGTTGTTGCAACCGCAATTTCGTCAGAAGCAAGAATACCCATATATCCGCCAAGGCAAGGGCCGCAGGTAGGTGTTGAAACAACACAGCCCGCATCTATAAAAATGTCGATATATCCTTCCTTGATACATTCCTTGTATATCTTCTGAGTTGCAGGAATAACGATACATCTTATTCCCTCTGCGATATGCTTTCCGCGAAGTATCTCTGCTGCCGCCTTCATATCGCTTATTCTTCCGTTTGTGCAAGAGCCGATAACTACCTGGTCAGGCTTAATATCGGTAAGCTCGCGGGCGTTCTTTGTGTTCTCGGGAAGGTGAGGGCAAGCAACTGTGGGCTCGATTGCCGAAAGGTCGATGTCAATTACCTCTTCGTACTCTGCGTCATCGTCTGCCTTAAAGACCTTATATTCTCTTGTAACTCTCTCGTTTACGTATGCAAGAGTAACCTCGTCAACTTCAAATATGCCGTTCTTAGCTCCTGCCTCGATAGCCATATTTGCCATACAGAGTCTGTCGTCAATGGAAAGAGACTTAAGTCCCTCTCCGCTAAATTCCATAGACTTGTAAAGTGCTCCGTCAACGCCTATCTTGCCGATTATGTGAAGGATAACGTCCTTACCCGAAACAAGGGGCTGGAGCTTACCGATAAGATTAAACTTAATTGCCGAAGGAACCTTGAACCAAGCCATACCCGTTGCCATTCCCGCCGCCATATCGGTACTTCCGACACCCGTTGAAAATGCACCGAGTGCACCGTAAGTACAGGTGTGAGAGTCTGCTCCGATAACGAGCTCTCCGGGAGCTACAAGTCCCTTTTCGGGAAGAAGGGCGTGCTCAATGCCCATCTCGCCCACGTCATAGTAATTCTCAATAGAAAAAGTCTTTGCAAAGGCACGGCACTGCTTGCACTGCTCTGCCGCTTTTATGTCTTTGTTAGGTGCGAAGTGGTCCATTACCATTGCTATCTTGGATTTATCAAATACGCCTGTAAATCCCTTTTTCTCAAACTCATTGATAGCAATGGGAGAAGTAATATCGTTTCCAAGCACAAGGTCGAGCTTTGCCATTATGAGCTGTCCTGCTCTTACCGACTCAAGCCCTGCGTGATGTGCAAGGATCTTTTGTGTCATCGTCATTCCCATTTTGACGTTCTACCTTTCGTATATGCAAATTTATTTTTTGTTAAGATTTCTGTTAATCGCAGAAACAAGTGCGTTTATTGATGCTGCGATAATATCGTCGTGAACACCGACACCCCAGCTTACCTTTCCGTCAGGGAAAGTAATACTTACGTAGGTTACAGCCGCCGAGCTTGAGCCTGCTGTGAGAGCGTGCTCGGTATAGGTGAGGTTTGAGTAATCAATATCAAGGTAACGCTTAAGAGCATTACTTACAGCGTCAAGACGTCCGTTACCAATGCCCGAAATGTCAAGATGCTCGCCGTTTTTGTCGAGTGTAACGATAGCCTTCATACGGTCTGCCGTTCTCACAAAGTGGTAATCGACTATCTCGACAGGTGTATTGATATTGACGAACTTCTCCTTGAATACCTCGTGCACCTCGTCGGGAGAAAGCTCCTTGTGAGTGTGGTCGGAAACGCCCTTAACGGTGTATCCAACTGTCTCACGCATAGCAAGAGGAATAGAATAACCGAAGTTGTGCTCAAGCAGATAACCGATACCGCCCTTGCCCGACTGGGAGTTGATTCTGATAACGTCTGTCTCGTAAGCACGTCCTACGTCCTCGGGGTCGATAGGAAGATAAGGCACTGTCCAATATCGGCAGGTGTGGTCCTCTCTCCATTTCATTCCCTTTGCGATTGCGTCCTGATGTGAGCCCGAGAAAGCCGCAAACACAAGCTTGCCCGCATAAGGGGTACGCTCGTAAACGTGCATTCTCGTAACCTTTTCGTAAAGCTCGGTTACCGAGGGCATATCCGAAAAATCAAGCTTCGGATCAATTCCCTGCGAGAACATATTGAGTGCCATAGTAACAATGTCAACGTTACCCGTTCTCTCTCCGTTGCCGAAAAGTGTTCCCTCAACTCTGTCACCGCCTGCAAGCACGCCCATCTCGGCGTCCGCCACAGCACAGCCTCTATCGTTATGAGGATGCAAGGAAATGATTACGTTCTCGCGGTATTTGAGGTTGTCATTCATATACTGAACCTGATTTGCGTAAACGTGAGGCATTGATACCTGAACGGTTACGGGAAGGTTTATAATAACCTTATTCTCGGGAGTGGGCTTCCATACGTCAAGCACTGCGTTGCAGATTTCAAGTGCAAACTCGGGCTCTGTACCCGTAAAGGACTCGGGAGAATATTCAAACGTATAGTTTACGCCAAGTTCCTCTTTATATTTGTTGAAAAGCTCAGCACCCTGAACAGCTATGGCGATAATCTCCTCTTTTGACTTCTTAAACACCTGCTCACGCTGTGCGACAGAGGTCGAATTGTAAAGGTGAACTATCGCATTCTTTGCACCCTTAAGGCTCTCAAAGGTCTTTTTAATGATATGCTCACGGGACTGGGTAAGAACCTGCACGGTTACGTCATCGGGAATGAGATTTTTCTCGATAAGTGTTCGAAGGAAGTTATACTCTGTCTCCGAAGCTGCGGGAAAGCCTACTTCTATTTCCTTGAAGCCTATTTTTACGAGAAGCTTGAAAAACTCAAGCTTTTCTTCAAGGCTCATAGGGATTATGAGCGACTGGTTTCCGTCACGAAGATCGACCGAGCACCATATGGGCGGATTTTCTATGTAGTTTTTCTCTACCCACGAGGTGTTCTTAGAGGGAGCGGGAAAATACTGTCTTGTATATTTGGTATAGTTCATATCAAAATTAGCCTTTCATTATTTCATTACGGCACCCTTATCAGCACCGCTTACTGCTCTCGCATATCTCACGAGCCAACCGCTCTTGACGTTGGGCTCGGGAGCAACGTATTTCGCACGACGCTCTGCAAGTACCTCGTCGCTTACCTTAACGTTGATAGAAGCTCCGGGGATATCGATTGCGATTATATCGCCCTCTTCAATAAGTGCGATATTTCCACCGTCAGCCGCCTCGGGAGAAACGTGACCGATGGAAGCACCGCGAGACGCACCCGAAAAACGTCCGTCTGTGATAAGAGCAACCGTTTTATCAAGCTTCATTCCCGCAAGTGCACTCGTGGGATTGAGCATCTCTCTCATTCCGGGACCACCCTTGGGGCCTTCGTAACGGATAACCACAACGTCTCCGTCAACTATCTTTCCGTTATAAATTGCGTCGATTGCCTCGTCCTCGGAGTTGAATACTCTTGCAGGGCCTTCGTGGCAAAGCATTTCGGGAGCAACTGCACTTCTCTTAACAACGCAGCCGTTCTGTGCGATGTTACCCCAAAGTATCTGAATTCCGCCGGTTGCACTGTAAGGGTTGCTTATCGGTCTAATGGAATTCGTATCAAGGATATGAGCACCCTCGATATTCTCCGCTACCGTCTTACCTGTAACTGTAAGAGCGGTGCCGTCAATAAGTCCTACTGAGAGAAGCTCATTCTGTACGGCCCTTATACCGCCTGCGGCATCAAGATCCTGAATATGTGTATCTCCCGCAGGAGCAAGGTGACAAAGGTTCGGCACCTTTTCACTCATCTTGTTAAAGAGGTTGAGGTCAAGCTCAACACCTGCTTCGTTTGCAATTGCAAGCAAATGAAGAACGCTGTTTGAGCTGCAACCGAGAGCCATATCGCAAGCGAGTGCGTTTGAGATAGACTTCTCGTTGATAATATCTCTTGCCTTTATATCCTTCTTAACAAGCTCCATTATAGCCATACCTGCATACTTTGCAAGCATCGTTCTCTTATTTGATACAGCCGGAATAGTTCCGTTTCCGGGAAGTGCTATTCCTATTGCCTCACAAAGACAGTTCATACTGTTTGCGGTATACATTCCCGCACACGAGCCGCAGCCGGGACAAACGCCCTGCTCACACTCTTCGAGCTTGCAACCGTCAATGATACCTGCCTTATAAGCACCCACTGCCTCAAACATTTTAGAAAGGCTTACCTCTTGACCGTCATACTTTCCTGCGAGCATAGGACCGCCCGAGCAAACGACAGCTGGAACGTTCATTCTTACCGCCGCCATTACCATTCCGGGAACGATCTTGTCGCAGTTGGGAACAAGAACAAGTCCGTCAAGCTGATGAGCCATAGTCATCGTTTCAACGCTGTCTGCTATAAGCTCACGGCTTGCAAGTGAATACTTCATACCGATATGTCCCATAGCTATACCGTCGCATACACCGATTGCAGGAATTAGCACGGGTGTTCCGCCCGCCATTCTGATACCTGCCTTTACGGCATCGGCGATCTTATCGAGGTGGTAGTGTCCCGGTACTATCTCGCTGTGTGCACTGACAACACCGATAAGGGGACGATCAAGCTCTTCTTTTGTATAGCCCATTGCATAAAACAGGCTTCTGTTCGGTGCTCTTTCTGCACCCTTTGTTACGTTATCGGAACGAAGTTTCATAATTTATCTCCTAAAACTTTAAAATTATATCTTAATTCTCTTTTTTACAGCATCAATTATTCTTACCATTGCAGGTGAAAGAACAAGGTTTACAACAAACTCACCGACAAAATTGAGTCCTGCAAGTCCGAGGAAAACGAGCTCAAAAGCATTTCCATACTGACCGAACGCCTCGGGGAAAAGTGCGGGAAGCCCCTGCATAGTATCGAAGAAAAATACAAGCATTCCAATAACGAAGATTCCCGTGTTAACTATAGGTGCCGTTATTGAAGCGAGTACTGTTCTTGCGTAAGTATATTTGTCACCGAATGCTTTGCCTAAGAGCTTATATACGAGTCCAGAGCAAAGTCCGGCAGCAGTCGCCTTTAAAACGCAAATTACAACAAACCAAAAAGGACTTGCTTCCCAAAGCAAAAACGAAAATGCGTCAACGCCGCTGATTCCCATTACCATAGTGATAACACCGAATACAGCTCCGAGGATAGCTCCTTCCTTAGCACCGAGCAAGCAAGCACCGATGACTATCGGCACAAGCACGAAGGACATAGGAAGCGGTCCTATTTTTACAAACGAGCCAAGCAACTGTAAAACTACAACGAGTGCCACAAGCATTGCAAGCTCAACCATACGAAGTATCTTTGACTGTGTTCTTTTCATCTCGATACCTCCACGCAAAGTACAGCCGTCTGTGCTGTCTTTAAAAATTTAGTTTTGAACATATAATGTTCCTTTCTTCGGGACTTTCACCCGATGCTACCGTCCGCAAGGGTACGGTGCCTGAAAATATATAACAACGGACACGTCCGATTATTATCAAACCTAAAACTTATTTTTGTCGATTACTGTCGAAAAGATACCACAACCCCTTAAGAGTCAAATTCTCTTCGTAAACGAAGTCGTTTTTGCACGAGGCTATAACACTCTCGGCATACTCACCCGTTGCAAGAAGAAGAGTATCGTTTATTTCAACTTTCATTTCTTTAGCAAACTTTTCGCACATACCGTCAAGTATCATTGAGTTACCCAAAATAATACCCGAGCGAAGCGAATCCCTCGAATTCTTCCCTATTGCCCTTTGCGGCTTATCGGGCATCACGTTAGGAAGCTGTGCAGTCTTGCCGTGCATAGCGTCAAACGAAATACCGACACCAGGGAAGATTGAACAGCCGATATATTCGCCGTTCTTATTTATTGCCGAAACGGTGGTCACCGTTCCCATATCAATGACTATCGAAGAAAAATTCTTATCCCCTTTTTCTCTTGCCGCTCCTATTACCGCAGCGGTATTTGCCACTATATCGGCACCAAGCTCCGAGGGGGTGTCTATTTTTATCGGAAATCCCGTTTTAAGACCGGGACCAACTATTTTGGGAGAAATACCTGTAAACCTCTCAAGCGTCTCACTTATAACTGAATTTAGCTGAGGAACTACCGAGGAGAAAATGCAATCGTCAAATCCTTCTCCCGAAATATTTATCTCGCCCGACACAGCTTTTATAAGGGCGAGATATTCGTCAGAGGTCTTATTTATATCGGTCGAAATTTTAAATTTTGAGACAAGCTCACAGCTCTCGTTTTTGAAAAAACCAAAGCTTATTCTTGAGTTACCTACGTTTACTGCAACCAACATAATCTGCTCCCTCTCTTTTTATTTTTGTTGGAGCCCGAGGAGAGCCTCGGACTCCAACCGTTTAATTTTATCTTACTTCTTGAGCCAGCTCATCATCTGACGGAGCTCAGCACCTGTAGCCTCGAGCTTGTGCTCGGACTCCTTGCGGCGAGTTGCGAGGAACTTAGCCTTTCTGCCTGCCGAGAATTCCTGCATAAACTCAGATGCAAAGGTACCGTCCTGAATCTCGGAGAGAACCTTCTTCATCTCTTTTCTTGTCTCCTCAGTGATAAGTCTCTTACCTGTTCTGTAATCACCGTACTCAGCGGTATTGGAGATAGAGTATCTCATCATTGCAAAACCGCCGTTGTTGATAAGGTCAACGATGAGCTTCATCTCGTGGATACACTCAAAGTATGCCATCTCGGGCTCATAGCCTGCCTCAACGAGAGTGTCAAAACCTGCCTTCATAAGCTCGGTTACACCACCGCAAAGAACTGCCTGCTCTCCAAAGAGGTCGGTCTCGGTCTCTTCTCTGAAGGACGTCTCAAGAATACCTGCTCTGCCTGCACCGATTCCGCAAGCATAAGCGAGCGCGTACTCCTTAGCCTTGCCTGTGTAGTCCTGATGGATAGCAATAAGGCTGGGAACACCCTTGCCCTCCTGATACTGGCTACGAACCGTGTGTCCGGGACCCTTAGGAGCTACCATAATAACGTCTATGTTCTTAGCGGGCTGAATGAAGTTGAAGTGAATGTTGAAGCCGTGAGCGAACATAAGTACGTCGCCGTCCTTCATATTGGGAGCTACCTGCTTGTTGTAGATGTCAGCAGCAAGCTCATCGGGAACGAGCATCATAACGATATCAGCTGCCTTTGCCGCCTCCTCAACTTCCATAACCTTGAAGTTGGGGTGAGTTGCTGCGAAATCAGCCGCCTTCTGCCAATGTCCGCTTCCCTTTCTAAGACCTACAACTACGTTGCAGCCACTCTCAGCGAGGTTCATAGAGTGTGCGTGTCCCTGGCTTCCAAATCCGATAACGGCAATAGTCTTGCCGTCGAGCATTGCAAGATTGCAATCAGAATCGTAATACTTGGTAATCATTTTTGTTCTCCTTAAAATATTGTAAATTTAAAATTTGTTTAATTTTTATTCAATATCGTACGATACCTTGCCGCTTTCAAGTGCAGTTGCACCCGTACGGCACATCTCTATCATTCTAAAGGGTTTGACTGCGTCAAGAAAATCGTCGATAAGTGTGGGATCTCCCGTAAGCTCTGCAACAAAGCATCCGTTAGACACGTCGATAATTTTTGCACCGTAATCGTCAATTATGCTCTCAAGTCTTTCGGAGTCAATGTTTTCGGTTGAAAACTTAACCAAGAGAAGCTCCCTTATGATACTCACGAAGGGCTCGATGGGAAACACGAGTCTTGCCTCGGTAAGCTTTGACGTTTGCTTAATTATTTGACTAAACGTTCTGTCGTCTCCCTTTGTCGTAACCGTTATTCTCGAAATAGTTGGAATTTCCGTTGAAGAAACGGTAAGAGAATCGATATTAAAGCCTCTCTGCATAAAAAGCGAAGAAACTCTTGCAAGAACTCCCGCGTTGTTATCAACGAGAAGCACCATACACTGTTTATTCATAACCATTCCTCCTTATCTAAAGACTGTATCGTGAACGGTTCCGCCCGAAGGAATCATCGGGAGCACCTTTTCTTCACGGTCTATCTCGCACTCTATCCAAACGGGGCCTTCAAGTGTCATAGCCTTTGCCATTGCCTCTTCAAATTCAGCGGGTGTCTTACATCTGAAGCCAACACCTCCGAACGCCTCGGCAACCTTTACGTAGTCGGTGACTCTCTCGGGCTCGCTTGAAGAAAATCTTCTTCCGTAGAAAGCTCCCTGCCACTGTCTTACCATACCGAGAACGGCATTGTTAAGAATTACCGTGATAACGGGAACCTTATAGCTTACAGCCGTACAAAGCTCGTTGAGATTCATATGAAGCGAACCGTCAGAGGTAAAGTGAATAACGGGAACATCGGGGTTCGCAATCTTTGCACCGATTGCCGCACCGTATCCGTATCCCATTGTACCAAGACCGCCGCTTGTAAGGAAGTTGCGGGGCTTTGTGTGGCTGATAAACTGTGCCGCCCACATCTGATGCTGACCAACGTCGGTTACAAATATTGCATCCTTTCCTGCGTGCTTGCAAGCAGTGCTTATTACGCTGTGAGGAGTAAGAGCATCCTCTCTGTCAACGGGAATGTAATCGTCCTTCTTCCATTTAGCTATCTGCTTATGCCAAGCCTCGTGCTTTGCGGGCTTTATCTTCTTAAGAAGTGCCGTAAGCACCGTTTTTACGTCACCTACGATGCTGTAGTCGGCAACTATTATCTTGTTTATCTCACCGGGATCAATGTCGATGTGAACGATTTTCGAATTATGACCGAATTTGTTAGCATTAAGTGCAACACGGTCACTGAATCTCGTACCGATAGCGAGCATAACGTCAGCACGGTTTGCCGCACTGTTCGCCGAGAAGCATCCGTGCATACCGATAAGACCGAGGTTGTTCTCTTCACCGTATCCGAGCACTCCCGCCGCCATAAGCGTATATGCCGCAGGAATGTCTGCCTTATTAACAAGCTCGCGAAGCTCGTCTGACGCTCCCGAAAGCTTTACTCCGCCGCCGAAATAGATAAACGGCTTTTCGGCGTTATTTATAAGCTCTGCAATCTCGTCTATATCCCCGATATATTCTTCGTTTCTCTTTATCTGGTCGGGAACGGCAGGCTCGTAATTCGTCTTTGCCGCCGTAATATCCTTAGGAATATCTACAAGAACGGGGCCCGGTCTGCCGCTTGCCGCGATCTTGAACGCAAGGCGGATAGTGTCTGCAAGCTCCTCTACGTTACGGACAACGAAGTTGTGCTTCGTTATAGGCATCGTAATACCTGCTATGTAGACCTCCTGGAAGCTGTCGCAGCCGATGAGAGGGGTTGCAACGTTACCCGTGATAGCTACCATAGGAACGCTGTCCATATATGCAGTTGCAATTCCCGTAACAAGATTAGTAGCACCGGGGCCGCTCGTTGCGATAACAACGCCCGTCTTACCCGTTGACCTTGCATAGCCGTCAGCAGCGTGAGCCGCTCCCTGCTCGTGTGCAGTCATATAGTGATTTATCTTGTCCTTGTACTTATACAGTGCGTCGTATATGTTAAGCACTGCACCACCGGGATACCCAAAAACCGTATCAACGCCCTGTTCGAGCAGAACGTTTACAAGTATCTCTGAACCGTTTAATACCATCTTTTTTCTCCTTGATTTTTTTCATCATTCCGCATTTTTACAAAAAAGACCTTTATCTCTTTAAATTAAAGAGACAAAGGTCATTAACACTCTGCGGTACCACTCTTATTGCTGACTTACGTCAACCACTCTTACTCTACCCATCAGTAAAGCTGTCCTTGATAACGGTGACACTCCGTCTGTGCCTACACAGCCATCGCCTTCGGACAGAAGCTCGGGGAGGAGTTTCACCTGTGCACGATTCCGACTCGCATCAACCGTCGGATTTCTGAAAACGTAAGACAAGCTACTGATTCCCTTTGTCGCTTTTAATATTTAATGTAGATATTTTAACACTAAAATCTCTTTTTGTCAATATGTATCAAAAATTTTTCTATTTTAATGCACGTTGCACAAAATTGCTTTTCTTGACGTTAAACTTATATTATTTTTCACCAAAAAAGCACGTTAAATTTCAGCAATTACCTCTACTTCGCAAAGGACTCCCTTAGGAAGCTGCTTTGCCGCAACGCAAGAACGTGCGGGCTTTGAGGTGAAATATTTGCCGTAGACCTCGTTGAATGCGGCAAAATCTGCCATTTCAGCGAGGAAGCAGGTGGTCTTTACTGCCTTGTCTATCGACGTTCCCGCCGCTTCGAGCACGGCACAAAGATTCTTGCAGACCTGCTCGGTCTGCTCTGCAATAGTCTTTGCCTCGACCTCACCGCTCTCGGGGTTTATTGCTATCTGTCCTGAGGTGAAAACGAGATTTCCGCATTTCACTGCCTGACTGTATGGACCTATCGCATCGGGTGCGTTTTTCGTATATACCTTTTCGCTCATAATAATTCTCCTTTTAATACTGTGATACTATGTTAAATCCAACTTCCTCGAGCTTATCGGTGATAACCTTGATATGCTCGTAATTTCTCGTTTCGAGAACGAGGCGAAGGAAGCAGCCGTTGATATCCTTTGTCTCACTTGCTCTCTCGTGGTGAACCGAAATTACGTTTGCACCGAGAGAAGCGATAATAGTAGAAACGAGCTGAAGCTGACCGGGCTTATCGACAAGCTCGATACAAAGATTGCAGGTTCTGCCCGAGTTAAGAAGACCTCTCTCAATTACTCTCGAGAGTATAGTAACGTCAATATTACCGCCCGAAACAACGGCAACTACCTTTTTACCCTTTACGGGAAGCTTGTTGAACATAACTGCCGCAACCGATACGGCTCCCGCACCCTCAGCTATCATCTTCTGTTGCTCGATAAGTGCGAGTATTGCCGAGGAAATTTCGTCCTCACTTACAGTCACTATCTCGTCAACGTATTTTGAGCAAAGCTCGAAGGTATTGTCACCGGGCTGCTTTACAGCAATTCCGTCAGCGATTGTAGATACAGATTTAAGTCTTTCGATCTTATGATCCTTGACCGAGTTATACATACTCGGTGCTCCGCTTGCCTGAACTCCATATACCTTGATGTGAGGAGCAAGCTGCTTTATAACGTAAGCTACACCCGATATAAGTCCGCCACCGCCTATCGGCACGACAACGGCGTCAATGTCCTTCATTTCGTTGAGAATTTCAAGACCTACCGTTCCCTGTCCTGCGATAACGTTATCATCGTCAAAGGGATGAACGAAGGTATATCCCTTCTCGTCACGAAGCTCAAGGGCACGCTTGTAGGCGTCATCGTAAACGCCGGGAACCATAACTACCTCAGCTCCGTAGCTCTTGGTAGCCTCTACCTTTGATATGGGTGCTCCGTCAGGAAGGCAGATTATAGATTTTATACCGTACTTTGAAGCGGCGAGAGCAACGCCCTGTGCGTGATTTCCCGCAGAGCAAGCGATAACGCCCCTTGCCTTTTCTTCCTCGGTAAGCTGGGATATCATAAAGCCCGCACCTCTTACCTTAAACGAGCCCGTAAGTTGCAAATTCTCGGTTTTAAGATAAAGCTCACATTCGGGATTTATTTTGGGACAAGCAACAAGGGCTGTCTCTCTGACTACGTCCTTAAGTACGTATGAAGCTTGGTATACCTTATCAAGTGTAAGCATAAAGAATTCCTCTCAAAATAAAAAATAATCTTCGTCTCCTTCATTCAGGAGACGAAGATAAAAATACATTTTTCTCCGTGGTACCACTCCGATTGCCAAAAATGACCACTCACCGCATACGAACATATGCTCTCCTTTAACGCAGGACTACGCACCATT
Organism: Clostridia bacterium; assembly: GCA_017503865.1. Taxonomy (GTDB): domain Bacteria; phylum Bacillota; class Clostridia; order Oscillospirales; family CAG-272; genus HGM12713. The sequence goes on along the minus strand of JAFVSI010000050.1, from coordinate 8,544 downwards.
CTACTCTCTAAAAAATTTCGATGATGAGCTCAAGGGTGATTTAGTTTCGAAGGGCAATACCGTCTTCCAGCAACGACGGCTCTCTGTGAAAGCTTCCTTCGAACTGCTCCCTATCAACGCTATGATAAAGAGATTTTACTCCTATTTTTTCATTTTGTCAAGAGCTTACGTAAATTTTTTTATTTTCTTGCTCTTCTTCAACCTTTTTTGATGATTTATACTTTTTTTCTCTCTTTATTGACATCGAAGCTTTTTGGTGTTATAATTTATACAGCAAATTTTTTAATAAAATCAAGGAGACTTATTATGGCAAACGCAGAAAAAAAGGCTCTTAAGGAGCAAAAGAAGGCCGAAAAGAAGGCTATGAAGGCTCACCTCAAAGCTCAGAAAACTGGCTTTTGGTCTGACTTCAAAAAGTTTATCACAAAGGGCAACGTGCTCGACCTCGCTGTTGCAGTTGTTATAGGTTCTGCCTTTAACGCAATCACAAACGGTCTTGTTAAGTTCATCATCAACCCTTGCATTACTCTTTTCACGGGTGACATTAGCCTTGAAGAGTTAAAGACAGTTCTTCGCGAAGCGGTCGTTGACGATGCAGGTGCTGTTACTTCCCCTGAGGTTGCTATTCTTTGGGGCGAATGGATACAGACCATCATTCAGTTCCTCATCATTGCTTTCAGCATTTTCGTATTCGTAAGAGTATTCAAGAAAATGTCCGATAAACTTCACTACAAGGAGATCGAAGAAAAGAAGGTGGCTGACGCAAAGAAGAAGGAAGAGGACGATGCAAAGGCTGCTGCAGCAGCTGCAGTTGCTGCCGAGAAGGAAGCTCAGCTTCAGGCGTTCTACAAGAACGTTGAAAAGCAGACCGAGCTTCTCGAAAAGCTTGCTAACAAGTAATACTTAAAAACAGAAAAGCGGTGCATTTGCACCGCTTTTTGTTTTTCTTTACATCTCGTCGTCATCGTCACCAAAGTCTGACGAATCACTGTTCTTTCTTCTCATATATTCTTCCATAGTGACAAGAACGCGGCGAGGCTTATTTCCGTCAGCCTTACTTACGTAGCCCTTAGCTTCCATAGCGTCGATTATCTTTGCAGCCTTGCCGTATCCGACACCAAGCTTTCTCTGAAGGAAGGATGTAGCTACCTTTCCTTCCTGAATAGCTATGATAACAGCCTCGTTAAATTTGGGATCTTCCCCATCATCACCGCCTGCATCCATATCAGCCATAGCTCCTTGAGAGCCCTTCTTACCGTTATTGATACTTGCCGATTTTTCATTTATCATCTGGATAAACTCAGCATTATACTTACCTGCGGCATTGTTATCGCGGATAAAGGAAACGATGTCCTCGACCTCACCCGAGCTTACAAATGCACCCTGCACACGCATAGGTTTCGATGCTCCAACGGGAGCAAACAGCATATCACCGCGTCCGATAAGCTTTTCGGCACCCGCCATATCAAGTATTGTTCTCGAGTCAGTCTGGGACGCAACGGTACACGCAATTCTCGAGGGAATATTTGCCTTGATAAGACCTGTGATTACGTCAACAGACGGTCTCTGCGTACCGATGATAATGTGAATTCCCGCAGCTCTTGCCTTTTGAGCAAGACGGCAAATACAGGTTTCTACGTCATCGGGAGCTGTCATCATAAGGTCAGCAAGCTCGTCTATGATTATAACCATATGAGGCATATATTCTCTGTCGGGATAAAATTCAATTGTCGAGTTATAGCCTGTAATATCACGGACGTTCGCCTGCTCAATAATCTCAAATCGTCTTTCCATCTCGGCAACGGCAGAAGCAAGAGCACCCGCAGCCTTTTTAGGATCGTTGACAATAGGAGCGTAAAGGTGAGGAACGTTCTTATACATCGTAAACTCAACCTTTTTGGGGTCTATAAGGATAAGCTTAAGCTCATCAGGTCTTGCCTTATAAAGCAAGCTGACAATTATTGTATTGATACAAACCGACTTACCCATACCCGTTGCACCCGCAATAAGAAGGTGGGGCATTTTTGCTATATCAAAGTAAATGGGGTTTCCGCCAACGTCCTTGCCGAGACAAGAGGTAAGACGGCTCTTTGACTCAAAGAACTTTGGTGAATTTACAAGATCACGAAGATAAACGGTTTCGGGAGTTCTGTTAGGAACTTCAATTCCGACAGCGGGCTTATTTGGAATAGGTGCTTCTATTCTTACTCCCGTAGTCGCAAGGCTGAGAGCTATATCGTCTACAAGATTTGCAATGGTACGAACTCTTGTTCCCGCAGAGGGCTTAAGTTCGTATCTCGTTATCGTAGGTCCTCTTGAATATGATATATCATCTATTTTAACCTTAAAGCTGTCAAGTGTTCTAAGAAGATTGTTTGCGTTCTCCGAAAGCTCTGCGGAAAAGTCCTCATTCTTGGGGCCGGGATTTTCAGCAAGTAGGTCAATCGGCGGGAATACGTACGGAGTCTCAATCTCCACTTCCTCTTCCCCTTCCTCGGGTGCTACCTCGGAATACTCCGAAAGAAGCTCGTCGTTCTCCATTTCCTTTAGCTCAAGCGAGTTCTCTTTCTTCGTCTCTTCCTTATTTTCATCGACCTTAGGTTCTTCGCTCTCGGGCTCCTCGTTCTTAACGGGAGTGACGGGAAGCTTCAAAGCGTCCATTACGCCCTGAACGTCCTTATATTCCTTAGTATCAAAGGTGGGATCTCCGCCGAAATCAACGTTTTCGGGCTCTTCCTCAACCTTTTGAGTGTTTTCCTTTATCGTTTCAATATTGCCATTAATGCCAATGTAAACACCGCTTGTACCTTGAGACGTTGAGACAGACACGGGAGATGTTAGAGGCTTGTACTCGGCATTCTCTTCATCGTTTTCTTCCTCGTTCTCATCTTCTTGTTCGGGAGTGTCTTGGGCTACTACATTGTTCTTGAGCTTTGCCTCAGGCTTTACTGTCTTGACCTTAAGCTGCTTTTGTCCGTTCTCCTGTTCCTCTTCCTCAAGTCTCTCTGCTTCCTCTTCTTCACGTGCAAAAAGCTCCTCTCTTGCGGCACGTCTCTCCTGAACCATAGCGATTATACGGATAGGAGTGAGGCCTACTGCGGAAAGGAAGGTAGCAATGATACCGAACACGAGAAGAATTATGGGTATGAGCTTTTCGCAGAACATAGCCAAAAGCGTACCAACGCTTCCGCCGATAATTCCACCGACCACGCCGTCAACGTTCTCTGCGGAGTCGCTCCAGATGGTTGCTATATCAAAGCCGCTGTAATCGTAATTTATAACGCCAAAGAGCACCGAGACGAAAAAGATACACAAAAGCGACATAGTAACAACAAGGTTTACGTGCTTTCTGTCGGTCGCGGGATTATGCTCTGCTGTTGGCTTTCTCTTCGAGCCGCCAAACCATCTGAGACTGTATATAAGCTTATTTACTCCTATGTAAAAAAGCGTTATGGGCAAGAGGTACATAGCACTTCCGAGAATTCCCGAAAGGAAGGACATAACGAAGTCACCGAAAGGGCCAGCACCGCCGTCCACCTCAAAGACCTTTATAGTAACAAAGCATATTGCGAGTATTACCGAGATGAGTATGAGAACGTACGGAAGCACCGCAGAGGGCTTATATTCGACCTCATTCTTTTCGACAGTCTCTACCTTAGGCTGAGACTTTGCGGGCTTTTTTTCATTTTTAGCAGTTTTAGTGTCTTTTTTAGTTACTTTTTTCTTCTTATCCGCCATTCTTAATCTCCTTTATGTAAAACTCATTTATTTTCGTAGAATTTATATATATTTTGTGGGTAAAATATAGGCATACGTTGCGTCGAAGCACAGAGTGCCAATACATATTAAATTATATCATATATACTTTGATATTTCAAGCGAATTTTAAGTTTTATTGGAGAAAAAATGAAATTTTTTAAGGCTTCCACGATTCTGCTCGCACTTGGTGGGATTTTGGCGGGATTTGTTAACGGTCTGCTCGGGGCGGGCGGTGGAATAATTATAGTTTTCGTCCTTTCTAAGCTTATTAAAGAGGGCGATTCAAGGGATATTTTTGCTAATGCTCTTTGTGTTATGCTCCCGCTTTCAATAGTGTCGTGTACTGTATACGTATTGAACGGCTCGACGAGCTTTGGCGGCTTTTCAATTTTTATAATTCCTGCCATTCTCGGCGGACTTTTAGGCGGGTTCTTGCTTTGCAAAATAAACACGTTCTTCCTTAAAAAGCTCTTTGCGGCACTCGTTGCAATATCGGGTGTTTTACTGTTTTTCAGATAGGTGAAAAAATGAAGATAATTTCAATAATAGTCGCATTTATAATTTCGGTACTCTCGGGACTTGGTGTTGGCGGTGGCGGACTTTTCGTTATATATCTTGCACTCTTTACAAACACGCCTCAGCTTACGGTTCAGGGGATAAACCTCGCCTTCTTTCTCTTTTCGGCATCGGCTTCTCTCGTTATACATCTGCAAAAAAGAAGAATATTTTTCCTCGCGGTGTGCATTATGTCGCTCTTTGGTATTGCGGGGGCTATTGCAGGCTCCTTTCTCAGTTCGAAAATAGACGAGAGTCTTCTCAGAAAGGCATTCGGCGTAATGCTTGTTTTATCAGGATCTATCTCACTTTTTAAGAAGCAAAAGCGATAATTTTTTACATTATATAATATTTTTAAAAAAATTTGAAAAAATTACGAAAAACTATTTACAAATTACATCTTATGTGCTATAATTCATCGTGATGTCGTCTGCACGGTCTTCGGATTTACGGCTGATTTCAGCATTTCACCCACCGATCGCTGTGTTTTCGATAAATAAATTTTAAGAAAGGTGAAAAAATTATGCTTAAGACAGAAAAGCAGGCAATTATTGAAACTTATGCTACCCACGAGGGTGACACAGGTTCGCCCGAGGTACAGATTGCTATTCTTACTCACAGAATCAATTCGCTCAACGAGCACCTCAAGGCTAACCACAAGGATCACCACAGCCGCCGCGGTCTTCTTAAGATGGTAGGTCACAGAAGAAACCTTCTTAACTACCTCCAGAAGACAGATATCGAGCGTTACCGTGCGATCATAGCTAAGCTTAACATCAGAAAGTAATTTCAATAATTGTTGGAGTGAAGGACTGAGTCACGCTACTCGTCTTTTCACTCCTTCATTCTATGTTTACAAGTTTTTAAAACATTCTTACGAGTGGATTAGCAGTTAATTATGCGTCCCGAAATATGCACGGGGCTTGTAATTAAGTGCTAAACCTCCGTAAGATGAAAATAAACAAAAAATCAAAATGGAGGAAAACAAAATGTCTATCACTAAAAGTGAAACAATGAATTTCAAGAATTTCAAGGTGTTCAATTACACTCTTGCAGGCCGTCCTCTCGTAATCGAGACAGGTAAGATGGCAGGTCTTGCAAACGGTTCTGCTCTCGTTCGCTACGGCGACACAGCTATCCTTTGCTGTGCTACCGCTTCTGCAAAGCCCCGTGACGGTATCGACTTCCTTCCCCTCTCCGTTGACTACGACGAGAGAATGTATGCGGCAGGAAAGATTCCCGGCGGTTACCTCAAGCGTGAAGGAAAGCCCTCTGAGAAGGCAGTTCTTACTTCCCGTGTAATCGACAGACCTATCCGTCCTCTCTTCCCGAAGGACCTTCGCAACGACGTAGCTCTTACACTTACAGTTATGTCCGTTGATCCCGACTGTTCTCCCGAGATTACCGCTATGATCGGTGCGTCAGTTGCTCTTTCTATCTCCGATATTCCGTGGAACGGACCTATCGGCGGCGTATTTATGGGACTTGTTGACGGCAAGCTCATTGTAAACCCCACAGAAGCTGAGCAGAAGAAGAGCGATCTTCAGCTTACTGTTGCCGCTTCTATGGAAAAGGTCGTTATGATCGAGGCTGGTGCTAACGAGGTTGACGACGACACTATGTTCGAGGCTATTATGATGGCTCACAGCGAGATCAAGGAGCTTCTCGGATTCGTTAACGCTATCGTTGACGAAATCGGCAAGCCTAAGTTTGAGTATCCCTCTTGCGAGCTTGACCACGATATGTTCGACAAGGTATTCGACTTCTGCGAAAAGGATATGATGGTAGCTCTTGACACAGACGACAAAAACATCCGTGATGAGAGAGTTGAGCCTATCAAGGACGCAATTATCGCACAGTTTGAAGGCGAGTATCCTGAGATCGCTTCCATCATGGAAGAGCTCATTTACAAGATCCAGAAGAAGATCGTTCGCCGTTGGCTCCTTGTTGACAAGAAGCGTGTTGACGGACGTGCTATGAACCAGATTAGACCTCTCGGAAGTGAGGTTGGTGTTCTTCCCAGAACTCACGGCTCGGGACTCTTTACAAGAGGACAGACACAGGTTCTTACAGTTGCAACTCTCGGTATGCTTTCCGAGGCACAGATGCTCGACGGCATCGACAACGAGACCGAAAAGAGATATATGCACCACTACAATATGCCCGGCTTCTCTACAGGTGAAGCTAAGTCCACCAGAAGCCCCGGACGTCGTGAGATAGGTCACGGTGCACTTGCTGAGCGTTCGCTCGTTCCCGTTCTTCCCTCTCCCGAGGAGTTCCCCTATGCAATCCGTCTCGTTTCCGACGTAGTTTCCTCTAACGGTTCTACATCTCAGGGATCTGTTTGCGGTTCTACACTTGCTCTTATGGACGCAGGCGTTCCGATAAAGGCTCCCGTTGCAGGTATCTCTTGCGGTCTTATCACCGCTGAGGACGGAAGCTGGGATATTATGCTTGACATTCAGGGACTTGAGGACTTCTACGGAGATATGGACTTTAAGGTAGCAGGTACTCACAAGGGTATCACCTCTATCCAGATGGACCTTAAGGTTGACGGTCTTACTCCCGAAATTATCAAGGCAGCTCTCGCACAAACACACGAGGGACGTGATTATATCATTGACGAGGTTCTTCTCAAGGCAATTGAAGCTCCCCGTGCTGAGGTTTCCAAGTACGCACCCAAGATGACAAGCTTCAAGATCGACCCCGACAAGATCCGTGAGGTTATCGGTAAGGGCGGCTCTGTAATCCAGAAGATCGTTGCTGAGTCAGGTGCTAAGGTTGACATCAACGACGAAGGCGTTATCTGCATCGCTGCCGTAAACGGCGAAAGTGCTGCAGCTGCTAAGGCTATGATCGATGCTATCGTATTCGAGCCCGAGGTTGGAAACACCTACCCCGCAACTGTTGTAAAGATCCTTGCAAGCAAGGACAAGCCCAACGAGGATATTGGATGCTTTGTTGAGTACGCTCCCGGCAAGGAAGCTATGGTTCACATCTCTAAGATCTGCGACCGTAGAATCAACAAGGTTGAGGACGCAGGCATTAAGGTTGGCGACAGCGTAAAGGTCAAGTACATCGGTCTTGACAAGAAGGGCCGTATGGACTTCTCCATCAGAGACGCTGAGTAATTAGCTGTCCGCAAAAAAATCAAATAAGAAAGGAGATTTTCCGTGAGTATTTTAGATACCCTTTTGGGCAGAACGGTAAGTGAAAAAAGAAAAAATCTCGTTCGTGTTATATACGTAACGGTTGCCGTCTTTTTAGCACTCGTTGTCGTTCTCGCCTTTGCCCTTGCCGCCTCGACCGAGGACGGTGAGAGTGTTGATACAGGAAAACAGAGCGAAACAGTAACGAACAAAACCCTCAAACGCTCGTTTTCGGATACAAAAACGGGAACTCTCCTCGTTGTAAATAAAAATTCAGCTCCCTTTGATTTCGAGGCAAATCCCGAGTCGAAGCTCGTTTCAATGAACGCCGAGCTTCCCACGTCCGACGGCTCCGCCCTTTATATTTTGCAAAAGGACGGAATGCTCGCAAACAAGGACGCACTTGATGCTCTCAATGAAATGATAACGGATTTTTACGATCAAGCATCTGACAAAGAGGCGGCAAAGAAGCTTTCCGTCCGTTCAGCTTACCGCACGTATGTCGAGCAAAGCGGATATGCGACTCCCGCAGGACACAGCGACTTCCATACGGGAATGCTCTTTGAGCTTACAGTTGGGAGTACCACTACATCGATAAGCACCGACAGCACCTTCGATTGGATTTATGAGAATGCCCACAAGTACGGATTTATCGAAAGATACCCGGAAAGCAAATCGAGCGAGACAGGGGTTTCCGATTTCGACAACGCCTTCCGCTACGTTGGCACACCTCACTCCAATTACATAAAGGAAGAGGGGCTCTCTCTTGAAGGCTACGTTAAGCTTATCAAGGAGTCAGAGAAGCCAATAAGCACTTCGGGCTATAAGGTTTTCTACGTCAAGGCTCTCTCAGGTGACGAAACCGAGATCACCGTCACTTCCCGCTCATATTCGGTAAGCGGTGACAACGGCGGCGGATTTATAGTAACAACAAAATAGAATAAGTCATGACCACCAGCCGTGCTGGTGGCTTGCGATAGCCCCCTTGGGGCATTCCACACGCTGAAGCCTATAGGCTCGTCGAAAAAAACGCCACTTGCGGTAATTGCCCTACCACTATTGAAATAGTAAATATCTATAG
>JAFVSI010000004.1 GCA_017503865.1 Clostridia bacterium | reverse complement strand
CTATAGATATTTACTATTTCAATAGTGGTAGGGCAATTACCGCAAGTGGCGTTTTTTTCGACGAGCCTATAGGCTTCAGCGTGTGGAATGCCCCAAGGGGGCTATCGCAAGCCACCAGCACGGCTGGTGGTCATGACTTTTAAAGATATATAAGACTTTCTTTTTTGTCAAAATTCGACCTTCTTGCATACACTGATGATGAGCAGAGTATGCCCTCGGAGTAGTGGCGGTATGATGCTCAAAAAAGAGAAAGGTGAGAATCTTTAAATGTATAGAGAAAACGAATTTTCGGTGCGAAGGGACGCCCCTGACGAGGATTTTCTTCGCAAAATGCTTGGTGGCGGCTGTGCACAGGGAGATGACAAGGGCAAGGTAGAAGCTGAGCCCAACAGAAGTGCTTGGGGACTTCGCGGATATCCTCTCGCTATGGTCTATTCACCCGTTCAGGAGTGGAGAGAGCTTTACGACAACGAGATGGGGCTCTCACGCGGTACGATATTTAAGGAGCTTGATTTGCCCTTTTTGGCAACTTGGGCGGACGAAGCACCGTCCTGTCAAAAGGGATGCGGAGGTGTTAAGAATGGCTGATATGATGAGAAATTATCGCTCGGGTGGATTTAATCCTCGGGCAATAGCGGTAAACGAAATGAGACCTGACAATGACGCAAGACCGCAAATGCAGAGCTGTCAGAAGCTTAAAAGGAAGCTTCAAACGGTAGATTTTGCTATCATTGAGACCGTTCTTTATCTTGACGCATATCCAAATTGCCGTGCCGCACTTGACTATTATCACAAGCTCGTGGCTGAGAGAGAGTCTCTCGCAAACGCGATAAACGAAAAATGCGGTCCCATTTGCCATAGAGGCAATAAGAGCCGCACCGAATGGAATTGGGTTGACGGTCCCTGGCCCTGGGAACTTGATGCGAATTCTTAGAGAGGAGAAGAATTATGTGGATATATGAAAAGAAGCTTGAATACCCCGTAAAGATCAAAAATCCAAACCCTAAGCTCGCACAGGTCATAATCAGTCAGCTTGGCGGTCCTGACGGTGAAATAGGTGCCTCGATGAGATACCTTCATCAGCGTTATTCGAGCCCCTATGGCGAGGTTACGGGAATACTGACCGACGTCGGCACTGAAGAGCTCGCACACCTTGAGATGGTGGCGGCAATCATTCATCAGCTCACGAGAAATCTTACGGAAGACGAGGTGAAGGGAACACCCTTCGCTACCTATTTTGTCGATCACACGACAGGCGTCTATCCCGTCGCGGCATCGGGTGTGCCCTTCGATATGAAATACGTTGGAGTCAAGGGCGATATAATCACAGACCTCAACGAGGACCTTGCAGCAGATGCTGCTATTGTATAAGGGCAAATTCTTTTAGAAAAACAACAAGGCTGACCAGACGGTCAGCCTTGTTGTTTGAGGTAAGGGGCATTATTTTATTCCTTGCCTTTTCTATATTTAAGCGGTGTTGTACCCGTAAGCTCGGTAAAGATTTTGCGAAAATGGTTTTCCGAGTTAAATCCTACAAGTCGGCTGATGGTTGAAATAGAATAATTACTGTTTTCGAGATGTTCGATAGCAATATTTATCTTTATCGAATTCAAAAATTTAACAGGTGTTTGCCCGAGCTCTCTCTGAAACAAGTGATAAAGCGTAGATTCGCTGACACAGCATTTTTTTGCAAGCTCTACCATCAAAAAACTTTTATCAAAATTGTCGGTTATATATTCAATAGCGGTCTGCAAGGTTTTATCAAAGGCAATATTGCTCTGCTTCAATTTAAAAACTATTGTCTCTAAAAGCTTGTAAAATCTCGAATACGCCTCAAACATCGGCGGCTGCTCCCTTGACAATAGCTCCGCTATTTGCAAAACATCGTTTTTTGTGTCACCGTCAAGCTCAAGCTTTTGCGGTTCGTACTTGAAGTTCTCATAGTGCATAAAGCAGCTGAGATATACCACCTCAATTTCGGGCTCTCCGTACCATTCGGAATAACAATAGACGTTCTCGGGAACAAAAACCACATCTCCCTCGCATACCTTTAGCTTTTTGCCGAGATACATATAGGCTCCATATCCCTTTAATATAACACCAAGACGTGATTTTCTCTTATTACTGTTGCCTCGGCAAAAGTGATATTTATTGAATTCGTGCCTCGAAACACCGAGCTCGGAGACGTAAATATTACCGTACATTAAAGCACCTCGCTTATAATAATTGCAAAATAGTTACTTTTTTTGCAGTATAGCATATTGAAAATCAATTGTCAAGATGTTAAAATGAAAATAAACTCTATGCCGAAGGAGCTATATATGAAAAAAGTAAAGATCGCTCAGATAGGAACAAGCAAAAACAGTCATGGAAATATGATATGGCAGAGCCTCATAAAGCAAAACGATATTTTCGAGGTCGTCGGCTTTGCCCTTCCCGAAAACGAAAAAGAAAAATTCCCCAAAGAGGCAAAGGCATTTGAGGGGTATAGGGAGATGACTGTCGATGAAATTCTTGCCGATCCCGAAATAGAGGCGGTGGCGGTAGAGACCGAGGAGATATATCTCACAAAATACGCACTTATGGTGGCAAAAGCGGGCAAGCATCTTCATATGGAAAAGCCGGGTGGACTCTCTCTTGCAGAGTTTGAGGAGCTTGTAGGTGTTTTGAAGAAAAGAAGGCTTACCTTTTCTACGGGATATATGTATAGATTTAATCCGGTTATCAAGGCAGCCCTCGAAAAAATAGAAAGAGGTGAGCTTGGCAAGATATATTCTGTCGAGGCACATATGGGCTGTAAGCACACCGAAGAAACTAGACGTTGGCTCGGTGAATTCCCGGGTGGAATGATGTTTTTCCTCGGTTGTCACCTTATTGACCTTATATATAGAATTCAAGGTGAGCCGAGCGAGGTACTTCCGCTTAACTGTTCTACGGGATTTGACGGAATAAAGTCAAAAGACTATGGAATGGTCGTATTCAAATATCCAGGTGGTGTTTCCTTTGCAAAAACATCTGCAAGCGAATTTGGCGGATTTCTACGCCGTCAGCTTGTCATTTGCGGTGAAAAGGGAACTATTGAGATAAATCCTCTCGAGGTGCTTTTAGACAGCGGTGAACTTTATACTGTGTCTAACGAAAGCTACAGCCAAAAGTGGCACGAGCCACGCATAAAAAAAGTGAGCAAGCCTTTCGACAGATATGACGCTATGATGGAAAATTTCGCGGAGCTTGTAAGGGGCAAGAAAAACCCTTATTCCTACGATTATGAGCTGAATTTATATAAACTTATTTTAAAATCTTGCGAAAGGAAGATACATAATTGAAAACAAAGCAGATAGTATTTACAAAGCAAAATACGGCAGAGCTTTCCGACGTCGAATGCCTATCACCAAAGGAAAATGAAGTAACTGTTTCTCTCGAATATTCCGCCATAAGCTCGGGAACCGAGAAAGCAAATATAGTCGGGGATAGAAACGGCATTGATGTAGCCGAGGGAGATGAAGCTATTTTCCCCCGTACTGTCGGATACAGTGCGGCAGGTGTGGTGAGTGAGTTTGGTGCAGGAGTTAAAGACCTGCGTGTAGGCGATAAGGTTTTCGTAGCGTGGGGCAAGCACAAGAAAAATATCACTGTAAATAGAAACAAGCTCACAAAAATCCCCGAGGGAGTTTCTACAAAAGAGGCATCTATGGCACTCATTGCCACCTTTCCTCTTGCCGCAATCAGAAAAACAAGGCTTGAAATAGGCGAGTCGGCTATGGTAATGGGACTTGGCATTCTCGGTATTCTTGCTGTCGAAGAGCTGAGAGCCGCAGGAGCATATCCCGTAATTGCCGTTGACCCTATCAAAGAAAGGCGTGATTTTGCCTTAAAAATGGGAGCTGATTTCGCTCTTGATCCAACCGAGGTGTCTTTCGCTGCAAAAGTAAAAGAGATAACGGGTGGCGGAGTCAACGTCTGTATTGAGGTAACGGGGCTTGGCATTGGCTTAATACAAGCACTTGACTGTATGAGAGCTATGGGCAGAATTGCTCTTCTCGGTTGTACAAGAAGCTCGCATTTTGAGATAGACTACTACGGAAAGGTTCACGCCAAGGGAATTTCTCTTATAGGAGCACATACTCTGGCACGACCTAAAAAAGAGTCCTCGGCAGGACTGTTTACAGAGGCTGATGACCTAAAAACTGTTTTCTCTTTAACAGCGGGAAAAAGACTGAACTTTGCCGATTTGATCTGCGAGATCCACTCACCCGAAGAGGCAGGAAAGGTTTATGGCAGACTCATAAATGAAAAGAATTTTCCAATAGGAGTATTGTTCGATTGGAGGCAGATACAATGAAAAAGGTTTTACTTATTGCAGGCGGTGGAACGCTTGGTACACACACGGCAGACGAGCTGCTTCGTCTCGGTCACAAGGTTGACGTTATATGCCTTGAGGACAAGACGTCAGGAAATGAAAATTTGCGTTTTTTCAAGGCTCGTGCGACTCTTGAATATCTTAAAGAATTGTTCGAGGAGAATCATTATGACGGCATAGTGAACTTTCTCCATTACAAAAATTATGAGGATTATATCCCTTATCACGAGCTTTTGACGAAGAATACCGACCACCTTATATTCTTGTCATCATATCGCGTTTATGCCGACCTCGAGCACCCTATCACCGAGAATGCACCTAAACTTCTTGACGTGATAAAGGACGACGAGGAATTTCTTGAAAAGGAGACCTATGCTTTGGCAAAGGCAAGGGCGGAAAGATTTTTGGCGGACAATCCGTATCCCAAAAACTTTACTATCGTTCGCCCCGTAATATCCTTTTCCGAGAGAAGACTTGACGTAAATATGGTATCGGGACACGAAATTTTAGATGCCTTAAAGGAAGGCAGAGCCGTAAGACTTCCGCTTGAGGCTAAAAACCTTACGGCAGGCGTTGACTTTGCGGGAAATTCGGGCAAGCTTATCGCCAATCTCTTGTTTAAAAAGGAGTGCATTGGCGAGGCATATACCGTCTCCTCTGCACAAGGTCTTACGTGGGGAGAGGTTGCTGACATCTATACCGAGCTTTTGGGGGTAGGGTTCGAATGGGTACCCGTAAGCGAGCTTTACGAGTCCTTTGAAAACAAGTGGATATGGACCTATGACAGAGCGTATGACAGAAAGATAGATAACTCAAAAATTCTTAAGGCAACAGGACTGAGGAAAGAAGATTTCACAAGCATAAAGGAAGGCATTTACATCGAGCTTAAAAAGCTTGGTGCGGTGTAATGGGTGAAATATATGGATTTTAAAGGTAAGGTAGCAATAACGACGGGGGCTGCATCGGGAATGGGACTTCTCTTTGCCGAGAATTTTTCTGCCCTTGGCGGTAACGTTGTGATGTGCGACGTAAACGAGGCGACACTCACAGAAAAGGCAGCCGCCATAAACGAAAAAGGGCAAGGCAAGGCTATCGGTGTTGTCTGCGACGTGCGTGACTATTCGCAAATTTGTGCGGCACGCGACAGAGCAGTCGCGGAATTTGGAAGAATAGATATTCTCGCAAACTTTGCGGGCGGAACGGCTGTCAGAATGTGCCGTGTCAACAAACAGGAACACCCCGAATTTCCCGACGTACCGATAGACGTTTACGATTGGGGCATCGACGTAAATCTCAAAGGGCCATTCTATTTTGCTCACGCGGTGACAAAGCAGATGCGAGAGCAAAATAGCGGACTTATTATAAATATCGGCTCAATAACGGGTGCAGAGGGAGACGGCTACGGAATGGACTACCCCACCTCAAAGGCGGGGCTTATGTACGGTCTTACGAAGTCTATCGCACAGTTTGGTGCAAAATACGGCATAAGATGTGTTTGTGTCTCACCGGGGCCGGTGCTTACAAGAGAGACTATGGCAAAAATGAAAACTCTTTTGGGGCGTGCTGCCGAGCCGCAGGAGATAGTAGATCTTTGTCTCTTTATCGCATCTGACAAGGGGCAGTTTATAAACGGCGAAAACATAATGATAGACGGCGGAAGAAACGCTATGGGGAGACCGTTCTCATGAAAAATAAAAGCTTTTTAAATCACGATACGCCTCTGCTTGTCTCTATGGTGCAGGCAGAAACACCCGATAGAATAAAGGAGCTTATGACTCTCTCGCTCGCTGAGGGAGCTGAGGCATTCGGTATGCAGTTTTGCCGTCTCAAACCCGAATACCGCACGCCCGAGGTTTACCGCGATTTGCTTTCATTTTCCGAGCTTCCGACCTACGTAACGAACTACCGCTATGCACATAACGAGGGTAAGAGCGACGGCGAGCTTGCAGACGGACTTCTCTTTCTTGCCGACTGCGGTGCGACACTTTGCGACGTTATGGGCGACCTCTTTGACAGACAAGATGACGAGCTTGCTCGAGACAGTGAGGCAATAAAAAAACAAATGAAGATCATAGACGAGCTTCACGCAAAGGGCGTGGAGGTGCTTATGTCCTCTCACGTATTCAAATTCACCCCTGCTGAGCGAGTGCTTGAAATAGCACTTGAACAAAAGCGACGCGGTGCGGATATTTGTAAAATAGTCACAGGGGCAGACACAATGGAAGAACAGATAGAAAACCTACGCATAATGAATCTGCTCAAAGAAAAACTCGGTGCTCCGTTTCTCTTTTTGGCGGGTGGCGAATGCCATATTTCAAGACGGATAGGCGGCACTCTCGGCAACTGTATGTCGCTTTGCGTACACGAGCACGACGAGTTTGCGACAAAGGCACAGCCTCTACTTCGGGATATGAAAATCATTACTGAACTTATGGAGAATAATTAAGATGAGATTTGATAAAAGAATCGTTTTAGTAACGGGTGCTGCCGTTGGAATAGGCAGAGCGTGTGCAATAAAATTTGCCGCAGAGGGAGCAAAAGTAGTAGCACTTGACGTAAACGGAGAAAAGTTAGAAATACTCAAAAAAGAAATTGAACGGACAAACGGAGAGATTTTGACACTCGTTTGTGACGTATCAAGCGAAGAGGCGGTAAACAACGCCTTTAAGCGTGCTAAGGAGCATTTCGGTAACGTTGATATACTCATAAATAACGCAGCCCTTTGGCGAGATATGTCTCCGTTTCTTGAAAGCTCGGTCGAGCTTTGGAAAAAATATCTTGATATAAACGTTCTCGGTGTTGTGTACTGCATACGTGCGGCTTTGCCCGATATGTTAGAAAAGGAATTCGGTCGCATAATAAACGTTGCCTCGGTTGCAGGAGTGTACGGAAATGCCAATATGGTGCATTATTCCGCCACAAAGGGGGCACTTATCTCAATGACCTCAGCACTTGCAAAAGAGGTTGCACACAAGGGAGTTCTCGTTAATGCGGTGTCTCCCGGCAGTGTCTCTCCGTCAGACGTTTATGACTTACAGCACACACAGCCGACTCCGCTGAGCTATATGGGAAGAACGGGAAGTGTTGAAGAAAATGCAAATCTTATTTGCTTCCTCGCAAGTGATGAGGCTTCATATATTACGGGGCAGAATATACAAATAGACGGATGCAGAAAGAAACAATGATTGGATTTTATAAAGAAACAGATGACGTATACCGTTTGAGAATTCCGTTTGAAAATCTTTATACCTCGGTGTTTCTCATAATAGCAGATGGCAAAAAAATGCTCGTTGACTGCGGAACTACCGCTAACGACGTTGATACTTTTATAGTTCCGCTACTTGCAGAGCTCGGAGTTACGCTAACCGATATAGAAACACTCGTGCTCACTCACAAGCACGGCGACCACGCGGGCGGACTTGCTCGAGTTTGTGAGATAGCTCCAAATATAGAGGTCGTCACCGATGTTCGCGTGCTTACCGGCAAAATATCGACCTACCCGCTTGCGGGGCACACCGACGACTCGATAGGTGTTCTTGACGAAAAAAGTCACACACTTATTTCGGGAGACGGTCTGCAAGGTGCGGGGGTTGATAAATACCGCTGCAACGTAAAAAATAAAGAGGCATATCTAAAGACACTTGAAAGAATAAAGAATGACGGCAGAATAGAAAACATTTTCTTTTCACACGCCTATGAGCCTTTTTACAAGGACTTTGTGCTTGGGCGGAGTGCGGTGGAAAACTGTCTTTCAGAGTGTAAAAAATACGTAAAGGAATAACAAAAAATGAAAGCAATACTTGTAAATGAAGATAGAAGCCTACGTTGGGACAACGTTCCCGATCCTATAATAAAAGACGACGAGGTGCTCGTAAAAATAGAGGCGACAGCACTCAACCGTGCCGACCTTATGCAAAGAGAGGGCGACTATCCGCCCCCCGCAGGCTGCCCCGAGTGGATGGGACTTGAGGTTGCGGGCGAGATAGTTGAGATAGGCAAAGAAGCAGAGACAAAATCAGAATGGAAGATAGGCGACAAGGTCTGCGCACTGCTTGGTGGCGGTGGATATGCCGAATACGTCAGCGTCAAATACGATATGCTTATGCCTATACCTAAAAACTGTACTATGGTCGAGGCAGCGGCAATTCCCGAGGCATTCGCAACTGCATATCTCAATTTGTTTATCGAAGGCAAGATAAAGGAAGGAAACACGCTTCTTATGAACGCAGGAGCATCGGGACTTGCGAGTGTGATTATCCCTATGGCAAAGGCGTTCGGGGTACGAGTGATAACCACCGTTTTGACCGATGAGATAGCAAATAATATCAAACACCTTAACGCAGACAGAGTAGTAGTTACCACAAAAGAGGATATTTCACTCGTCCTTAAGGAAGAACTTGAGGCGGGACACTCGGTTGACGTTGCTATCGACTGTCTCGGTGGTGAGATAATGGGCAAGTGCATTCACTATCTCACTCACGGTGCAAGATGGATAATGATAGCCGCTCTTGCGGGAACAAAGACCGAGATAGATCTCAAGAATATTTACGTAAGAAACGTGCGAATTATAGGTAGCACGCTTCGCTCGCGTACACCCGCTGTGAAGGCAGAGATACTTGCAGGTATAGTCCGTGACGTATATCCTAAGATCGAGGCAGGTCTTGTAAAGCCTACTATTTACGCAGTATTGCCGATAGAAGAGGCAGAGGCGGCACACGATATTCTATATCGTGGCGAAAACGTGGGGAAGGTCGTTTTGACCGTTTCTTAAAAAATAAAAATCGAGGGGTTACCCTCGATTTTTATTTTTACTTGTCAAAGTTATTTACTTTTCAATAAAACCGTGATATAATATACAGGTGAAATTCAAGTTTTTGAAAAGGAGAACGTAATGAAAAAATCAAAAAGTCTCAAATTGATAGCACTTGTGCTCGTCGTTTTCACGGTGATACAAATGCTCGGTGCAGTAGGTATAAGTGCGACTTCTGCGGGGGCTAACCGTACGGAAATTGAAATTCCCGAGGGCAAGCAGGCAGTTTACACGGCTAAAATAAACCGTGCACGTATAGATAAGGTTGCATTCAAGCTTGGTAAGACCGAAATGTTTTCTATCACAAGTGCAGCTATGAAGATATGCGAATCTATCGTTCAGGGTAAGTACGCAGAGGGTGAATATTTCCTCACTATGTACATAAATCCCACACAGCAGATGTTTCTTGTGGAAGTAACTCTTCCGGGTGGTGGAACGGTCGTCAAAGGAACTTCCGAAATTGAGGACTACTCAAACGTTACTATTTCCGCGTCAAAGGTTGGACTTGTTTCTGACGTTGCATTAAAATACGAGAATATAAACGTTGCAGACTACAAGGTAAACGAGAACGAGCCTGCTGATCCCAAGAATTTTTACAACTTTGTTTCTTCTTTTAATGACGCAAGTCACGACAGACTCTTTGCCTTCACCGCTGATGAAAAATTCGTTGGTAAGGGCAGTATGGCTGTAAGATATAGAGAAAAGGGTGCGGCTGACTGGACAGTTGTCGATGCTGTAAAGGCTGAGGAAAAGACAGCAGTTCCCGAAATTGACTATTTCAAGGCAGAGATAACAGGTCTTAAGGCAGACACCGCTTATGAATACCAGATAGGTAAGAAGGGAAGCACCTCTTCCGCACAGTGGAGCAAGGTGTTCAGCTTCACTACCGCCAAAGAGGAGCTTGACGAGTTCTCGTTCATCGCTGTCGGTGATACTCAGGGTTATCAGTGGGAACACTTCAAATATGCTGATGCGGCACTTAATGAGGCAATAAAGAAGGTGCCGAATCCTGCATTCATTCTCCACACGGGGGACGTTGTTGACTCGGGTTATCAGGCATATCAGTGGAAGCGTTACTTTAAGTCTCTCGGTGACTACGGTACTAATATTGCGAACTTCGTTGCTATCGGCAACCACGATACGAGAACTGTTGCTAACGATAAACTTATGGATAACGACGTTAAAAACAATTTCTTCTCGTTCTATTTTAACCATCCCGATGCTCCCTCTGATGCACTTGTAATGGATCCCGCTATATATGAAAAGCTTTCGGATTCGGGTAAAGTTCAGGTAGATAACTTCAACGAGACAATTTATTCTTACGATTACGGTAACGCACACTTTATCGTTCTCAATACAGGTACTTACGTAAACACAGGTAACGAGACCTATCCCGATGATAAGTATATAATCGAGGCACAGAAAGCTTGGCTTGAAAAAGACCTTGAGGCAAATAAGGACGCTGCTTGGACTATAATTATGTGTCACGAGCCTATGTATCATCAGAAGGCTGGCAAGCAGGACAGAAAGTATCTTACAGACATCGTTGAAAAGTACGGAGTTGATCTTGTTATTCAGGGACATTCTCACCTTTATACAAGATCGTATCCTATGAAGGACGGCAAGATAGTAACAAAGACTGTCGATAAAGTTATCGATAAGGAGATGGGAACTATCTACGTAACTATCGGTGCTACTACCCCGGACCATTCCGCTATCGCAGCTTCAACGGTTGAGACCTTGCAAAAGCTTATTTTCAGTGCAAATGATCAGCCCGTTTACACAACCGTTTCGATAAAGGGTAATAAGCTTACATTTACTACAAGACAGATAAACGGTCTTGTGCTTGATACCTTTACAATTAAGGGTGAGGGCGTAAGCGATGATGAGCTTACCGAGGACGTTGAGACAAACGTCCCCGACGTATCCGCAACCGATGCACCCGCAACTACTCCAGAGGGCACCGGGGACACAGGCTGTGGCTCGTATATCAGCGTAGCAGGACTTGCAACAGTAGCTCTTCTCGCTACCTGCACCTCTTTCGTTTCAAAGAAAAAAGAGGACTAATTAAATAAACAAAAGGCAGAGCCTCGGGCTCTGCCTTTTTTGTATTTTAATTTTTATTCGTTATCCTTCTTTTTCTTAATAGCAACAGCAGATGCAAGAGATGCTACTAAAAGGAGAGAGGAAAGTGTGAGAGTTGAACCGCAACCACCGTTCTCGGTGCCGTTTTCACCGCTCTCGGTAGCGGCAGTAGTTTCGGGGGGCTCTTCCTGTGTTTCGGGCCTCGAGCCGAAATATACGTAATTATATGTCCATTTATAGGGATTCTCAACACCGTTTTCCTTGAGGAAGCTCTGTGCGTCTGCATTGATGTTGAACTGATGTGTACCCATTCCCGTGTTGAGCGTGTAGGAGAGAAGATTATCGGGTGAGCCGTTTTGTCTCAAATACTCTCGGCTTATCTTAAACTCGCAAACCTTATTTTTGGTGACGGGGTCTGTGCCGCTCTTGCAGAATACCTCTTGATTGTTTCTTATCAAGGAGTAGCAATCGTTTGCCTCGATGGTACAGTCGGAAGTACCGAATTTTATCGTTATCTTGTTATCGTGAGTACCGTCCTTGAGCTCGTCAAGGAAGTAAAGTGAGCTGCCGAGGTGAAGATTTATACTGCAGGTCGACATTCTTGCGTTTACTGCGTAATAGATATATTCATCGTCGTAAGCATAGTATTCGGTAATATCGGAGAGCACCTTACCCTTGCCGATATCCGCCTGCTTTGTCAGCTTAACCTCGGAATATTCACCCTCTTTTATAACTCCGTCAAGAGTTGCAGTCTTTTTCTCGGTTACAAGAGGGGTTACCTGACCGTAGTCTGAAAGACCTGCAAGGTCAATGCTACCTGCCTCGTCTATTCCGGGAGTTACGTCTATGGTGTAATTTGCACCCTTAAGGAATTTGTTAAGAAGGGTAGAATAATAGTTGAGCGAGATAGTGTTTCCGTCCTCGGAGAAGTTCATATACATAACAAGTCCCTGGTCCTGTGTACCCGAAGGCTTTTCGCCCTCCTTACGGGGTTCTTTGAGATCGTATGTCTGAGGATTTATAAGGAACTGATATACCTTGTTGCCGTGGTCTCCAACGTTAACCGTGTAGAAGGGGATGTTAGCCTTTATTGAGTGACCACAAACTATCATAAATACGTTTGCGTGCTTCGAAAGTACTCTGTCCCAGAGCACCTCGGGCTGAATTTCGTTGTGATATGCAACCGAGGAGGTTTCGTAAACGTAATCACCTGTGGCGTTTATGTAGGAGTGAGTTGTGATTATAGCCTTATGATCGGGGAATTTTGCGAGAGTTTCGTCAACCCAGTTGGCAACTGCAACTGAGGGGTTGTAGTCGATTGTGATAAAGAGGTACTTTGTACCGCATATCTCCATCGTTCTCCACGAGTTTGTAATTGTCTCGTCCTGTACGCCTGTGGTGGCACTCCAGTAAACTGCACCCGTGGGGTTCTTTGCCTTATTTCGTCCGCCCTTAGGGTAGGTTGCATTCTTTTCGGTGAAGAAGCCGCCCTCTCCCTTAAACTGATCGGTATATTCGGGAACGTTAAAGTAATCGTTCATCATATAGTCGTCGTGGTTTCCGCGGCAGAGATTGTATTTAACCTTACCGTTCATTTGGAAGATAGCCTTTTGTGCGATAGGCCACTCTTCGGTAACGGTAGGCCAGTCCTTTGCGGCGTTTACCATGTTGTAGTCATTCCAGTAACCGATCTCGGTTATGTCGCCAAGCACGAATACGTGTTCAAGCTTTCTTTCTTCCGCCGTGTCTGCAATATATTTGTAAAGGCGTTCAAGCTTGTTTGTGCCGTCGAGTCGGTCACCGATAGTAATACACTGTGTGTCGCCGACAAAAGCGAAGGAATAAGCATACGTCGAGGGATCGTCAAAATTCGGCTCCTCCCACATATCCTTGTGCACGGGGGTATCGTATTTCACTTCAGCCGCCGACAAGGATACTGCAAGAGTACTCATAATGACCGATAGCAAGCAAAACAGAGCTACCACGTTAAGTAGAATTTTTTTGTTCATATAAAAAATCTCCTTTTTGTTTGTGCTTATATTATAATATCTTTTTAAAAATATTTCAAGGGGTATTTTGCATACTTTTAAGTAGAATATTTTTAAGGGGGCAACAAATGGAAGGGGAGAACAAATACTGTGTCAGCGTTTTTGGGAAGGGGAATATTGACCGTGAAAAATTTTTCGCTATATGGTTGAAGCTCATAAAAAGCGAAGTTTGTAGAACATCCGAGAGGGGAGAGAGACCGTGAGTGAGAGGGTAGCCATCTATTGCAGGCTTTCCGAGGAAGACAAGAACAAGCAAAACTCGGCGGACGATTCGATAAGCATACAAAACCAGAAGGCTATGCTTCTCGAATATGCGGCAAATATGGGTTGGGAGCTATATGACGTTTACAGCGACGACGACTATGCGGGTTCCGACAGGACTCGCCCAGAGTTCAGAAGATTGCTTGAAGATGCCGAAACAAAAAGGTTTGACGTGATTCTTTGCAAGACGCAGTCGCGTTTTACCCGTGAGCTTGAGCTTGTCGAGAGATACATACACGGTCTTTTTCCCCTTTGGGGTATTCGTTTTGTCAGCATAGTTGATAATGCCGACACGGCAAACAAGGGCAACAAAAAGAGCCGACAGATAAACGGACTTGTAAACGAATGGTATCTTGAGGATATGTCGGAGAGTATAAAATCTGCCCTTGACAGCCGCCGCAAAAATGGGTTTCACATCGGTTCGTTCGCTCTTTACGGCTACAAAAAGGATCCCGATAGAAAAGGGCATCTCATAATTGACGAAAAGGCGGCGGCGGTCGTGCGAGAGGTATTTGAGCTTTTCTCGATAGGATACGGAAAGACGGCTATCGCAAGGATTTTAAACGATAGGGGAGTGCCTAATCCCACCGAATACAAGCGACAAGAGGGGCTTCGCTTCAAGCTCCCACCGAGCAAGAACAGTACCGCGTGGAAGTATTTTGCCATCTCAAGTATGCTTACCAATGAAATATATATCGGAAATATGGTGCAAGGGAAGTACGAAAGTATTTCCTACAAGACGTCGAAGAGCCGTCCACGCCCGAGGGACTCGTGGTACGTAGTTGAAGGCACTCACGAGCCCATAATCGAGCGAGAGCTATGGGATAGAGTTCAGGGAATGATAGCCGAACGCTCAAAGCCGTTTGCGTGCGGCAAGGTGGGTATTTTCGCAGGGAAGGTGCATTGTGCCTCGTGCGGCTACGTGATGCGTTCCTCAAAGTCGAAGGGGAAGAACTATCTTCAGTGCCAGAGCCGCCACTTTTCAAGGGATTCTTGCGTGGGAGCGTTTATTTCGGTCGAGAGGCTTGAAAAAATCGTCCTTGACGAGCTTAGATGCCTCACTCGGGAGTATATTGACCTTGATGAGCTTGCACGCTGTACGAAGCTTTTTTGTGGACTTAACACACGAAAAAAGGACATTGAAACGCGATTGAAAAGCTGTGAGAAAAAGCTTGGTGAATATTCAAGGGGACTTCGGGAAATATATCTTGACAAGGTAAAGGGAATCATCGCCGAAGCGACTTTTGTCGAGCTATCGGGAGAATTCTCTAATCAAAAGCAAAAAATTGAGGAAAATGTAATAGAACTCAAGTGCGAACTTTCTGAAATTGAGACAAAACTCGCCCAAGAGAACGACCGTCGTGAGCTTATCGAAAAATGCGTCAACCTCGAGCATTTGACAAGGGAAGCCGTGCTGTTATTTGTTGATAAAATAGTAGTCGGAAAACGCATTTCGGGTACGAGAAATATACCCGTTGAGATTCATTGGAATTTCTAAATTATTCAATTGTGCTTTTGTTTTAAATTTTGATTTATCGGTGAGACTTAGGGCAAGTGGTTGAAAAGTTTTTGCGTCTCTTTTTTCAAAAAGAGACCGCAATCCAACGCGCGTAGCGTTGGTCGCTCGTCGCAACGAGCGAAGCTCCCCTATCGTTCGAAACGCCACGAAGGGTGAAT
>JAFVSI010000001.1 GCA_017503865.1 Clostridia bacterium | reverse complement strand
TCCTCCCGAAAAAAGATACAACAAGAATTTATTGTAAATAGAGTGTTAAACCTTTATCTACAACCAATTTCTTTTGTTGCCATTTATTGTTTGAGGCGGGAGGAGCAAGCCCCTCCCCTACCGTGTTTTCGGGTATCGCACATTTTCGGTTTAAATCAAACGCACCTACAAATACCAATTTAAAGCACAAAAACGGAGAGGCATTTGCCTCTCCGTTTGGTTTTTAACTATTTAATTAGTCCTCTTTTTTCTTTGCGACAAATGCTGTGCAAGTTCCAAGAGCTGCTACAAGTGCGATTCCGCAGACTGCAACGGAGGAGCCGCATCCGCCCTCGGCAGGAGCCTCGGTCACGGGAGCTTCTGTTGCGGGAGCCTCGGTGGGATTCTCATTTGTGGGAGCCTCGGTCACAGGAGCTTCTGTTACAGGCTCGGTCTCTTCTCTTACGGGGAAGGGATCGGCGGGAGTAATTACTGTGTTCTCGTCACCGAAAATGATGATATCCCAAAGATTTTCGTGGCCCTTCATTCCCTCATAATAACCGTAGTCAGCATATTCAGCCTGCTTACCTGCGATGTTTGTGTTGCCAAGCCAAGACCAGTACTGGTTTACGCAGGGCTCGAGATTTTCGGTCTTTCCGTCAGCCTTGTATGCACCCTCTGCCTTGAACGCGTTAACGTCAAACGAGAAATACATTGCGTTGGCAATATTGTCATAGTCGGTAAAGAAGCACGCGTTGAGCATCTGAGCGGTAGCCTTCTTGTCTATCTTCATCTCGATATACTGCTCCCAAGCACCGTCAGCATAGTTTGCGTTACCGTTAG
The DNA here is from genome assembly GCA_017503865.1 of Clostridia bacterium. Taxonomy (GTDB): domain Bacteria; phylum Bacillota; class Clostridia; order Oscillospirales; family CAG-272; genus HGM12713. Next base: position 8,243 of record JAFVSI010000001.1, on the reverse strand, counting down.
CGGTCGAGAGGTCACCGAACGCTATGTCGGTTCCTGTAGCTACGTCAACCTTTCTTGATACAAGCTCTGTAACGAAGGTGTTTGTCTTAACGGGAGAAACACTGGGCTTGCCGAACTCGTAATAACGAGGATCATTCCAACCGCCCGTCGTAGCCGAAGAGGTGCTTGCACCGCCGAAACGTACATATCCGCCCATAAGGTCCTGAAGGTCAAATCCGAACTTAAAGAAGGTGTTGTTTCTGAAAGCAACGTCGTTCTTCTTGAACTCGTCGCCGTTGTCAACGTAAGGCATAGGTCCAAGGTGAACTGCTATGTAAACGTTGTTTTCGTCATAAGCGAACCAGAAGTCAACGTACTCGTTGTGGAGATTCTGGTCAGCGGGCTCGGTCATGAAGACGCCCGTGTCACCTACCATTGCCTTAGGCTCGGTAACTCTTATTGTGAGTTCGCCGTACTCGCCCTCAGCGATAGTACCGTCAATGGTGGGAATTTTTCCTGTGATGTCGTTGGCATAGTGTTTTTTGATACCGTTGGGAAGCACAAAGGGTGCGTCCTCTGTCTCTGCCTCTTCAGCAAAGGTGGGCATTGCAAATATCATCATTGCAACGAGCAACAATGAAACGATAGATAAAAATTTTTTCATAAATTTTCTCCTTTTTAGTAGTTTTTTGAAAATTAAAAACTTTTATTAAAATTATTTTAGCACAAATATCATATTATTTCAAGTTATTTCAAGTAAATTAGTTTAAAAATATCGGATAAATAGTGCGATTTTTATATAAAGTTGCTAATTTTAACCCAAAAAAACAACTTTGCGTGCCAGTGTAAAATGCGGGACGTCTATTTGCAAAGCAAATTTGGACGCACGCCCCGAAAAAACGAACGATTTTGTTAAACCTCACCCCGATAAATACCAATTTGTCACTGCATACACGCACGATAATATTTTCAAATAGAAAAAGGGGAGAAGGCGTCTCCCCTTTATAAATAAATTATTAAATATCCGCGTCCTTGGCGTACTCGCTGCCGTGCTCGGCAATGAATTTCTTTCTTGCGGGGAGATTGTCTCCAAGCAAGGTATCGAAGATAAGCTCGGTTGCCTCGGGGTCGGTGGGAGTTACTGCAATAAGGCGGCGAGAGGCAGGATTCATCGTAGTTTGCGACATCATCTCGGGCTCGTTTTCGCCAAGACCTTTCGAACGCTGAATGGAGTATTTGGTATCTCCAATCTCGCGTAAAATGTCTGCCTTCTCGAACTCATCGTATGCAAAATAGGTCTTGTCCTTAGTCGTTATCTCAAAGAGGGGCGTTTCGGCAATAAAGACCTTTCCTTCCTTAAGCAGAGTGGGTAAGAGGCGGTAAAAGAGGGTAAGAAGCAGCGTTCTTATCTGGAAGCCGTCCTCGTCTGCATCGGTACAAATGATTATTTTCGACCAATAGAGAAGATTCATATTGAACTCTGGAATATTGCCCTTGACCTTGCCGTTTATCTCGACTCCGCAGCCGATAACGCGAAGAAGGTCGGTGATAATATCGTTCTTGAATATCTTTTCATAGGAGCTTTTAAGGCAGTTGAGTGTTTTACCTCTGACGGGAATTATCGCCTGAAATTCCGCGTTTCTCGCGAGCTTACAGGACGTGAGAGCCGAATCTCCCTCGACTATATAAAGCTCACGTCTCGTGGGGTCCTTTGATAGACAGTTTACGAACTTTTCAACGCGGTTGGCTATATCGATAGTGCCCGTAAGGTTTGTCTTGACCTTTATCTTCTGTGCCTCGGCAGACTCGCGGCTACGCTTGTTGACAAGCACCTGATTTGCAAATATCTCTGCCTGAAGGGGATTTTCTATAAAGTATATCTCAAGATTGTTCTTGAGGAAGTCAGCCATCGCTTCATAAATAAAGGTGTTTGTGATAGCCTTCTTAGTCTGGTTCTCGTAAGAGGTCTGTGTTGAGAAGGAGTTTATTACAAGAAGGAGACAGTCCGAGATATCGGTAAAGGTTATCTTAGCCTCATTCTTGTTGTACTTGCCCTGAGCCTTGATGTATTTGTCGAGCGCGTAGGTAAACGCCACCTTTGTCGCCTTATCGGGCGAGCCGCCGTGCTCGAGGAAGCTCGAGTTGTGGTAGTATTCTATCTTGTTGGCGTTGTTCGTTACGCAGAAGGAAAAGTCAGCCTTTAGCTTGTACTCCTTCTTGTCCTCACGGTCGGTTCCCTGAGTTTCGAGATGCCAAAGCACGGGAGGGGTGAGCGAGGTCTCGCCCGCAAGCTCGGTGACGTACTCCGAAATTCCGTTTTCGTAGACGTAGCTCTCCTCGGAAAACTTATTCTTGCCCTCTTCAATGCGGAGAAGGAAGGTGATTCCTGGGTTTACTATTGCCTGACGGTGAAGCGTCTCCTTGAAAAATTCAAGCGGTATATTTATATCGGTAAAGACCTCGAGGTCGGGACGCCAGTGAACGTGCGTACCCGTCTTTCTCTCGTTCTTGCCGAGGGGGCGAGTCATAAGCTCGGTGACGGGGTTACCCTTCTTGAACTGTATGCTGTACTCGTTTATTCCGTCATAGGAAAATACGTTCATAAACTCCGAGGAATACTGTGTAGCACACGCACCGAGACCGTTAAGACCGAGCGAGTATTCGTATGCCGACTCGTCCTCGTTGTTGTCGTATTTACCGCCTGCGTAAAGCTCACAGTAGATAAGCTCCCAGTTGTAGCGTCCCTCTGCCTCGTTGTAGCCGAGCGGTACTCCGCGTCCTCGGTCGGTGACGCTAATAGATTTATCCTCAAAAACGGTTACCTCTATAAGATTTCCGTGTCCCTCTCTCGCCTCGTCGACCGAGTTTGAGAGTATCTCGAAAAAGGAGTGTGCACAGCCGTCAAGACCGTCCGAGCCAAAGATAACGCCGGGGCGTTTTCTTACTCTGTCCGCTCCCTTAAGGGATTTTATACTTTGGTTATTGTATTCAGCGGTTTGTTTTTTAGTAGCCATTTATTATATCCTTTTTAGAATGTATTTTTGATTGAGTTATGTATCGAAAATGAACGGTAATCCGGTGTTTGTCGGGGAGTTTGTTTTTTCGGGAGAAGCAAGCCCCTCACCTACCAAATAATGTGTTTTCGTGCATAAGGTTATGCCTCGCGGCTCTTGCAGACATCAACCCACTCTACTGCGTGGGAGACTTTGAAAAGCTCGTCGGGCGTCATTTCAAGGGCAGAGTTTGAGCTGCCCGCCGCAGGGAATACCGTCTCAAAGCGACGCAGAGATTCGTCAAGATAAACGGGAACGCCCTCGGGAAGAGCGAAGGGGCAAACACCGCCTACCGCGTGCCCTGTCAAAGAGAGTGCTTCCTCGTGCGAGAGCATTTTAGGCTTAAGCGAAAATCTGTCCTTGAATTTTCTGTTGTCTATCTTGTAGTCGCCTGCCGTGACGACGAGAATACAGCCGCCGTCGCCCGATGAAAGCGAAATGGTCTTGGCTATTCTCGCACCGTCTATTCCGAGTGCTATTGCCGCAAGCTCGACTGTTGCACTAGATACGTCAAATTCTCTTATTCGACCGTCTATGCCGAATTCTTTAAGATAGGCTCTTACCTTATCGATAGACATATATTTTGTACCTCTTGGGGTTGAATTTTAACATATATAGTTATTATAACAAATTTTTTCTATCTTGAAAAGGGGGTATTTGCAACTTTTTTTCGCAATTTTGTTGCAATAGAGCGATAAAAATTATATAATGTATGTGATAATGATTTTGCGAGGTGTTTTTGTGAAAAGAAAGGGTAGTATCTTCGGTGCCGTAAGGGGTGAGAGATGTGCCGTTGTCGGCGTGGGAATTTCGAATATTCCGCTTATAGATTTTCTTTTGTCTTGCGGTGCGTCTGTCGTTGCCTACGACGAGAAGGACGCCGACAAAATGGCAGAGACTGCGGCTCTTCTTGAAAAAAAGGGCGTGCCGCTTATCTCGGGCAAGGGGGCGTTTGACAGTATTCCCGAAAAAATCATCTTCCGCTCACCCGGAGTTCGTCCCGACAAGGGTGCTCTTCTTGGGGCGACTGACAGAGGTGTGACTCTTGTCAGTGAGATGGAGCTTTTCTTCGAGCTTTGTCCCTCGAAAAAATTTGCCGTAACGGGCAGCGACGGAAAAACGACTACAACAACTCTTACGCATCTCTTTCTCACAGAGCAAAAAAAGAGGGAAGGGGCGTCTGCCTTCGTTGGCGGAAACATAGGTGCTCCCCTTTTGCCGCGAGTGAGTGAAATGAAGGAAAACGATGCCGCAGTGCTCGAGCTTTCAAGCTTTCAGCTTATGGGAGCTTGGTGCGAGGCAGAGAACGTGGCGATAACGAACGTCACGCCAAATCACCTAAATTGGCACGTGGATATGGACGAGTACATAAATTCGAAGTGCGGAATTGTCGGCAAGAGCACGAAAAGAGTGGTTCTTAATGCCGATGACGCCGTCTCTTCCTCGCTCGACTTTGGCGAGAGGGAATATATCTTTTTCTCGTCAAGAAAGGACAGCTATGAGGCGGTCGTTGCAGACAAGCGAGAGGGGAGTCGGGCGATATTCGTGCGTGAGGGAAAAATCGTTTTCTGTGACGGCGAGAGCGAGGTCGAGCTGCTTTCGGTTGGAGACGTAAAGCTCCCCGGCAAGCACAATATTGAAAATTATATGACGGCAATTGCCCTTACCTACGGAGACGTTGACCTCGATATTTATACCCAAACGGCAAAGACCTTTGGCGGCGTGCCGCACCGACTCGAGCTTGTGGCAACGCTTGACGGGGTGAGGTATTACAACAGCTCGATAGATTCAAGCCCGACGCGTACGGCGGCGGCACTTTCGGCACTTGACAAAAAGCCGATAATAATCTGCGGCGGTGCGGAGAAGGGAATTTCCTTCGAGCCGCTTGCAGAGGCTCTTTCAAACGGGGCAAAAGCGGTAATTCTAAACGGTGCTTCGCGTGAGACTATGCTCGACGCAATCAAACGCAACCCCGCTTGTGACTCGCTCGAAATCTATATGCAGGAGACGCTTGGCGAGGCGATAGAGTGTGCCAAGAAAATCGCGTCAGAGGGAGATATAATTCTTCTTTCTCCTGCGGCAACGAGCTTCGACCAGTTTCGAAATTTCGAAGAGCGAGGCGAATTTTTTAAAAAGACCGTGCTTTCAATGAAATAAAATCAAGACAAAAATTAACAAAACTGTGATGATATTATCATAAACGTTTGATATAATAGTGTAAAGAATTTGGGATTCAAATTTTGCAAACCGAAGGTTTCTACCTTTAGGTAATTTATCGGTGAGGCTTAGGGAAAGTGGTTTAAAAGTTTTGGTCGAGCTTTTTTAAAAGCTCGCGGAGCTCGAGGCGGAGCCTCGTGAAAACGGCACTTTCTTTTGCTTAGCTTTTCTTTGTGCTTCTTTCCGCAAAGAAAAGCGGCTAACGGTTTAGTTAGTTTATGTTTAGTGAGGGGAACCCCCTCGTGTGTGTTCCCCTCTTTCACCCAAAGGGCGAAATTCACCCTTCGTGGCGTTTCGAACGATAGAGGAGTTTCGCTCGTTGCGACGAGCGACCAACGCTACGCGCGTTGGATTGCGGTCTCTTTTTGAAAAAAGAGACGCAAAAACTTTTCAACCACTTTCCCAAAGCCTCACCTACAAATACCAATTTATATAAAAACCAAGGAAGGTCAAATAATGAAAAAAATACTTTCGCTTATACTTGTACTTATAATGATATGCTCGGCTCTCGTGTCCTGCGGGGACAGTGAGACGCCTGAGGGAATGAAGTCGGCAACGCTTCCCGGCGAGCCTTTTGTCTTATACGTTCCCGAGAACTTCGTGCTAAACACCGAGAGCGGAATTTCGAGCGCGTATCTTAACGCCGTTGACAGCAGCGTAACCGTTACCGCACGCTATTACACCCCGAGCGAGGGCTCTTCCTTGACGCTCGAGAGCTTTATGAATACCTGTGCTGACAGCTACGCGATGCGTCTTGAAAGCTTCAGAAAGACGTCCAACGTCGCGGGTGAAACGCTTGGCGGAGAGGACGCAAGACGCCTCGAATATATCTTCACAAAGGACGGCAAGACCTATACCGCAATTCAACGCACAGCGGAGTTTGGGGGAGACTTCGTCTCGCTTAATATCTACACAACGGGGGACGCGTACGAGCTTTACGGCGAGTACATTACAGCCGTTCTTGAAAACTTCAAGCTCGTTGAAAAGGACGGTTCTACCGACCTTCTTGTCACCGATAAAAAGACTCCCGAGGGAATGAGAATTGCGTCCTCGGATATAGTCGAATATCGCCTTTACGTTCCGAAAAATTGGGTTTGCAATCCTAACAGCGGCGTTTCTGAGGCATACCACCCCGAAACGAAAGCTAACGTGACGCTCACTTCCTTCTCGCCAAACGACGAGGTCAAGGGAAAGACACTTGCGGAGTACTGCGATTATTGCGTTTCGCAATACGAAAAGACGGTGAACGGCTTTGAGGTGGTCGAAAAGGTGTCGGGCGACATCAAGGCAGCACAGAAGGATACGATTTCGCTTACCTTTACCTCGGAATACGACGGAGTTTTATACAAGACTCGTCAGGTGATGTTTTACGCAGGGGAATATAACCTTTACTATACTATCACCTATACCGCGCTTGTCGAGGATTTTGACACGCACCTTGACGACCTTCGCACGATGATATCCGCATTTTGCTTCAGGTAATGAATATGAGCGATTTTATATATCTTGACAACAGTGCTACCACCGCTCTTTCGGTGGCGGCAAAGGAAAAAATGAGCGAGACCTTTGAGGTATTTGGCAACCCCTCGTCGCTTCACGCGGCGGGAGACGGGGCGGCTCGCATTTTGCGAGAGGCGAGAAGAGGGATTCTCGCAACGCTCGGCATTCGCTCAATGAGCGAGAGGGACGACGAGCAGCTCGTCTTTACCTCGTCGGGAACAGAGGCGACCTCGCTTGCCCTTCTCGGCTCTGCCCACGCAAAAAAGAGACGCGAGGCAAACACTATAATTACAACAAACTCCGAGCACCCCTCGGTCGAAAACGCGCTTAGAGTCCTTGAGGACGAGGGATTTTGCGTTATAAGACTTTCCACACGCGGTGGCGTAATTGATATGGACGAGCTTGACGAGGCGTTAAAATCGCCCGTTTTTATGGCAAGTATAATGCTCGTAAATAATGAGACGGGTGCCCTTTATGACGTAAAAAGCGTGTTTGACAAGGTAAAGAGAGCTTATCCCGATGCGATAACGCACTGTGACGCGGTGCAAGGTTATCTTAAATTGAGGGTGACTCCCGCGAGTCTTGGTGCAGACCTTATTACAGTGAGTGCTCACAAGATACACGGCCCGAAGGGCGTGGGGTCTCTTTATATCGCACCGCACATTTTAAAGGAAAGAAAGATATCTCCCTTTATCGTGGGCGGCGGACAGGAGCACGGTATGCGTTCGGGAACGGAGAACGTAATCGGCATCGCGGGATTTTCTGCGGCTGCTGCCGAGGGCTTTTCTTCAATGGCAAAGAATATGCCCCGCGTGGCAGAGCTTCGCGACCTTTGCGAGTCTCTTATCACGGGGGCGGATATTGGAATCCGTGCAAACGTGCCGAAGGGGGCGAGAGCACCGCATATTTTAAATATCACCCTGCCGAGCATAAAGAGCCAGACGATGCTGAATTTCCTTTCGGGAAAGGGAATATACGTGTCAAGCGGTTCCGCCTGCTCGTCGCACTCGGCAAAGCCGAGCTCGTCGCTTATCGCTTTCGGACTCCCCGCAGACGAGGCAGATACCTCGCTCCGCATAAGCTTTTCGGAATATAACACCGAGAGCGACGTCCACGCACTCGTCGAAGCCCTCAAAGAGGGCACCGCTACCCTTGTAAAAATAAAGAGATAAATTGGTATTTGTAGGTGAGGCTTGGAGAAAGTGGTTGAAAAGTTTTTGTGTCTCTTTTTTCAAAAAGAGACCGCAATCCAACGCGCGTAGCGTTGGTCGCTCGTCGCAACGAGCGAAACTCCCCTATCGTTCGAAACGCCACGAAGGGTGAATTTCGCCCTTTGGGCGAAAGAGGGGAACGCACACGAGGGGGTTCCCCTCGCTAAATGCAAACTAACTATATCGTTAGCCGCTTTTCTTTGCGAAAAGAGGCACAAAGAAAAGCTAAGCAAAAGAAAGTGCCGTTTTCACGAGGCTCCGCCTCGAGCTCCGCGAGCTTTTG
>JAFVSI010000049.1 GCA_017503865.1 Clostridia bacterium | reverse complement strand
CCCTTCGTGGCGTTTCGAACGATAGGGGAGTTTCGCTCGTTGCGACGAGCGACCAACGCTACGCGCGTTGGATTGCGGTCTCTTTTTGAAAAAAGAGACGCAAAAACTTTTAAACCACTTTTCCCAATCCGTTCGATAAATTACCTAAAGGTAGAAACTTCGTTTGCAAAATTTGAAAACAGAAAATCATCAAAAAAAGCCACACGGCAGAACATCTGCCGTGTGGCTTTTTCTTTTTATTTTAAAATATCCTCAACGAGAGAATCGATGGGGTTTTCGTGTACGAAGACAAGCTCTTTGCAGTCGTTTACCTGCTTGAAGGAGCGGCCGTTTGAGGTGTAGAAGAGGGAATAGGTGTCCTCGTCCTTATTATAGTAGTATGCGTAGCTCTTCTTTGAGTAGGGATTTGCAACTGTAGGCGAGTGCTTGATCTCGGTCTTGCCAAACTTGAGTTGCTCGTGGTCGGAGCCCTCTGAGGTGTGGTAAATTCCGTTTTCCTCGACAGTGTCAACTCGCTCGAAATAAAGCTCGTTTGCATATGTGTAGAACATAAGAGCGGTAACGTCGTTCGTAATTCTTGTGGGTTTACCCTTTGAAAGCTTGTAAAAATAGAGGTCTCCGTAGCCGTCGATATAGTAAATGTTGCCCTTTTCGGTCACGATAAAGTCGGTTACGTCGGTTCCTATAACGGTCTTGTTATTGGTCTCTTTTCCGTTATTCTCACCGAGAAGCTCGATTTGAGCGAGCGTGTTGTCAAGGTGGGAAACGATTACGTAAAGATACTTTCCTTCGGGATCTATCTGACCGATATAATTGTAAATATCGTGATGCTCGTACTTCTTGTTGATATAAACCGTCATCGGTGAGGTGACGTTCTTGAAATAGGTCTTTTTAAAGGTAGCGGGAGTCGCTATCTTGCCGTCAACGTAATCGGGAACAGCATAGCCGTTGCTTACGTAGTGGGCTACTGTGATGTCCTTTTTAAGCTCGGTAGAGTCATAAACGTATGTATAGTAATCGGACTCTCGCTTGGTGGTAAAGACTATCTCGGTCGAGTCTGCATTCTTTGCGACAAGGCTGTCAAACGAGCCCATTATCTCGTTTATCTTATAGTCCTCAGTACCGACAAAGAGGTAAAGATCCTTTACCTCACCGTCCTCGGTGTATGCCACCACCTGTTCGCCGCCGTTGGATACCGATACGGGAATTGTGTTCTTAGCACCGTTTGAGAGTGCCTTAGGCGTTGCCATTTCCTCGGTGTAAAGATAGAGATTGTTTATATCGGAGTCGCCCTTTATCGTGAAGGCAAGAGCAGTTCCGTCAGGCGAGATAACGAAGTTCTCGGGGAGAGCATCGTTTTTCTTTGAGAGAGTGGTCTCGGTTCCGTCGAAGCTGTACTCGATTCGGTCACCGTATTTGTATACGACACCCGGCTTGTATTCGCAAAATGCGATGGGCTTGTCTATCTTCTCGCAGAGAAGCTCGAGCTTGCCTGCCTTAAGAGTGTAAACGTTTGTTGCACCGTCTACCTCGCTAACGACGTAAGCAAAGGAGCAGTCGGCAGCCTCGGTAAGAGTTACCTCGTTCTCAAATTTTTTGTCAAGCGTCTTGCCGTTCATAGCTACGCGGTAAGAGCCGTCAGTGTCTATATAAGAGGCGAAGGCGTTGTCCTCATATTCGATGGCATTTGCCGAGCCCGAAAGAAGGGAAACGCAAAGTATGATGAGAAGTATTATTCCGACCAAAACTCCCGCCGCGATCAAGAGAGTGCGACCGGGTATCTCGAGAGTTACGGGAACTCTGTTTGGCGGTGTCCTTCTCGGCGGTCTTTGGGCGGGCGAGGGACGCGAAGAGGGACTTGACGAAAAAGCTTCAAAATCACCTCTGCCCGAATTATCAAAAGAAATACTTTGATTTTTACTGTCACGGGAAGCTCTGTTGTCCATCGGTGTCACACCTGCGTATGCCGGACGAAACGTATTTTTTAAGAGCATATATATTCTCCTTTGGATTTGTTTACAAATATACATAGTAATTTTATCATACAAGCCTTTTTTTTACATCAATATATTATTAAAAAACTATTAACAAATAATGAACATAACAATATGTAGTGAGAAGAAAAAAGAAAAATGCGTGTATTTTGAGGTAGACTTGTCTTGCCGACTTTTCCGTTTTTGTCATAAAGAGGGCGGACGGGCAATATAATTTAGAGTAATAATCACAGGTAAAGAAAAGGAACGGTAGGGCTTGTGGCACTTAAAATAAACAGCGAAAGGGCGGGGGGCAGCATACCCGCGAGTCTATTGCACGTACTCCCGTACAGGCTTTCGGACGAGATACGCAGAGTTGCTCCCTCGGGGCATATCGAGGAGATACGACTGCGGTGTGAGCGGTGTGCCTCGATAACGGTGAGAAAGAAAAATATCGTTCTCTCGTCAATTCTAACGAGAGAGGAGATGGACGCCTTTTTGTCCCTTATCTGCAATAATTCGCTCTATGCACACAGGGAGACTATAAATAGCGGCTACGTAACGCTTGAGGGCGGCATTCGCGTTGGAATATGCGGAAGTGCCACCGTTGACGGCGGTGTGCTTCTCGGCATTCACAACGTAAGCTCTATGAATATAAGGATACCTACTGTCGTTCGTCGCCTCGGCGAGCCTATATGTAGGCTTCTTCGCTCGCAGATCGAGGCAGGAGAGGGCAGGGGAGTTCTCGTTTTTGCACCGCCCGGAGAAGGAAAAACGACCGTTGTGGCGGCAGTAAGTGCAAAAATGGCGTCGGGGGAGAATCCTATCCGCGTGTGTGTGATAGACACTCGAGGCGAGCTTGCGTATCCGCTAAAAGACAAAGGGCTTTGCCTTGATATGCTTTCGGGATATCCGCGAGGGCTCGGGATTGAGATTGCCACTCGCACGATGAACGCAGAGCTTATAGTTTGCGACGAGATAGGGGACGAGGGTGAGGCGAAAGCAATCATTTCAGCACAAAACACGGGCGTTCCTTTTCTTGCGACCGCACACGCGAGGGACATATCGGGTTTGCTCCAAAGGACGCCTATAAGGTTGCTCCACGAGGCAGGAGTCTTTGCCCATTACGTCGCTCTTAAAAGAAACGATTTTGGAGAAATGAGCTATACCGTTTTAGATTCGAGTGAGGCTTATGGTTGTTTGTAAGGCTTTAGGAGCTCTTTTTTTAGTCCTCAGTGCCTTCGAGGCGGCACGAACCCTCAGTCGCACGTATGAGCTTGAAATTCTCACTATAGAGGGATATATCGAGCTTATAAGGCAGGTGCGTACTGAGGTCGACATCTATGCCTTGCCAATAGACGAGATATTAAAAAGGTGCGACGGGGAGCTGCTTTTGAGGTGCGGCAAAGAGGAAGACAAGACGCCCGAGGACCTGCTTTCTCTGTTTTCGGGGGCAGGCGGAAAGAGGATAAAGGATAGGGTGGCATATAAAGAGATTTTTGAGTTTTGCTCGGATTTCGGACACAATTACAGGGAAGAAGAACTAAAAAGGTGTGACGCGAGTATTGCGGTGCTTGAAGCAAGGAGAGATGTACTCCGCGGCGACGTGCATAACAAAAAGAAAATGAGCTATACCCTCGCTCTCTCCGCTGCCGCCGCTCTTGTTATTCTTTTGATTTAGAAATGTGTTTATTATGCGGGGGGAGGAGACGGCTTCATCGCGACGAAGCTATTTTTCTAAAAAAGGCGGCTCCCCCGCATCTACATTAACATACTCATAAATACCAATTTGAAGATTAAAAGAAAGGAAAGGTCTTGATGGATGTAAGTCTAATACTGAAGGTGGCGGGGATAGGGATACTTGTAGGAGTAGCCTCGTCGATACTCGGTAAATCGGGAAGAGACGAGCAGGCGATGTTTGTCGGTCTTGCGGGGATAGTTGTTGTAATGCTTATGCTTGTCGGGGAGATAGGAGAGCTTTTTCTTTCGATAAGGTCGATATTTGGATTTTGAGGTAGCTATGTTTATTAAAATTTGTGCTTTGTCTGTTTTATGCCTCACGGTCTACGCACTCACCTCGCAGGTCTCACCATCACTTTCTTTTGCTGTGAGGCTCGCGGGAGCGGTGCTGATCTTCAGCGGGATAGCGGTGATTTTTGAGGACGTTATCTCATCACTTATCGCACTTACAAGCGGCGAGGCGGCACTTGGAGAGTATGTGGGAGTTGTGCTTAAGGCTACGGGAATAGCCATTCTTTCGCACGTCTCGGCTGATATCTGCAAGGACGCGGGACACGCCTCGGTCGGCAGTGCTGTAATACTTACGGCAAAGCTTGAGATAGTTCTTCTTTCTTTGCCCATAATCGAAAAAATTATCGGTTTTGCGAACGAGATAATGAGTGTCGGATGAAGAGTGCGATTTTAAAACAAACGGGGCGAAAAATCATTTTTTTCGCAAGATTTTCCGTGACACTTTTACTTTTCGCTCTTGCCTTTAGCGTCGTTGCCTTTGCAAAAGAGGATAAGCCGAGCGTACCGCTTGAATATTCGCTTCTTATAGACGAGCTTGACGGAAAGGTGTTTTCAGAGGGTGAGCTTCCCGAAAAGCTCCACTCGGGCGACGTAGACGAGCTTGGCGAGGCGGTTGGACAGTTAAGTACGCCCGAATATCTTTTCTCGTACCTTAAAGAGAGCTTCGGGGTAGGACTTGAAGATGCCTTGTCCCTCTTTGCTACCTTGTGCGGAATACTTGTGCTGTCAGCGGTATTTTCCGCCTTTAAGACTTCCTTTTCTCAGAATGGTGCAAGGGTGCTCACAGTTTGCTCGAGTGCCGCAATATTTGCGTCGGTTTTGTCTGAGGGCTCCGAGCATTTTTTGAGGGTTGAAGAGTTTTTCGAGAGGATAGGTATAATTATGAACGGAATGATACCTGTCGTGAGCATTATATATGCGATGGGCGGTAACGTCAGCACCGCCGTTGCGAGTAGCGGAACGCTCTATATTTTTCTTGCCTTCTGCGAAGAGGTGTTGAGGGTGAGCGTGTTGCCCGTTGCGGCTGTCTCGACGGCATTTGCTCTCTCCGGCTCGGTATCGGGTGGCATAAAGCTTGTGGGGCTCTCGTCCGCCCTCAAAAAAAGCTATACCTTCCTGCTCGGGCTTATTATGACCTTGCTTATTGCAGTCCTTTCCTCTCAGACCTTGCTGTCCTCTGCTGCAGACACCGTTTCCGCAAGGGCGGCAAGGCTTGTAGCCTCAAACGTTATTCCTATTGTTGGCTCGTCTGTCGGAGACACCGTACGCACAGTCTCCTCATCGGTCGGATACTTAAAAAGCGTTTGCGGAATAGGGGGGATAATCTTTATTCTTCTTCTCGTGCTTCCAATTCTTATAAAGCTTTTGCTTGTGAGGGGAGTGTTTTTGTTTGCGTCGTCCGTTGCCGACCTTGTAGGCTGTGAGAGTGAGGGCAAGCTTCTCACCGAGCTTGGCTCTGTTTACGGAATACTGCTTGCCGTCGTGACTATGTGCTCGGTTATGTTTATTCTTGCGATCACGATATTTTTAAGGTGCGGTATAGCCTTAGGATAGGGGAGATATGAAGCAATACGTTATGACCTTGATAATAACTGCCGCTGTATGCTCGCTGTCGCTTATTCTAACGCCCGAGGGCGAGAAGGGAATAGGCGGATACACGAGGCTCGTAGCCTCTCTTTGCGTACTTTCGGTGGCAATATCTCCCGTTGCATCGTTTATCGATGCTTTGCATGAGCTTAAAATAGGCGATTTTGCTTCCGATACCTCTCAAAACAGGGAGTTTCTTGAGAAAATATACGGAGACACGCTTTGCGAGGCAAACGAAGCGGAGATAGCTAAGAACATCGAGGAGCTTTTGTGCCGTGAGTTTGACACCAAGCGTGGGGATATCCGTGCATATGCCGAGTTATCCTTGCACGAGGGGGAATACAAACTCAGCTCGGTAACGCTCTTGCTTTCGGGTGGTGGGATAACAAAAGATCCGCACGAGATAAAGGAATACGTAAGTAAGCTTCTTTCTTGTGAGTGTGAGATAGTATATACTTAGGGGGCGTTTTTGTGGATAACGGTAAAAAAGAGAATGGAAAAACGAGGCTCGTGATAATTGTGATAGGGGCTGTTGTGGGACTGCTTCTCCTTTTTCTTGGAAACGGGGATACGTTCGAGAGGGAAGAGTCGCTCGCGGCATCAAACAGCTCGGTCTACGATGAGGCATTATACGAAGAGGAGCTTGTGAATAAGATTGAAGGAGTGTGCAAGAAGGTTCGAGGGGCGGGAGAGGTCAAGGTTGCCGTGACGCTTGACGGGAGCTACCGTGCCGTATACGCACAAAATCTTGCGGCGGGGGAAAACTCAAGACGTGAGTATTTTCTTGTTGGGAGCGGTTCCTCTGAAAAAGCACTTCTGCTCGGCTACTCTCCGCCCGAGATACTCGGTGTGGCTATCGTTTGCGAGGGGGGAGAAAATAAGGGGGTGCGTGCCGAGATAATATCGCTGGTTTCGGCTCTGCTCGATCTTCCGACAAATAAAATTTACGTTGCGGGCGGTAAATAATTAAGAATTTGTAATATTTTACGTTACGGCAAAATATAGTGGTAACGTAGAAATAATTTTCGGAGGAAAATAATTGTGAAAATTGAAAAAGTAAAAGAGAATTTCAAGGTCTTTTGTATTAAGATCGGAAAGCGTAACTTCATTATCGCAGGTGCGGTGCTTCTTATCGGTATTGCCGTTTGTATCAATTGGGCGGTGCTTTCGTCAAGGGCAGACGACGGCTTTGATTACAGCACGGGCGTAGGTATGCAGGATAGCACGCCTACCGAGGACGTCGACGCACCAAAGGATACCGACGTGTCGAACGATGCTTATTTTTCAAGCATCGAGGTCTCCCGTCAGAGAACGAGAGACGAGGCGATTGAGGTACTTCAGGCGGTAGTTGACAATGCATCTGCCACCGAGACGGCAAAGAACGAGGCTCTTGCAGAGATAAATAATCTTGCAAAGATCATGGAAAATGAGTCGAACATAGAGACACTCGTTATCGCTAAGGGTTTTGAGAATTGTGTTGCCGTAATCAGCGGAGACAAGGCAAATATCGTTGTTTCGTCGACGAGTGATATTCTCCCAGCACAGATTTCTCAAATCAACGAAATCGTTTACGACACAGCAGGTATCCTGCCCGTAAACATCAATATCACCGAGAGATAAAAACAAATTTATATTTATTAAAAGCAAAAAATTCTTCCCACACAAAAGCAAAATATGCGTCTTTTGCATATCTTTACATTGAAGTAATTTGTGTGGGGGTAGAGAATGAAGATTTCAAAGAGATATGAGTTTGACGGTGGACGGTTGTTTGTGGGGGCAAACAGTGCTTCGGGCTTTGTTAGCTTTTACGATACAATACTGAATGACGAAAAAATAGAGAAAATTTACATAATCAAGGGCGGTCCCGGAACGGGTAAGAGTCGCTTTATGGGAGATGCCGCCAAGAGAGCTGAGGAGCTTTCGTATTCGGTCGAGAGGTATTACTGTTCGTCAGACCCCGACTCGCTCGATGCCGTCGTTATAGGCGGAAAATACGCTCTTCTCGACGGTACTGCACCGCACACGGTCGAAGCAAGTTGTGCGGGAGCGAGAGAGGAGATAATAAACCTCGGTGCATTTTGGGACTCAGATCGGCTCGCGGAAAGCTTGGATAAAATAAAGGAGCTTTCAAAGAAAAAATCGAAGTGCTACAAGAGGGCATACCGCTATCTTGAGGCGGCGGAGAACGTGCGGGAAATAAACAACCGACTTATACTTCCCACCTTTCTCGAAAATAAGGCGAAGGGAGCAGTCGACCGTATTTTTGGAGAGATTAAGAAGGGCGGTTCTCACAGCCTCAGCGTTGGCATGATATGCTCGGTGAGTATGAAGGGAAGGGTGCGTTTTGACACCTACGAGCAT
Organism: Clostridia bacterium; assembly: GCA_017503865.1. Classification (GTDB taxonomy): domain Bacteria; phylum Bacillota; class Clostridia; order Oscillospirales; family CAG-272; genus HGM12713. The sequence goes on along the minus strand of JAFVSI010000049.1, from coordinate 27,150 downwards.
TTTGCCGACAAGGTCTATCTTGTCGACGATTTTTACGGAGTTGGGGCACTCTATTTGCGTCTTATTATAATGAAGGCGATAGAGACCGACACGCCCGTGAGAGTATCTTATGATCCTTTGGACACAATCAGCCCGAATGCAGTTTTCTTCCCGAACGATAAAAAGGCGTTTTTGCTCGGTCGAGAGGGGGATATACTGCCGCGTGATGCCGTTATAAATATGCGTCGGTTTGTCGACAACACCGCTCTATCCTTAGTGCGTAGCGAGTACAGATTCAACGAAAAGCTTTACGAGGCATTGCTTTCCTCAGCCGAAGAGAAGCTTCGTGAGGCAGGCAAGCACCACTTCGAGCTTGAGAAAATATACGAAGAGTGTATGGACTTTGGCTCAAAGGAAGTCTTTTGTAATAACTTTTTAAATAATCTTTTTAACAATTGAAAAACAAATTGGTTAAAGGTAGAAACTTCGTTTGCAAAATTTGAAAATATAAGTCATGACCACCGGCTAAGCCGGTGGCTTGCTCAGCCCTATAAGGGCATATTGCTGGCAGGGCCGAAAGCCCGCCGAAGCATTTGACGCTTGCAAACTCGCCCTACCGCCACAAATGTGCTGCTATTTTCAGCCTCCCTTGTGTAAAGGGAGGTGGCACGGCTTGCCGTGACGGAGGGATTGTAAAAAACATTCTCAAACAACCCCTCAGTCAGCTTCGCTGACAGCTCCCCTTACACAGGGGAGCCTACCGCTGCGGCGGGTTTGCTCAACGGCAAAAGCCTCTACGGAACCTCCCGATTAGCGGGTGGTTTTCGAAAAACAAAAACACACCGACTTGCCCTGCAAGTCGGTGTATCTTTTATTTATTTTCCGTTTCTTTGTTTTGATGGCAACCCATGCCGCAAGCACCGCACGAGCCACCGCAAGAGCAAGAGGACTTTCCTTTCTTTTTGTCCAAGATACCCTTGACTATTATAAAAACGAATATTGCGGCAATTATTGACGCCACTATTATCGTAGGTGGGTTCATAAAGAGTCCTCACTTTCTAAAAATTTGATTGATAATCTACCTAAAGGTAGAAACTTTGTCTGCAAAATTTGAATTATTTAATTCTATTTTTATTGGGACGGAAGATAAGGTAGAGAGCGAAGAGAAGAGCCGCAACGGCAAAGGCTGTTCCTATTATATTTCCGCCACCGATAAACCATTCGCCGAGCTGATAAACTATGAGAGACGCAAGGTATGCGAAAACGCACATATAGGCTATCGTGCCGACAGTCCACTTCCAGTTGTTCATCTCACGCTTGATTGCACCCATAGCACCGAAGCAGGGGGCACAGAGAAGGTTGAATATCATAAACGAAAATCCTGCAAGCGAGTTTCCGTTAAAGAAGAAGTATCCTGCCTTCTCGAGCTGTGTGAGGTCACCCGCCTCGACAACGCCCATAAGGTCTTCCATACCGCCAAGCGTACCGAATACTCCGACTACCTCTTCCTTTGCAACAAGACCGAGGATAGTAGCAACAGCCGCTTGCCAAGTTCCAAATCCAAGAGGAGCAAACACAGGTGCGATAGCTCCGCCTATTACTTCAAGAATTGAAGCACCGCCGTCAGTCTCGGTTATATAGTGGAAGCCGCCCTCGAAGGAAAGGCTGTTGAGAGTCCAGATTATAATACTTGCTACAACGATGACCGAGCCTGCTCTCTTAATAAATGACCAGCCTCGCTCCCAAGTAGCTCTTAGCACGTTTTTAGCAAGAGGTGCGTGATATGCGGGAAGCTCCATAACGAAGGGAGCAGGCTTACCCGCAAAGGGTTTTGTCTTCTTAAGAATAATTCCGGAGATAACGACAGCACCGATACCTATAAAGTATGCGGCGGTCGCAATAAGGGGAGAGTTGCCGAAAAGTGCACCCGCGATAAATGCCACGATAGGCATTTTAGCACCGCAGGGAATAAAGCCTGTTGTCATTATCGTCATCTTACGGTCTCTGTCCTGCTCGATAGTACGGGAAGCCATAATTCCGGGTACTCCGCAGCCCGTTGCCACGAGCATAGGGATAAAGGATTTTCCCGAAAGACCGAGCTTGCGGAAGAGTCTATCCATAATAAACGCGATACGAGCCATATATCCGCAGTCCTCAAGTATTGAGAGGAGCGTGAAGAGAATGAGCATCTGGGGGACAAAGCCGAGCACGGCACCGACACCGCCGACGATTCCGTCAGCAACAAGACCGACGAGCCATTCAGCACAGCCGAGCGAGGTAAGTCCTGCCGCAACACCGGGCACTATCCACTCGCCAAAGAGGGTGTCGTTCATAAAGCCGACTGTCCAGTCGCCGATAGAGCCTATTGAGAGGAAGTAAACGAGGAACATTGCTCCAACGAATATAGGAAGTGCCAAAATTCTGTTGGTTACTATGCGGTCTATCTTGTCGGAAAGAGTGAGCCTTCCCGCGTGCTTTTTCTTGTACGTGTTTTTTAGTATCCTTGCCACGTACTCGTAACGCTCGTTGGTGATTATTGCCTCGGAGTCATCGTCAAGCTCTTCCTCAACCGCGGCAATATCCGCCTCGATGTGAGTCTTCTTCGCTTCGGGAATAGACAGCTCCTCAAGCACCTTTTCGTCTCTCTCAAAGAGCTTTACGGCGTACCATCTCTGCATTTCCTCGGGCATATCGTGAAGCACAGCTTCCTCGATGTGAGCAAGCACGTGCTCGACCGTTCCCGAGAAGATGTGGCGGGGAATCGTGCGTTTCTTCGCCGCCTCTATCGCGATGTCAGCAGCCTCGAGTATTCCCGTTCCCTTGAGTGCCGATATTTCTATTATCGGACAGCCAAGTGCTTTTGAGAGTGCGGCAATATCTATCTTATCACCGTTTTTCTCGACGACGTCCATCATATTGATAGCGATAACTACCGGGATTCCTATTTCCTTGAGCTGTGTTGTAAGATAAAGGTTTCTCTCAAGGTTTGTTCCGTCAACTATGTTAAGTATTGCGTCGGGACGCTCGCCGAGAAGATAATTTCTCGCAACGACCTCTTCGAGTGTGTAAGGGGAAAGGGAATAGATTCCCGGAAGGTCGGTGATAATAACATCATCGTTCTTTTTAAGCTTTCCTTCCTTTTTCTCAACGGTAACGCCGGGCCAGTTTCCAACGTACTGATTAGAACCTGTAAGCGCGTTGAACATCGTGGTTTTTCCGCTGTTAGGGTTACCCGCAAGTGCAATTCTAATGCTCATATAATACCTCTTTTTAGTTTTTCGCTCTACTCGATCTCGATCATTTCGGCATCAGCCTTGCGGAGAGTAAGCTCGTATCCGCGAAGATTAAGCTCTATGGGATCTCCGAGAGGAGCTACCTTACGAATGTATATTTCAACCTTTTTCGTAATGCCCATATCCATTATTCTTCTTTTTACCGCACCCTCACCGTGAAGCTTGACAACACGTACCGTTTCGCCGATCTTTGCATCCTTAAGCGTTCTCATTTTTTACTCCTTATGGGAAGTTGATTTGTTTAGTTAGTTTAGGCTAACTCAATGCTATAAAATCGAGTTAGCCTTCGCTAACCACTGTCATATTTTACACCCAAGAGAATAATTTGTCAAGACCTTTTTTAAAAAAAATAAAAAAATCGCACAGAAGTTTCCGTGCGATTTTTATTGACAAAATTTAATCAGTTAGCTTTAAACTCGTAGTGAGCGTACTCGTCGCCGTTAGGAGCGAAAGCCTCTGCAAAATAAGAAGCAAAGTAGGAATCAGCCTTTGCGGTAAATACTACCTTCTCCGCCTTGCAGCCTGCAAAAGCAGCCTCACCTATTGTCTTTACAGATGCGGGAACGGTAACCGAAGTGAGAGCATCACAACCGTAGAAGGCTGTCTTTTTAACCTCGGTAACACCCTCGGGGATAGCGATAGACGTAAGTGCATCGCAGTTGTAGAACGCACCCTCGCCGATAACCTTAAGAGCCTCGGGGAAAACTACCTCGGAAAGAACGGGGCAGTCCCAGAAAAGCTGATCCTCGACAACTTCGAGGTTCTTGGGAAGGGTAATGCCTGTGAGAGCGTCACAGTTTGAGAAAGCTCCAACACCGATCTCAACAACGGAATCAGCAAGAGTTACCTTTGTGAGCTTGTCGCAATCATAGAATGCAAACTCGCCGATATGATTAACGGAAGAGGGAACTGTAAGAGACGTAATAGAGGTGACGGACTTGAAAGCGTCGTCGGCAATAGAGGTAACGAGAACGTCATCGATAGACTCGGGAATGACGAGCTCGTGCTCAACGGCTGTGTTAAGCTCATAGCCTGTGATCTCGTAGTGACCGTCCGCACTTACTGCATATGTAAAAGCACCAACGTTGTTGTTGGAGAAAACGTTTTCATCAGATTTAATAGTTTCGAGCGAATTTTCATCATCTGTTTCTTCACCGCAAGCAACGAGGGTTGCTATCATAAGCAATGCGATAAGAATAGCAAGAATTTTTTTCATTTGGTAACCTCCGAAAAATCAGTTATAGTTATTATAACGCAATATTTAAAAATTGTCAATAGATAAATATAGAAATAGGGGGCGTAAAATATATTTTTTTATTTTTCGTTGACATATTTTATCGGTGAAGTTATAATTGTTATAGATGAAAGAATTTAAGGCAAAGCGAGGTGACGATATGAATTCAAGGACTCCCGTAACTGCACTTTCAGGTGTGGGAAAGGTCAAGGCAGAGGCATACTCACGTATGGGAATAAACAACGTAGGAGAGCTTCTTTGCCACTATCCGCGTGGATATGAGGACAGGGCTGACGTGCGTCTGCTTAGTGAATGCGAGGCAGGAAGAAAGCACTCTCTCGTTCTCGTGGTTGCCACCGAGCCTCGAGTACAAATGATACGAAGGGGAATGAGTCTCTTAAAATTCAAGGCGTACGATGACAGTGCCACGTGCGAGGTTACCTTCTTTAATCAAAATTATCTCAAGAGCTCAATCGTTTGCGGCGGTGAGTACCGCTTTTGGGGGGCGGTCGAGCAGAAGGGTAATAAATATTTTATGTCCTCTCCCGAGATCGAGCCATTTTCGCCCGACCGTGAGCTTTTGCCCCTTGTGCCGATATATCCGCTTACCGAGGGAATAAGCCGTAAGCAGATAACAAAGGATATTACGAGTGCCCTTGCGGGCACTACCGCAGAGGGCGACGTGAGGGATATTCTTCCCGACGCTCTAAGGCAGAAAAACAAGCTTTGCACACTTGCTTTTGCCCTTCGAAATATACATTTTCCGAGTGATTTCGTCTCGCTTGCGGCAGCAAGAAAGAGACTGATTTACGATGAATTTTTCACCTTTGCGACAGGTCTCGCAATAGAGGGTAGAAAGAATAGGCGGCGTATTGCCGTACCTTGCCCCGACACAGATATTTCGCCGCTCACGGCAAGACTTCCTTACACTCTTACCTCGGCACAAATTAGGGCTTGTTCAGAGATTGCGGCGGATATGTCGAAAAGTAACGCGATGAGCCGAATACTTGTCGGTGACGTTGGAAGCGGTAAGACGGTCTGTGCGGCGGCGGCGATGTATATTGCCGTCAAAAACGGAATGCAGGCGGCTCTTATGGCACCGACCGAGATACTTGCAAGACAGCATTTTGCCGATATAAGCGAGCTTTTCGCTCCTCTTGGAATAAGATGTGAGCTTCTTTGCGGCTCGCTCACTCCCGCCAAAAAGAGAAAAATTTACGAGGCTCTTGCGAGCGAGGATAAACAAAAGAGAATTGACGTAATTATAGGCACGCACGCCCTTCTTTCAGAGGGAGTGGAATTTTACCGAGCGGGACTTGTCGTGACTGACGAGCAGCACCGCTTTGGTGTTTCGCAGAGAAGTCTGCTGAAGGAAAAGGGCGAGGATACGCATATGCTCGTTATGAGTGCAACGCCAATTCCTCGAACGCTTGCTCTTGCCGTTTACGGAGACCTTGACGTCTCGAAGATCGACGAGATGCCCCCCGGACGCCAGAAGGTCGACACCTATGCCGTTGACGAGAGTTATAGGGAAAGGCTCGATGCCTTCATCAAAAAGCAGGTAGACGGAGGCGGACAGGTCTACGTGGTTTGCCCGTCAATCGACGAGGAGGACGAAGAGGTCGACATCTTCTTTAGCGACGTAGACAGTGAAGGAAACGTAAAAAAGGACCGTCCGAAGCTTAAGGCGGCAGTGCCTTACACCGAGGAACTCAAAAAGAGGTTGCCGGAGCTACGCATTGAATTTATGCACGGAAAGCTGAAGTCGGCGGAGAAGGATAAGGTAATGCTTGATTTTGCAGCGGGTAAGACGGACGTGCTTGTTTCGACCACCGTTATTGAGGTCGGTGTAAACGTGCCGAACGCATCGCTTATGATAGTTGAGAATGCCGAGAGATTCGGTCTTTCACAGCTTCATCAGCTTCGCGGACGAGTTGGAAGAGGAAAGAGAAAATCCTACTGCGTGCTTGTTTCTGACTCTGTTGGCAAGGGAAGCACCTCGAGTGACAGACTTAAGACGATGTGTAACGTCTACAATGGCTACGAGATTGCCGAAAAGGACCTTGTCATGAGAGGCCCCGGTGACTTTATAAGAGGTGCTGACGCGTCTCACGTCAGACAGAGCGGCGGACTTCGCTTTAAGCTTGCCGAGCTTTGCGACGATACGGGACTGCTCTCCCGTGCCTTTGCCGATGCCGCTGAGCTTGTTTCAAGCTCTCCCGAGCTTCGCGAATACCCAGAGCTTCGTGCCGCCATTGACGAAATGTTTTGCTTCGATACGGCACAAATAAACTGAAAAGAAATAATAAAAAACTCTCCTTGTGCATATATTTTTATATACGTGCGAGGAGAGACTTTTTATATGGAGCATGAGGAGATAAGGAAGCGGTTTTTCTATGAGGGAGTTGAGCTTGCGAGCTTTGTGGGAAGGTATCCGTCAAAAGCAGAATATCCAAACGTCAGTGATTTTTACGGGGAACTGACGAAAAGCTCGTTCGAGTGGTTTTCGGGGGAGCTTTGCGAGACACTTCGTGCGAAGTATGAGGCTGACGGTGACTCAAAAAAGAGATTCAGGCAAGAGGTCTGCCACTACGAAGCAAACTTTTATTTGACGAAGGAAGAAACCCATTTAGCAGTAAAGTGTGACGTTTCACTCAAAGTGGGAAAGAAAAGAGTGCTTGCAAGATTTTCGGAGACTCACCTTTGGGACAGTGAGGGCAAGCTGATGATAAGACCGAGAAAAGAGAAAACAAACAAAAAACGCAGGGCGAGGTGAGTCGCTCTGCGTTTTTTGTTTGTTACTTTTCAATAAATCTTATAGAGTTTATAACTACGTTCTCATAGGGCATATCGTAAATGTCGGTGGAAACTGCCGCTATCTTGTCAACGACCTCGATTCCCTCGATAACTATACCGAATGCGGCGTACTTTCCGTCAAGGCCAGGAGTGGTCTGGTGCATAATGAAGAACTGCGAGGTGGCTGAATCCATAACGTCGGTCCTTGCCATCGAGATAACGCCTCTTGTGTGATTAAGGGAGTTAGGAATTCCGTTTTCAGCAAACTCGCCCTTGATTTCGGCTGCCTTTTTCTGCTGATAATCTTCGGTAATTCCGCCGCCCTGTATCATAAAGCCCTCGATGACACGGTGGAAGATAAGTCCGTCGTAAAACTTTTCGGAGACGAGCTTTTTAAAGTTTTCAACCGTTATGGGAGCGACCTCGGGATAAAGCTCGACAACTATCTGTCCGTAGTCCTTGACGTCGATAAGAACAAAATTGGTCTCTGTGTCGGATTCCTTATAGCAGGAAACGAGCATAGAAGAAAGCACAAGAAGTGCGAGAATTAAAGCAATAATCTTTTTCATAGTATTTTACCTCATAGCTTGATATAAAAATATTTTAGCAGATTTTTATTATAATGTCAAGGACGGAGCAATAATATTTTTAGGGGGTGAGGAAAATGGAGCAAGGAAGGGAAGACGCAAATGCTTTAGCGGCAAAGCTGTTTTGTATCGGATTTTTTGCACTCGTTATTTATCTTGTTTTTAAGTATGCGATGGCAGTACTTTTGCCGTTTGCATTATCATACGTAGTCTCGCTCATAATCACGCCCCTTGCCCAAAAAGCTGCCGAGAAAACGAAGATGCCGAAAAAGCTTTGTGCCGCAGTTTTCGTAAGCGTGGCTATAGCTTTGATAGTGGCACTTGTCTCGTTTGGAGTTTCAAGGCTTATGGAAGAAGCGAGGGAACTTATTTCGGGCGGTGAGAGCGGATTTTCGGGAGTTGCGAGTTTGATTTCAACTGCAAAACGCCCGTTTGAGTTCATTTTTAACAAACTTGGTATAGAAGGGACGTCTACATTTGAAAAAATAGCGGGCTCATTTGAGGGCAAAATGTTTGAAATTACGAGCGGTTTTGTTGCCGACACCCTTTCGTCCGCCGTGTCGAAAGCTCCGTCTATATTTATAGGAATTGCCGTTACGGTCGTCTCTACCTATTATTTTTGTACTGACGGTGCTTCTCTACGCGAAGGAATAAAAAAGGCGTTACCTCAAAAATACAGAGATAACGTCGCTCGCACCGCCTCGCTCGGCGTTCTTGCAATAAAAAAGTATGCTAAGGCATATCTTCTTTTGATGCTTATAACCTTTGTTGAGGTTTTCGTTGGGCTTTCGGTGCTTAAGGTTAAATATTCTTTTTTGCTCGCCCTTCTTATCAGTGCTGTTGATATTCTCCCTGTGCTTGGGGTGGGCAGTATTCTTATTCCTTGGGCGGTTGCTTTATTTTTTACGGGTAATACATCACTCGGGCTTGGGCTTGTCATTCTTTACGGGATAGTTACAGTAATTCGGCAGATAGTAGAGCCACACGTTGTGGGAAACACGATAGGACTTCACCCTCTCGTCGCCCTCTTTTCAACCTATGCAGGTCTCCGCCTATTTGGAATTTTCGGTATGATAGCAGGCCCCGCCATAGCATTTATAGTCTCTGAAATGATGAAAGGCAGATAAATCCAAATTTGAAACAATGTTTTAGTTACAAAAGTGAAAATCAGGGAAAAATTAAAAGTCGTACGCAGAGGTGAGAGTCTGCATACGACTTATAATTACATTTTGTTGAGTGCCTTTGTGAACTGGCTCTTCTTGCGAGCTGCCGCATTCTTGTGGATAATTCCTCTTGCTGCTGCCTGGTCAATCTTCTTAACAGCTGCCTTGTAGGTATCCTGTGCGAGAGCAGCGTCACCAGCTTCAACTGCTGCATAATACTTCTTTATGTCAGTCTTAAGAGCAGAACGGAACATCTTGTTCTGAAGAGCTTTAGTCTGGTTTACGAGAATACGCTTCTTTGCGCTTTTAATGTTTGCCACAAGTATTCACCTCCGTAAGTTTTTGCCTTGTTTCTGTCTTATGCGTGCATGAGAGGTTACACGCCATCGTCCATACAGTCAAATATAATACCACAAAATAAATAATAAATCAAGTGGTTTTTGATATTTTTTCTAAAAAATTTTTTCAGAGTCGAAGCCCCGACGCCGACGTAGGCGTCGGGACATTGTTTTTTGCTTATTTGAGCTCCTCTTTAAGTTCGTTAAGTGTGCGGAGCGAGGTGTTTATCATATTGTCCGCAATTCCCGGTTTGAAGGGAGAGCTTGCCGACTCGTAGCCGTTGCTGGTAAGTGCATCGTCTGTCGGGAAATAGCCCGCAGAGCCGTTAGCATTACAGCAGGGAATAGTCATCGTGAAAGGAGAATTTTCCTTAATAGCATTACCTATTGCCGTAAAGGGCTCGCCCGGAAGACCGACGAAAGCTACGTCGCCAAATCCGACGCAGACAACGTTGAGGTCAACTATCTCGGGCTCGTTTTCATTTCTGAGATATTTACGGGTGAGAGTTATGTTGAAGGGACAGTCTGAAATATCCTCGTCTCGAAGGAATTTTGCGTCTATCTCCTTTGCAATTGCGACCTGCTCGGGAGTACCCTTAGCGAGAGCTGCCTGTGTCATATTCTGCTTGAAGAACACCTTGTCGCACGCTACGGGCTCGGTGTACTGATAAATCGACATTACCGCACCTGCGATAACACGACCGATGTGCTTTGAATATACGGGGCCGCTACGTCTTACACCGCCCATTCTGTCGGTGTTGGCAACGTCGCCCTGAGCACCGTTGAAGAAGATAACGTTTACGCCCTTGCCGTCTGCCTCGTCGAAGAGTGCCTTCTCGAGAGTGTCACGAAGATAGCAGGGCCAGTCGGGGCAAAGAACGTTTTTGCCGACAACGTCGGGGTGACAGCCAAAGTTTACAATGGCAATATCGGACGCACCCTCTCTCTTGAGTTTTACGAGCTGTACCGTCTCATTGGGTTCACCGACGGGGCCTACGACGTCCTTCATTTTAGCGATGCCGGGATTCGTTACGGTAGTGCCGTCCTTGAGTCTGAAGCGGCGAACGAAGGCTACGCCCTTTGCCTCGCCCCTTGCTATCGAGGGAACAGCCTCTTTCATATCCTCAATTGCGAGGATTGCACAGTCACGTACCTTCTTGCAGAAGAAATCGAAATAGTGGGGGTCTCTCTTGAAAAATCCGCCTATCTCGCTTATAACGGGAGCGGTATGCGTGTGGATACACGCGATAAATACAGCCTCGAAGGGAACGCCCGTTGCCTCGGAGATAATGTTACGCATAACGTCGGTATCCTTTTGAATTATCTCCGAAATATCAAGACTTATTGCGAGTGCGGTGTTCTCTCCGTCGCTGAAGGCGAGAGCGTTCGCATATATGGGCTCGAGAATGTCCTCGGCAGGTCTTACACGGAAGTATCCGTTAAGGTTTGAGCCGAGAGCGGGAGTTATCTCAAGCTTTGCAAATCCAGCTTTCATAGTTTTTTAAAATCCTTTCGAATGGAAAATTATTCTTCGTTCTTTCCTGCATTCTGCATTTCCTTTGTGAGGTCAATTGCCGCAGCCATTAGCTTTTCGGCAGCACCCATCTCGAAGAAGGTTGCAGATGCCTCGTAGCCGTTTACGTCACCGAAAACTTCCTTCATCGGGAAGTATCCCTCCTGACCGTTTGTCATACAGCAGGGAAATGTCATAGCGAAGGGAGACTGAGCCTTTGTCTGTCTGCCTATCTCGGTAAAGGGCTCACCGGGGAAGCCTATGAAGCAAACGTCACCAAAGCCTACGCAAGAGAGATAAAGCTCGTAAACGTCGGGCTCGTCAACGATAGAGCGGAACTTTCTTGCGGGAACGATACCGAAGGGGAAGTCCTTGATAGCCTCAGCACCGCCGTCCCACTCGGAACGTCCCTCTGCCTTTGCCTTTTCGCAGCCTTCTTTGTAAGCCTTTACTATCTGTCCTGCAATTTCGTACTGCTCGGGTGTGGGCTTGGGAGCACTGTTTATAAGAACGAGCTTTCTCTTATAAAATACCTTGTCGCAGTTAACTTCTTTAGCATAGGTGTAAACACCGAGAAGAGCACCGACGATGACCTTTGCGATGTGCTTTGACTGAGCAACACCCGTTCTCTTTACAAGAACGCCCTTTGAAATAAGCTCCGAGCGGTCTGTGGTTGCGGTATCGCCCTGTGCACCGTTGAAGCAAATTGCATTTACACCCTTTCCGTCAGCCTCGTCGCGAAGTGCCTGCTCGAGGTAGTAGCGAACAAATCCAGGCCAGTCGTAGCAGGTCTTGGTTCCGCCGATAACGTCGGGGTGTGTCTGGAACTGAACGATAGCAATGTCACTTGCACCCTCACGCTTAAGTCGTATAAGCTGAGTTGTCTCATCGGGGTCTCCAAAGGGACAAAGAACGTTGTCCTTGTCTTTAAGTCCCGGATTGGTCTTTGTAGAGCCGTCCTTCATCTTGAAAAGGCGAACGAAAGCAACGCCCTTTGCCTCGGCACTTGCAACGTATGTCTTAGCCTCCTTGAGGTCCTTTATAGCGAGCTCTATCGCGTCCGCCACACGTGTCTTTACGATGTGGTGGAAGGGGTCGTTCATAGAGTAAATACCTATTGCGGTATGAGAGTGAGTGCAACTTATGAATATTGCGTCGGGATCCATTCCCGTTCTCTCTGCGGTATATTCTCTCATGATACGTGTCATATTTGCGGTAGCTCCCTCTGCGTCAAGAGTTACGAGGGCGGCACGTCTTTCACCGTCGTCGATTACTACTGCATTAACGTAAAGAGGGGTAATATGACCGTCGGTAGGTCTTGCATGAAAATAACCGACAAGTCCGTAGCCGAAGGGAGGTGTTATATCAAGTCTTGCAAATCCTGCTTTCATAAGTTTATATCCTTTCAGTTTAGCTGAAAAATTTTCAGTTCGTTTGTCAGGGCAAGTGCCCCATCTATAAGTTTTTCGGCAGCACCCATTTCAAACGGAGTGGTGGAAGCCTCGTATCCGTTTACGTCCCCGAAGACCTCTTTCATAGGGAAGTAGCCTGCAGAGTTATTGGTATTACAGCACGGCACGGTCATCTCAAACGGTGACTTTGCCTTTGTTTGTCTGCCTATCTCGGCAAAGGGCTCACCTGGAAATCCTACGAAGCAAACGTCGCCAAAGCCGACCGCACTTATATAGAGTGTATATGTGTCGGGAGCATTAGAGAGATTTATATATCTTCTTGCCGTGACAATATCGAAGGGGTAATCCTTTACCGCCTCTCTGCCGCCTATCCACTCGGAGACGCCCTCTTCCTTTGCCTTTTCTGCTCCCAAGGTGTAAGCTTCACGAACCTTGTATGCAACCTCAAGCTCTTCGGCAGTGGGTTTTCTCTTGCTGTTTATTTGAAGTGATTGTTTTCCGTAAAATACCTTGTCTGAGTTTACCTCTTTTGCATAGGTATAAGCACCGATAACAGCACCGACTATTACTCTTGCGATGTGCCTTGAATGCTCGATACCTTTTCTAAGTGTAAAAACCCCTTCGGAAAGACGGTTGCGGTTATTGTGTGCCGTGTCGCCCTCAGCTCCGTTAAAGAATATTGCACGCACACCCTTTCCGTCAGCCTCGTCAGAGAGTGCTTCTTCAAGATATGTGCGAACAAATCCCGGCCAGTCGTGGCATATCTTTGTACCGCCTATTACGTCTGGGTGCATCTGGAAGTTTACGATAGCTATATCGGGGGCATTCTCTCTTTTAAGCTTAACGAGCTGAACTGTCTCATCGGGCTCGCCGAAGGGGCATAGAACGTTATCCTTATCGGCAAGAGAGGGATTTGTTTTGGTCGTACCGTCCTTCATCTTAAAAAGACGTAGGAATGCAACGCCCTTAGCCTCCGTACGGGCTATATATGCTTTTGCTTCCTTGAGGTCGAAGAGTGCAAGCTTTACGGCATCGGCAATACGTGTCTTTACGGTATCGTTAAATCCGTTGAAATTATAAAGTCCGAGTCCTTGATGCGTATGCGTACAGCTTATAAATATCGAGTCGGGCTCAAGTCCCGTGAGACTCGAGGTATACTCCTTTATCTCACGGGTACATTTTTCGATTGCACTGCAAGCATCGATAGTTACAAGTGCGGCACGCCTCTCACCATCGTCAACTGCTACTGCATTTACGTATAAATTAGTGAGTATCCCATCGGCAGGACGTGGAAAAAAGTAGCCTGCGAGGTTATACCCGAAGGGTGGGGTTACATCAAGTCTTGCAAATCCGGCTTTCATAATCGTTATATTGGAATAAGTGTAAATTACTCAGCTGCGGGTGTGGGGTTTTCCGCCTTAAGCTCCTCTGTAAGAGCAACAGCCGCCTCAATAAATTTCTCGGCAGTACCTACCTCAAAACGGGTAGCGGACGCCTCGTAGCCGTTTACCTCACCGAAAACTTCCTTCATCGGGAAGTAGCCTTCCTGTCCGTTGGTCATACAACAGGTGAAGGTCATTTCAAAGGGAGAACGCGCCTTTGTCTGTCTGCCTATCTCGGTAAAGGGCTCGCCGGGGAATCCGACGAAGCAAACGTCGCCAAATCCAACAGACGAGAGGTAGAGCGTATAAGTATCAGGCTCTTTCGAGAGGCTGATAAATCTTCTTGCGGGAACAAGACCGAAGGGGAAGTCCTTAACAGCTTCGTTTCCACCGTCCCATTCGGAACGTCCCTCCGCCTTTGCCTTTTCAACGCCTGCGTTGTAAGCATCACGTACCTTGTAAGCTATTTCAAGCTGTTCGGGCGTGGGCTTTGTGGCACTGTTGATGATAACGGGCTGTCTCTTATAGAATACCTTGTCGGAGTTTACTTCCTTGGCATAGGTATAAGCACCGATAAGAGCACCGACGATAACCCTTGCGATGTGCTTAGAGTGTGCAACTCCGCCCCACTTAGGAAGAATACCCTCGCTAAGACGAGTGCGGTCGATGTGAGCGGTATCGCCCTGAGCACCGTTAAAGCAAATTGCCTTAACGCCCTTGCCGTCAGCCTCATCATTGAGTGCTGCCTCGAGATAGGTGCGGACAAATCCGGGCCAGTCGTGGCAAATCTTTGTGCCGCCTATTACGTCGGGGTGCATCTGGAAATTTACGATTGCTATATCGCTTGCACCCTCTCTCTTGAATTTGATGAGCTGAGCGGTCTCGTCGGGAGTGCCGATAGGAGCGAGCACCTTGTCCTTAGAGGGCATACCGGGATTGGTCTTTGTAGAGCCGTCCTTCATTCTGTAAAGACGGATAAAGGCGACGCCCTTAGCCTCTGCACGGGCAACGTAAGCCTTTGCCTCGTGAAGGTCGTAAATTGCGAGCTGTACGGCATCGGCAACACGCGTCTTAACGATATTGTTGAATCCGTTAAGACTGTAAAGTCCTATACCTTGGTGGGTATGTATGCAACTTATGAATATCGAATCGGGGTCAAGGCCCGTCATTTCGGAGGTGTATTCTCTAATTGTGGCGGTACATTCAGCGGTAGCACCCTCAGCGTCAAGGGTGATAAGAGCTGCACGTCTCTCGCCGTCGTCAACTACAACTGCGTTAACGTAAAGGGGAGTGATGATGTCATCGGCAGGTCTTTGGTGAAAATATCCAACAAGGTTGGTGCCAAAAGGCGGTGTGATGTCAAGTCTTGCAAATCCAGCTTTCATAATGTTTTTTCTCCTTGAAATTAACAAAAATGCCTTCTTTTCGGCAGAAGCGGCAAAATGCCTGTTTCTTACTCAACATTATACCATCATAAGAAGCGGTGTGTCAAGCAAAATCAAGACTTTTTTCTTGCCGTTTTTGCCAAAAAAACACCCTGCTTTTTGGTGCTTTTTACCCCGACAAAGACTAAAAAAGTCACGCAAAACGGCGGGGGCGGGGAAGGCATTTTTTTGCATTTTGTTATTTTATACAAAAAAATTAAAAAATAATACAAAAATCTCTTGACAATCCTTGACAAATGTGCTACAATCTTAAACTGCATTATAATTGCTTACTTTGCCCAAATTGCGGGTAAGCAGACGTTTGTTTCAATAAAACTATTATATATAGGCGAGTTGAAACGGCGTCTTTGCGTCAGCACCGATAAGCGACGCAGGATGTGTGATTATTACTTTGAATGGAGTGAATGATTGATGGTCAACGTAAAAGAGCAAAAGCTTGGTCAGAATACGAGAATGAGCTTTTCAAGATCTAATTTCTCGCTTGAGCTTCCTAATCTTGTAGAGGTTCAGACGAAGTCCTTTAAGTGGTTTCTTGACGAGGGACTCAAAACAGTTCTTGAAGAGGCATCGCCTATAACCGATTATTCGGGCAACCTTATAATCGAGTTCCTTTCGTATTCCTTCGACCAGAAGCCGAGATATACGGTTGAGGAGTGCAAGGAGAGAGACGCAAACTATGCGGCACCTCTTAAGGTGAAGGTGCGTCTTACAAACAAGCAGACCGGTGAAGTTAAGGAAACAGATATATTTATGGGCGAGTTCCCGCTTATGACTAAGACGGGTACCTTCGTTATCAACGGAGCTGAGAGAGTTATCGTTTCTCAGATCATCCGTTCTCCCGGTATGTACTATGCTTCCGACATAGATAAGTCGGGCAAAACGACCTTCAGTGCAACTATAATTCCTTACAGAGGAGCTTGGCTTGAGTACGAGACGGATATAAACGGTGTTATGTACGTTCGTATAGACAAAAACCGTAAGTTGCCATTAACTATGTTTATAAGAGCTCTCGGCGTTGAGTCGAGAGAGGATATTTACGCTATGTTCGGCGAGGACGACTGTCTTGCTATGACCTTTGAAAAGGACGAGAGTGAGATGCTTGCAGAGCATAACAAGTCTACTGTCGGTGTTGAGGCACTCAAGGAGATATACAAGAAGCTCCGTCCCGGTGAGCCCCCTCTCGTTGAGTCCGCACAGACACTTATCAATAACTTCTTCTTCAACGTAAGAAGATACGATATTGCCCCTGTTGGCCGTTACAAGTACGACAAGAAGCTTGCTCTTCACAGCCGTATTCGTTACCACGTTCTTGCAGAGGACGTTGTTAGCCCTCTCACGGGAGAGCTTCTCTTTGAGGCAGGTACTCTTCTTGACAACGAGAAGGCAAAGACCATCGAAAATGCCGCTGTTAACGAGGTCAGCCTCAAGCTTGACAACGGAAAGATAGTTAAGGTATTTTCAAACAACACCATTTATCCCGAGCACATTCTCGGCTTTGGTCTTGAGGATTGCGGTGTTACAGAAAAGGCACGTATTCCCGTGCTTCTCGAGATACTTGAGAAGTCCGGCGGAGACGTTGATGCCATCAAGGCTTTGGCTAAGGAAAACATTGCTGAGCTTTGCCCCAAGTATATAACTAAGGATGATATTTTCGCATCCATCAACTACATTCTCAACCTTCCTTACGGTATAGGAAACGTCGACGATATCGACCACCTCGGCAACCGTCGTATTCGTTCTGTCGGTGAGCAGCTCCAGAACCAGCTCCGCATCGGCTTTACAAGAATGGATAAGATAGTTAAGGAGAGAATGACCACACAGGATAACGAAAAGCTCACTCCTCAGGCACTTATCAATATAAGACCTATCACAACGGTAGTTCGTGAGTTCTTCGGTTCTTCGCAGCTCTCGCAGTTCATGGACCAGAACAACCCTCTCGCTGAGCTTACTCATAAGCGTAGACTTTCGGCTCTCGGTCCCGGCGGACTTTCCCGTGACAGAGCTTCCTTCGACGTCCGTGACGTTCACTATACGCACTATGGCCGTATGTGTCCTATCGAGACACCTGAAGGTCCTAACATCGGTCTTATTTCTTATCTTACGACATACGCAAAGATAAACGATTACGGCTTCATCGAGGCACCCTTCCGCAAGATAGAGAACGGAAGAGTTACCGACGAGGTTGTATATATGACTGCTGACGTAGAGGATAACTACGTCGTAGTTCCCGCAAACGAGCCCATCGACGAGAACGGTTACTTTATAAATAAGAAGGTTACCGCAAGAGACAAGGGCGAGTTTGTAGAGATGGAAGCAACTAAGGTTGACTTCATGGACGTTTCGCCTAAGATGGTAGTGTCTGTCGCTACCGCAATGATCCCCTTCCTTGAGAACGACGACAACTCGCGTGCTCTTATGGGATCTAACATGCAGAAGCAGGCAGTTCCGCTTATGGTAACGGACAATCCTATCGTCGGTACCGGTATGGAGTACAAGGCTGCGGTCGATTCGGGCGTAGTTATCCTTGCCGAGAAGGCGGGCGTCGTTGAAAAGGTTGACGCAACTAAGATAGTTGTTGTAGCTGACGACGGCACAAAGAATATTTACGATCTTATTAAATTTAAGAGAACTAACCAGAACACCTGTTATAACCAGAGACCTCTTGTAAACAAGGGTGACGTTGTAGCTGAGGGACAGGTCATTGCCGACGGTCCTGCAACCTGCAACGGTGAGATCTCGCTCGGTAAGAACGCTCTTATCGGATTTATGACTTGGGAAGGTTACAACTACGAGGACGCTGTACTCCTTAACGAGAGACTCGTTAGAGACGACGTTTACACCTCGCTTCATATCGAGGAGCATACCCACGAGGCAAGAGATACAAAGCTCGGCCCGGAGGAGATAACGAGAGAAATTCCCAACGTCGGTGAGGATGCACTTAAGGATCTTAACGCTGACGGTATAGTTAAGAAGGGAACTGAGGTTCGTGCGGGAGATATTCTCGTAGGTAAGGTCACTCCTAAGGGTGAGACCGAGCAGACCGCAGAGGAAAGACTTCTCAGTGCTATCTTCGGTAAGAACGCAAGAGAAGTAAGAGATACCTCTCTCCGTTTGCCTCACGGTGAATCGGGTATAGTAGTTGACGTTAAGGTGCTTTCCCGTGAAGCAGGCGACGACCTCTCCGCAGGTCTTAACAAGGTAGTTCGCGTATATATCGCTCAGAAGAGAAAGATCTCTGTCGGAGACAAGATGGCAGGACGTCACGGTAACAAGGGTGTCGTTTCCCGTATTCTTCCCCCCGAGGATATGCCTTTCCTTCCTGACGGTACACCTCTTGACATAGTTCTTAACCCCCTCGGCGTTCCTTCGCGTATGAATATCGGACAGGTTCTCGAGGTTCACCTCGGTATTGCAGCAAGAAAACTCGGATGGAAGATAATGACACCCGTATTCGACGGTGCAAACGAGAAGGATATTATAGAGTGCTTGCGTATGGCGGGCTTTGCTCGTGACATTTGTCCCGGTGAGAACGTTGACGGCAAGGAGCTCTTCATAGAAACCACAGACGAAGAAGGCAAGAAGGATCTTCAGCGTATCGAGCCCGAGGTTCGTGCAGATGCTGAAAGAATGGCTGCTATCTTCGCAGAAAATAAGGTCAAGGTAATTGACGGTAAGACTATACTTTACGACGGTAGAACGGGTGAGCCCTTCGACAATCCCGTAACTGTTGGTATAATGTACTACCTCAAGCTCCACCACCTCGTTGACGATAAGATCCACGCCCGTTCTAACGGTCCTTACTCTCTCGTTACTCAGCAGCCTCTCGGCGGTAAAGCACAGTTTGGTGGACAGAGATTTGGAGAGATGGAAGTTTGGGCTCTCGAGGCGTACGGAGCAGCTTATACACTTCAGGAAATACTTACCGTTAAGTCCGACGATATCAACGGACGCCGTAAGGCTTACGAGGCAATTATCAAGGGACAGAACATTCCTACTCCCGGAGTTCCCGAGTCTTTCAAGGTTCTTGTCAAGGAGCTTCAGTCTCTCGCACTCAATATCAGTGTGCTTGATAAGGACGGCAACAAGGTACAGATCTCGAGCCTGTGCAACGATGATGAGGTTATGCCTTACTCCAACAAGAGGGACGAGGCTCTCAGGGAAGAGTACGTCGGTAGCACTGACGAGATCGAAAAGAATTTCGTAACCGAGGAGATGGATACTCTTGACGGTGAAGATGATGATGATTTTTACGGAACAGAGCTTGAGTTCGATTCTAACGACGACGGCTTTGAGGACTAATTGAAAGGAGAAACAGATATGGAGCATAATGAATTTAATTCGATAAAAATAGGTCTGGCATCTCCGGAGATGATAAGAGAGTGGTCTTACGGTGAGGTAACAAAGCCCGAGACTATCAACTACAGAACTCTCAAGCCCGAAGTGGGCGGACTTTTCTGTGAGCGTATCTTTGGTCCTCAAAAGGACGGAGCTTGCTCTTGCGGAAAATATAAGAATTCTCATAACAAAGAGCCCCACAAGTGCGAAAAGTGCGGAGTTGACGTCACTACCAAAAAGGTAAGACGTGAGAGAATGGGACACATCGAGCTTGCTTGTCCCGTTTCGCACATCTGGTACTTCAAGGCTATTCCTTCGAGAATGGCTCTCGTGCTTGATATTTCTCCCAAGCAGCTTGAGCAGGTGCTCTACTTTGCTCAGAACGTAGTTCTCGATCCCGGTAAGACAAATATCGCTATGGGTACTGTTCTTACCGAGAGTCAGTACGTAGAGTACAGAGAAATGTACGGCTCCGACTTCCGTGTAGGAATGGGAGCTGAGGCTATCAAGGAGCTTCTTCGTAACGTAGGTCTTGACGATGATCAGATCAAGCGTCGCGATGGGCTCGAAAAGAAGGTCTCGGACTTCAAGGCTGAATACGAAGCAGCTAAGAAGGAAGAGGGCGAGATAGTTGCACTCACTTGGGACGAGGCTCTTGCAGAAGCTCTTAGCGAGGATGAGGCAAAAGAGCTTGAGGCACTTTACAGTGCAGGTCTTGAAAAGCTTTCGGAAGAGCTTAAGGCTGAGCTTGAATCCTCGAGCGGACAGAAGAAGATCAAGGTCATCAAGAGACTTGAGGTCGTTGAGTCCTTCAAGAAGTCGGGTAACAAGCTCGAGTGGATGATTCTCGACGCTATTCCCGTTCTTCCCCCTGAGATCCGTCCTATGGTACAGCTTGACGGCGGACGCTTTGCGTCTTCCGACCTTAACGAGCTCTACCGTAGAGTTATAAACAGAAACAACCGTCTTAAAAAGCTTCTTGAGATGCGTACTCCCGAAATGATCGTACGTAACGAAAAGCGTATGCTTCAGGAAGCAGTAGACGCACTTATCGACAACGGCCGTAGAGGAAAGCCCGTTACAGGTCCCTCCAACCGTCCTCTCAAGTCACTTTCCGAAATGCTTCGCGGTAAGCAGGGACGCTTCCGTCAGAACCTTCTCGGTAAGCGTGTTGACTACTCGGGACGTTCGGTTATCGTCGTTGGTCCTCAGCTTAAAATCTATCAGTGCGGACTTCCTAAGGAGATGGCACTCGAGCTCTTCAAGCCCTTCGTTGTTAAGCGTCTTGAGGAGATGGGCAAGGTTCCCGGAGTTAAGGACGCAATAAAGAAGATAGAAAAGGCACATGAGAATCCTTGCGTTTGGGATGCACTTGAAAACGTTATTAAGGAACACCCCGTTCTTCTTAACCGTGCTCCTACGCTTCACCGTCTTTCTATTCAGGCGTTTGAACCCGTACTCGTTGAGGGTAGAGCAATCAAGCTCCATCCCCTTGTATGTACTGCGTTCAACGCAGACTTTGACGGTGACCAGATGCCTGTTCACGTACCGCTTTCAGCAGAGGCTCAGGCAGAGGCACGTTTCCTTATGCTTTCTGCAAACAACCTCTTAAAGCCTGTTGACGGACGCCCTGTTGCAGTTCCTTCACAGGATATGATACTCGGTTCTTACTATCTTACTATGGATAAGCCCGGTGAGCCCGGTGAGGGCAGATGCTTCCGTGACTTCAATGAGGCTATTATGGCTTACGAGAACGGAACGCTCGGTCTCCACGCTCCCATAAGAATAAGATTGACTAAGGAAATTGACGGTAAGAAGGTTTCGAAGATCGTCAAGGCTACTCTCGGACGTCTTATCTTCAACCAGCCTATTCCTCAGGACCTCGGATTTATCGAAAGAAAGACCGAGGACGATATGTTCGAGCTTGAGATCCAGAAGGTCGTTAAAAAGAAAGAGCTTGGACAGATCATTGACCACTGTATCAAGAAGCACGGTGCATCTGTTTGTGCTAATATGCTTGACGATATTAAGGAGATGGGTTACCATTACTCCACAAGAGCATCCTTCTCAATCTCTGTTTACGATATGACTATTCCTAAGGAAAAGAAGGGAATAATCGAAGAGTCGCAGAAGAAGGTTGACAGAATCAACCAGTTCTACGAGGAAGGTCAGCTCACAAACGAGGAGCGTTACAACAACGTTATCAAGGTCTGGGATAAGACCACCAAGGACGTAACCGAAGCACTCCAGCACGGATTTGACGAGTACAACCCGATCAAGATCATGGCAGACTCCGGAGCGAGAGGTTCCGAAAAGCAGATGCGTCAGCTCGCAGGTATGCGTGGACTTATGTTTGCTACCAACGGTAAGACTATCGAGCTTCCTATTAAGTCGAACTTCCGTGAAGGTCTTAACATTCTCGAGTACTTTATGGGTGCTAAGGGATCCCGTAAGGCACTTTCCGATACCGCTCTTAAGACGGCTGACTCGGGTTACCTTACAAGACGTCTTGTTGACGTATCACAAGAGGTTATCGTTCGCGAGGTCAAGTGTGATACCACTAAGGGTGCTTGGGTAAGCGAGATAATTGATGAAAAAGAAGGAAATGTTCTCGAGCCTCTTAAGGATAGAATAATCGGCAGATACACCATCGGTGCTGTCGTTGATCCCGCTACGGGTGAGGTCATTGTCGCAGACGATGAGATGATCACCGAGGAGCAGGCTAATAGAATCACTAAGGCAGGCATTGATAAGGTTTATATAAGAACCGCTATTCAGTGTCACGCAAAGCAGGGTATCTGTGCACACTGCTACGGCTCCGACCTTTCTTCGGGACTTCCCGTAAACGTCGGTGAGGCTGTCGGTATTATCGCAGCTCAGTCTATCGGTGAGCCCGGTACACAGCTTACGATGCGTACCTTCCATACAGGTGGTGTCGCAGGAAGCGATATTACACAGGGTCTTCCCAGAGTTGAAGAGCTCTTCGAGGCGAGAATTCCCAAGAAGCCTGCTGTTCTCTCTGAGTTTGACGGTCACGTACGTATCCATACGGGTGACGTTCCCAATATGAGTGAGGTAATTCTTACTACCGATGAGAAGGATAAGGTCGTCAACTACCAGATTCCTTACGGTATGAGACTTGCTGTAAATGACGGTGATCACGTTATCAAGGGTCAGGCTCTCACTGAGGGTAACAAGTCGCCTTACGACATTATGAACATTCTCGGTCTTGATGCCGTTTATGAGTATATCATAAAGGAGATCCAGAAGACCTACCGTTCTCAGGGTGTTGATGTAAACGACAGACACATTGAGATCATTGCACGTCAGATGACGAGAAAGATCAGCGTAACAAACGGCGGAAGCACCGAAATGCTTGTCGGCTCTAACGTTGATATGGTAGACTTCGAGGAAAAGAACGAGATCATTCAGGCGAGAATCGATGCAGGTGAGGCAAATCTTTGTTTTGCAGAGGGAACTCCCGTTCTTCTCGGTATCACAAAGGCTGCTCTCCAGACCGAGTCCTTCCTCTCCGCCGCATCCTTCCAGGAGACCACCAAGGTTCTTACCGAGGCGGCTATCAAGGGTAAGGTCGATAATCTCGTTGGACTTAAGGAAAACGTTATTATCGGTAAGCTTATTCCTGCAGGTACAGGTATGGGATGCTATCACAACATTGGCGTTGTTAAGAATGACCAAAACGGTGAGAAAACCGAGGAGTAATTGAGCTAAAAAAAGCTTAAAATTCCTAATTCAAACAAAAAAAGGGCTGCCGAAAGCACTCGGCAGCCCTTAAAAATAGCTGAAAAGTGTATAAAATAAGCAAAAAATATGCACAATTTTTAAAAATATTGTGCAAAAGAGAGAATTTTTGCACTCTCCTTGCTGATTGTTGACAAAAATCAGTAAAAATGCTATAATATCTTGTAATTGTGTGCTTGGGTGCACTATGCAAAAAAGACAGAACCGTGCGGCTTTCCGTGCGTCTGTATATAAACATTAAATTTTCAAAGAAGGAGGAAAAAAGGAAGAATGCCAACCTTTAACCAGCTTGTAAGACAGGGCCGCAAGGACAAGACCTATAAGTCTAAGGTTCCTGTACTTCAGAAAGGTTTCAATGCCCTGAACAACTGTGCAACCGACCAGTCTTCTCCCCAGAAGCGTGGCGTATGTACCAAGGTATCCACAACCAGCCCTAAGAAGCCTAACTCCGCTCTCCGTAAGATAGCAAGAGTAAGACTTACAAACGGACTTGAGGCTACCACCTACATTCCCGGAATCGGTCACAACCTTCAGGAACACTCAGTTGTCCTCATAAGAGGAGGAAGAGTACGTGACCTCCCCGGTGTGCGTTACCACATCATCCGTGGTGTACTTGATGCACAGGGAGTAGCAAACCGTAACCAGAGCCGTTCTAAATACGGTGCAAAGGCTCCTAAGAAGAAATAAGAGAGCCACAAGAAAGGTATAAAGCAAGAAGCCGACTGACGTTAATGTAATTTAATGTTTATATAAACAACGCAGCGCGCGCTTACAGAAGAATGCTTTTGAGTACCTATGAATTCATAATTATTAATGAAGGAGGGAAGTACAGTGCCGAGAAGAGGTCGTATATCCAAAAGAGATGTTTTGCCGGATCCTATGTATGGTTCTAAGCTTGTAACAAAGCTTATCAACAACGTAATGTATGACGGCAAGAAGGGCGTTGCCCAGAAAATAGTATACGATGCATTCGCATCTATCGAAGCTAAAGTTGGACAGAATCCGCTTGAAGTCTTCAAGGAAGCACTTGAGAATGTTATGCCTGTCCTTGAGGTCAAGGCTCGCCGCGTAGGTGGTTCAACATATCAGGTGCCTATGGAGGTAAGAGCTGAGCGTCGTCAGACACTTGGACTCAGATGGCTCGTAACTTATTCAAGAAACCGTTCCGAGAGAACAATGGCTGAGCGTCTTGCAGCAGAGATTCTCGATGCAAAGAACAGCACAGGTGGAACATTCAAGAAGAAGGAAGAAACCCATCGTATGGCAGAAGCAAACAAGGCGTTTGCTCACTACAGATATTAATCTGTCTTGATAAATAAGGAGACAAATTAATGGCAAGAGAATATTCACTTGAACGTACTCGTAATATCGGTATCATGGCTCACATTGACGCCGGTAAGACGACTACAACAGAAAGAATTTTGTTTTACACAGGTAAAACACACAAAATAGGTGAGACCCACGAGGGTGCGGCTACAATGGACTGGATGGTTCAGGAGCAGGAGAGAGGTATTACCATTACTTCTGCGGCTACCACATGTTATTGGGCACACTCGAAGTATCACGATAACCCCGCTGATGTTAAGAAGAACACACACAGAATAAACATCATAGACACCCCCGGACACGTTGACTTCACAGTTGAAGTTGAGCGTTCGCTTCGTGTCCTTGACGGAGCTGTTACAGTTCTTTGTGCAAAGGGCGGAGTTGAGCCCCAGTCTGAGACCGTTTGGCGTCAGGCTAACAAGTATGGCGTACCCCGTATGGCATACGTAAACAAGATGGACATCACAGGTGCCGACTTCTACCGTGTTGTTGGCATGATGAAGGACAGACTTAAGGCAAATGCCGTTCCGATACAGCTCCCCATAGGCAAGGAAGTTACCTTCAAGGGTATCATCGACCTTATGACTATGGAAGCCGACGTTTACTATGACGATCTCGGAAAGGACATGCGTGTTGAGGAGATTCCCGCAGATATGCGTGAGCAGGCTGAGGAATACCGCAGCGCAATGATCGAGTCCATTTGTGAGACTGATGAAGAGCTCTTTATGAAGTATTGCGATGGTGAGGAGATCACCATTGACGAGCTTAAGGTTGCTCTTAGAAAGGCTACCATCGACAACAAGATCGTTCCCGTTGTTTGCGGAACATCTTATAGAAATAAGGGCGTACAGAAGTTGCTTGATGCAATTATCGACTATATGCCCGCTCCTACCGATATTCCCGCTATCAAGGGTGTAAACCCCGACACTGAGGAAGAGGTAGAAAGAAAGGCATCTGATGAAGAGCCTTTCTCCGCACTTGCATTCAAGATTATGACCGACCCCTATGTTGGAAAGCTTTGCTTCTTCCGCGTATATTCGGGTAATATTGCTGCAGGTACAACAGCTTACAACTCCAGCAAGAAGTCTAGAGAACGTTTTGGCCGTATTCTTCAGATGCACGCTAACGACCGTTCCGACCTCGACATTTGCTACTGTGGTGATATCGCAGCGGTTGTAGGTGTAAAGAATACAACAACGGGTGATACCTTCTGCGATGAGAAGAATCCCGTAATACTTGAGAATATGGAATTCCCCGAGCCTGTTATCAGCGTTGCAATCGAGCCTAAGACTCGTGCAGGTCAGGAAAAGATGGGTATTGCTCTTGCAAAGCTTGCAGAAGAAGACCCCACCTTCCGTACCTATACTGACGAGGAAACCGGACAGACCATTATCGCAGGTATGGGTGAGCTTCACCTCGAGATTATCGTTGACCGACTCCTTCGTGAGTTTAAGGTTGAGGCTAACATTGGTAAGCCTCAGGTTGCATACAAGGAAACTATCCGTGCGAGAGTTGACCATGAGTGCAAGTACAAGCGTCAGTCCGGTGGTTCCGGTCAGTACGGTCACGTTAAGATCATTCTTGAGCCTAACGAGCCCGGTAAGGGATACGAGTTCATCAACGCAGTTACCGGCGGTGCTATTCCTAAGGAATTCATCGAGCCTGTTAACCAGGGTATCCAGGGAGCTATGCAGAACGGTGTTCTCGCAGGCTACAACGTTGTTGACGTTAAGGTAACACTTTACGACGGTTCTTACCACGAGGTTGACTCCTCTGAAATGGCATTCAAGATCGCAGGATCTATGGCATTCAAGGAGGCAATGAGAAAGGCGAACCCCGTACTCACAGAGCCTATTACAAAGGTAGTTACAATCGTTCCCGACGAGTACCTCGGCTCTGTAATGGGCGGATTCAACTCCCGCCGTGGACAGATCCAGTCTATGGAATCTCAGAACGGTGTTCAGGAGCTTACCGCAATGGTTCCGCTTTCCGAAATGTTCGGATACGCAACCGACCTTCGTTCTATGACTCAGGGACGTGGTCTCTACTCAATGGAGCCCAGCCACTTCGCAGAAGTGCCTAAGTCCATTCAGGAGCAGATCATCTCCGCAAGAACTAAGAACTAATTAAAAATCAAAACAAAAATTTATTAAAAAATATTATGGAGGAAATTCAAAATGGCAAAGGCTACATTTGAACGCACAAAGCCCCACGTAAACATTGGTACCATCGGTCACGTTGACCACGGTAAAACAACTCTTACCGCTGCAATCACAAAGACTCTCGGTCTTATGAACGGTAATGTTGAGTTTATGGCATACGACCAGATCGACAACGCTCCCGAAGAGAGAGCAAGAGGTATCACAATTAACACAAGACACGTTGAGTACGAGACCGAAACTCGTCACTACGCACACGTTGACTGTCCCGGACACGCTGACTACGTTAAGAACATGATCACCGGTGCAGCACAGATGGACGGTGCAATCCTCGTTGTTGCAGGTACAGACGGACCTCTTCAGCAGACTCGTGAGCACGTTCTTCTTGCTCGTCAGGTTGGCGTTCCCGCAATCGTTGTATTTATG
>JAFVSI010000048.1 GCA_017503865.1 Clostridia bacterium | reverse complement strand
TATAGCCGTTTTGATAGCATAAATTTTATTACTTGCAAAGGGGGCGGGTTTCTCGCTTCGCTCGGATAAATAAACTGGGCAAAGCTAAAGCTTTTTGGAACCACCAGCACTGCTGGTGGTTTTCAGGATACAAACAAAAAGCAACCGCAGAGAAACCTCTGCGGTTGCCGTGACTTATTTTAAATTAAAGCTCAATCTTTTCGCCTTTTTTCATACGGTCATAGTATTCAGCCGTAGCACAGAAGAGAACATCGCCCGAGGAGTTGATAGCAGTTTCAAGAGAATCCTGAACAACACCTACGATAAATCCAACGCCGACCATCTGCATTGCAACGTCGGCACCGACACCGAGGAGCGAGCACGCCATAGGAATAAGCAAGAGCGAGCCGCCCGCAACGCCCGAAGCACCGCAAGCACCAAGAGTTGCCACGAAGCTAAGGAGTATCGCGATAAGGATATTAACCTCAATTCCCTGCGAGAACGCTGCCGCAAGTGACATAACGGTTATCGTGATAGCCGCACCGTCCATATTGATAGTAGCACCGAGAGGGATAGCCACCGAGTAGTACTCCTTGTCAAGACCGAGCTTGTCGCAAAGAGCCATATTTACGGGAATATTTGCCGCAGAGCTTCTTGTGAAGAAAGCGGTAACGCCCGACTCCTTGAAGCAACGGAAAACGAGGGGATAAGGATTGCGTCGAAGCGTAATTCCAACGATAAGAGGGTCAACTATAAGAGCCACGCCAAGCATAGCACCCACAAGCAAAAGAAGAAGCTTGCCATAGTCTTTGAATATCTCAAGACCGTATTCGCTTACGGACGAGAAGACAAGTCCCATAATACCAAAAGGAGCGAACTGAATTACCCAAGCAACTGCCTTGGAAACAGCATCGGAGATATCAGCAAGCATATCCTTTGTGGAGTCCTTTGCAAACTGACGCAGTGCAAGTCCAAAAACAACTGCCCAAGTAAGAATACCCACGTAGTTACCGTTCATTATAGCCGTAACAGGATTCTGCACCATATTGCCGAGGAGTGTCCTGAATACCTCACCAAGACCTGTGGGAGCAGAATTCTCGGCAGCCTCTGCAAGGGGAATGGTAACAGGGAAAACGTAGGACAAAACGACGGCAACCACAGCCGCAAGAAAGGTACTTAACATATAAAAGAAAACTACCGTTCCGAATCTCTTGCCAATTCCCTGCCCCGCCTTTGCGAGTGAGGAAATAACGAGAACGAAAACAAGCACGGGAGCTACCGATTTGAGTGCTCCAACGAACACATCGCCGAATACTGCAACAAAGGTTGCCTGCGGCAAAAATACTCCAAGAACGATTCCGATTACAAGTCCTATCGCTATTCTTAAAATGAGGGGGGTATCAACGTAAAACTTTAAAACCTTTTTCATAATGCCTCCATAATCTTTATTGATAACAGTATAACACAAAAATCTCTAACTTTCAACATTTTTTACAAATTGGGGAAATTTTATAGGCTTCTTGATTTTCGTAGCAAAGTATAGTATAATGTTTTTAAAAGGACACAACGAAAGGGGGCGAAATATGTACGAGCATCTACTTGAGCCGCCAAAGTTTTACGAAACTATTGGAAAGGAGCAGCACGCCGCGAACATCCGCGAGCATTTTGACACGCTCCTGAAAGCCTCGGGAGTCAACGAGGAAGAAAACCGAGCTACCGTTAAAAAATACAAGCACGAATTAGCACTGCTTGACGGAGTCAAAAAGAGAATATCAAGATATAAGCTTTTCAGAGTGCTCCTCATAATTGCCGCTGTGCTTGGCGGAATTTTCGCCATAGTGGGAATAATTGAGCCAAATCTCATTTATATAGCTATAGGAGTCCTCGCAATTCCCCTCTCTATTATTCTCATAGTTAAGAAAATAAATCCTCTTATAAAGGACGCCGAAGCGTTACGCCAAAAGCACGAGGCAGCCGCCGCTGAGCTTCTCGCGACCGCCGAGGCACAAATGGCTCCGCTCAACGCACTTTTCCGCGATGACGATACCTTCAGGCTCATTGAAAAAACCGTTCCCGACATAAAATTTTCCGAGAGATTTACACCCCGACTGAAAACCTTTCTGAAAAAAGACGTGGCAAGGCAGTATCTTGACAACGGCGAGGCTTCGGTCACATCTGCCGTCTCGGGTGAATTTTCGGAAAATCCCTTCGTGTTTTTGCACAGACTCGTTCACCGTCTCGGACTCGAGACCTATCACGGAACACTTGTTATTCACTGGACCGAGAGCTATACCGACAGCGAGGGACGAAGAAGGACGAGAACAAGAACGCAAACGCTCCACGCGTCGGTCACTAAACCCAAGCCCTTTTATCACGAGGAGACTTTTCTTTGCTACGCAAATCAAGCGGCACCCGACCTTTCTTTCAGCCGTGCGGCAACCGACACCGAGGAGCTGACGGAAAAGCAAATAGAACGAAGAGTGAAAAAAGGCAAGAAAAAGCTCGAAAAGAAGGCGAGAGAGGCACTCGAGGGCGGCTCGGGCTTCAGAGAAATGTCAAACGCCGAGTTTGACGTGCTATTCGGGGCTACCGACAGAGACCACGAAGTGCAGTTCAGACTGCTCTTCACTCCCCTTGCTCAAAAGAACACCATCGCACTGCTCAAGGGCGAAGTCGGCTACGGAGACGATTTTTCCTTCATAAAACGAAAAGAGCTTAACGTGATAAAGAGCGAGCACGCCCAAGGCTTCGCGATGTACCCCTCGGCAAGAAATTATTATTCTTACGATATAGATGCCGCAAGGGCAAATTTTGAAAGTTTCAACAATAATTATTTTAAGTCGGTATTCTTCGACTTTGCTCCCCTTCTTTCAATTCCCGCATATCTTGAAGAGCCTACGGGCTTCCTTCTCGACGATAACAAAGGCAGCGAGAATTTCTCGAGCCTTGAGCACGAAAAGAAGGCAAACGAGCTTGGGGCACGCAACTTCGCACACGGAATGTCAAAAACCTCGGTCATTCTAAAGACAAGATGCGTTGACAGCACCGAGGGATACGATGACGTTGAGGTCTCGGCGTATTCTTATGCCACCGCAAACAGAGTCGATTTTATAAGCGTCCTCGGCGGAGACGGAAGAATTCACGCAGTTCCCGTTCACTGGATAGAGTATATCCCGCTTGAAAATGCCAAGATTATGAGAATGGCAAACGACGGCACAGCAAATGTTTTATAAAAAATAAATTTACATAAAGGAGAAAAAATTATGGCAAATATGTTAGACGAGCTTAGCCCAGACGTAAGAGAAGAAGGGCTTGACACACACGTTATAGCAAAGAGAATTCCCGTTACCGTAGGTAAGGGCTCACTCGTGTTCGAGATACTTCTTTGGGTTCTCGGAATAATCCCCGGCGTTATCTTCCTCTTTATGAAGATAAAGGCAAAAAACTATTTCCAGCAGCTTGAGCAGAAGATACAGAGAGACGCGTCTCAGATTGACAACTATCTCGAGCAAAGAGTAATCGTGCTCTCGAACTGTGCAAAGCTTCTTGATAAGGCAATAGACCTTGACAAGACCACGTACGAGAACATCGCAAAGTACAGAAGCGGTGCGAGTGACGAGGCGAGAAATGAGGTCTCGACACAGATAGACAACATTTCGAGAAGCATCAACGTTGCCCTCGAGAACTATCCCGACCTCAAGGCACACGAGGGTATCGAGGACGCTATGCGTCAGAACCTCTACCTTCAGCGTGAGATAACCGCCGCACGCGAGCTTTACAATGACACCGTAAACGCTTGGAACAGAGACGTTTTCGCTTGGCCCACAAAGCAGATTGTAGCCGCAAAGAACGGCTACACAACCCGCCTTCCCTTCATCGCATCTGCCGAAATAAAGGAACAGGCAAAGAAGGTATTTTTCTGATTAGAAAAAATAAAAAAAGAAAAGGACACCGTGAGGTGTCCTTTTTAACGATTATTAAGAATTATTAAGAAAATTCATTGCTATATATTAAGAATTGTGTCGTATTATCTTTTCGGGGGTGAAAAAATGAACGTATTGATTGTAGATGATGACAGAGAAATAGTTGACAGCATCGCCATTTTCCTATCTGGCGAGGGCTACAAGACACTAAAGGCTTATGATGGAATCGAGGCACTCGATATTCTTTCGGAAAACGAGGTGCATCTTATTATCCTCGATATTATGATGCCGAGACTTGACGGAATCAAGACACTTATGAAGCTTCGCGAATCAAAAAACGTGCCCGTCATTCTTTTGTCGGCAAAATCCGAGGACGCAGATAAAATACTTGGACTCACAGCGGGAGCTGACGATTACGTCACAAAGCCGTTCAATCCGTCCGAGCTTGTGGCAAGAGTGAAATCTCAGCTAAGAAGATACACAACGCTCGGCTCAATGGAAAAAAAGAGCGGAGAAATTGTAATCGACGGTCTACATATAAACACCGAAAACAAGACGGTGACACTTGACGGCGAGGACATTCGACTTACGCCTATGGAATACAGAATTCTCGAGCTTCTTGCAAAAAACAGAAAGAGAGTTTTTTCGGCAGACGATATTTACAGAAACGTATGGAATGAGGCTACTGTTGTCGGTGACAACACCATAGCCGTCCACGTAAGACACATAAGAGAAAAAATCGAGATAAATCCAAAAGAGCCCAAATATCTTAAGGTAGTCTGGGGCATAGGATATAAGATTGATTAAAGGGGTATTTAGCAATGAAAAGAGTAATATATTCAAGCTACACAAAGCTTATAGCCGCACTTTTGTTTATTACAAGCATTGTTCTTGCGGCACTGACGCTTACAAACGGAATGACAGAATTTTTTGAAGAAAAGGTAAGACTGTACGATTTTGAAAGCAATTTTTCACGCTCACGTCATATGTCTTTTCTGCTCGACGAGCCTGAAAACACCGTATTTAACGCATATATGAATCTTTACCGCGTGGGAGAAGACGAAATCACTCAGCCCACACGTGAGGAAATGGAGTCCGCTATTGAAGATGCTCTCTATAATCTGCACTGCACCGACAACGTAAACTATTACGTAAGGTGGAACGACAGAGTGTTCACAAACTGCGGTGCAAGCTCTCCCGAGGAAGTTATGTACGGCGAGTTTTTCTCATACGTAAAAAAAGCTGCAAATGCAGCGGCGGTTGAGCGTAACACAGAGCCCTATTCTCGCAGAATGTCTTATATGATAGAGGAGCTTTCAAGATATGATTTGGAAAGCGAGATAGTAGTCGCAACGAGCATAAAGGAAGAAACTGTTGAAAGCTGCAAGACTATCTGGCAAAGGCAGGCGGACATAGTACAAAGAACCTTCATCATAGCCCTCACCTTTGTTGCGTTTGCAATCCTTCTCCTTATATATCTTGTATGCGTTTGCGGGAAAAACAGGCTTGGCGAATACAAAAATATGTGGCTCGACAATATTTTTGCCGAGATACACCTTGCATTTATTGGTTTTTCAGGCTTTTTCGCCGTCATGGCGTATATGGTACTCCTTGACGAATATTTTGTGGGAGACTTTTCGCACAATATGCTCTTTGTCGCAGCAGGATTTTTGGCGGCAGCGGCAGGTGCGATAATTCTCTCCTCTTTCCTCTCGATAATCAGAAACGTCAAATGCAAAAGAATAGTCAAGACGAGCATTATATTTATCGTTTTGATATGGATATACAAGGGGCTGAGATCGTTTTTCCGTGTGATAGGCTATGCCCTGTCGAGAAAAACGTGTATCATTCTCATTAGTTTTCTTCTCGTATATACCGCTGCCATCGGCATTCTCGGAATACTCGCCGCCGCTCACTCGGGGCTTTGGATTCTTGTGGGAGTTCTTACGTTTTTATTTGCAAGCTTTTTGCTCTCATACCGTGCAAAGGATCTCGACGAGGTCAAAAAGGGTGTCTCGGAGATAAGAGGCGGAAATTTAGCGTATAAGATTCCCGAGCTTCACTGCGAGGATATGAAGCTTTTGGCAGACAACGTCAACTGTATAGGAAAGGGACTTGACGAGTCGGTCTCGGCAAAGCTCAAAGCAGAAAGGCTAAAGACCGAGCTTGTCACAAACGTCTCTCACGACCTTAAAACACCGATAACGTCAATTATAAGCTATGCCGAGCTATTGTCAAGCTCCGAAGATCTCACGGAAGAAGCAAGGGACTACGTATCGGTGATACTGAAAAAAGGTGAAAGACTTAAAAATCTCACCCAAGACCTCTTTGATATATCAAAGGTGCAAAGCGGAAACGAGGACGTTGTTCTCGAAAAGCTTGACGTCTCGCTCCTTATCAACCAATCACTTGGCGAGCACGACAGCGAGATTCAAAAATCGGGACTTCCCTTCGTCGTCGATGCACCTAAGGAGCTTTATATATCGGCAGACGGAAGAAAGATGTCCCGTGCGATAATCAATCTTATAAATAACATTCTAAAATATACAATGAAGAACACGAGAGTTTTCATCAAGGCGTTTGAAAATGACGGTGAGGTAGTAATGGAATTTAAGAACATCGCCTCTTATCCTATGAATTTCAGTGCCGACGAGATAACTCAAAGGTTTGTCCGCGCAGACGAATCAAGAACCACCGAGGGCAGCGGTCTCGGTCTCGCCATTGCAAAGAGCTACACCGAGCTTTGCAACGGTAAGTTTGAGATCATTCTTGACGGAGATATGTTCAAGGCTGTTTTGAGGTTTAAAAAGTTTTGATAAAGGACTTTTGTGGGCTTTAACATACTAAAAAAGGACACCGTACGGTGTCCTTTTTTGACAACAGATTGACAACGAACTACATCATTTTTACATCAATTTTACATCATTTTGAGCGAGTAGGCGTGTGTTTTGTCTGATTATATTTAAATTATTAAAAATGAAATGGGAGAAATTGTCCACTCGAAAATATAGTCGTCTCGGAGAGATTTGATCCCGCCACCGTCGCATAGTCGCCCCGCGTCGCTCGATACACTCGCTCCTTGGACTCCTTGCTTTGGGCGGTTTCGCTCGTCAAAAACGATACTCAATCGTTTTTGACTTCTCTACCCCCGCCGGTACCCGTCGCTTGATTTCAAATCTCGACTTCGTTAAAAACGAAAAAGGATACCCGAAGGTATCCTTTCGTTTTTGGCGGAGAAGGAGAGATTTGAACTCTCGCGCCGGTTAATCCCGACCTACACCCTTAGCAGGGGCGCCTCTTCGGCCTCTTGAGTACTTCTCCAAATACTCGTGCTAACTACCAAAGGTATTAACATTTTGCTCTATGTATTATACCCTAACTTTTGCCCGTTGTCAATAGCCTTTCTCGATATTTTTATTATTACCTCTATTTTTTTGCCTTATTCTTCGCTATATTTTTTCAAATTCCCTTGCGAATAGACCTTTCGTGTGCTATAATATTCTCGCAATAGCACTTAATTATTTCTTTTTTAAGGAGAACGAAAATGAAAATTTCAACCGAAATAAATTCTATTTCCCGTCTTGTCGGTCCTAAGAAGGCAATCGAGCTTATAGCAAAGGCAGGCTTTGACGCTTGGGACTTTTCTATGTTCGATATGGCAAGATTTATCAAGGGTACTGATAATATAATGGACAGCGACCACCCGCTCCACTCTGCAAACTATGCCGCTTATGCAAAGGAGCTTCGCAAAATAGGCGAGGACTGCGGTATTGTCTGCAACCAGTCTCACGCTCCCTTCCCCAGTCGCGGAACCGAGATGATGTACTACCTCAAGCGTGCCATCGAATGTACCGCTCTCGCAGGCGGCGACATCTGTGTTATCCACCCCAACAATTTCAAGAGTGCTGAGGAAAATGCCGAGATGTATTTCGAGCTTCTCCCCACCGCAAAGGACTACGGTGTAAGAATCGCTACAGAGAATATGTGGAACTGGGACAAAGAGCTTGACCAAGCAAAGGTTGCAGCTTGTTCTCATCACGACGATTTCAAGGCACATATAAAGGCTGTAAACGATCCTAATTTTGTTGCTTGTCTTGACATCGGTCACGCAGCTATGAAGGGGCTCGATACTTCCGTTAAGGAGATGATCCTCACCCTCGGTGACGACCTTGCCGCTCTCCACATTCACGACAATGACCTCTGGCACGACAACCACGCCATTCCCTGTTCTATGGGCATTGATTTTGACGAGATGGTCAAATGTCTGCACCAGATAGGCTACAAGGGCTACTTTACCCTTGAAGCAGAGGCACACGCAAAGAACTTTACCGAAGAGACCGCCTTCGACTGTGCGAAGGAGCTTGCCGACAGTGTAAGAGCACTCGCCGACAAATTCGAGGCTCTTGGCTGATTAAACAAAAGAGCACGGCTCGTACGAGCCGTGCTTTTCTTTTTTATTTATTATTCCTCTGTCGGGACAACAGCAATACCAAGCTCAACGAGAGCCGCGGGATCTGCCTCAGAGGGACATCTTGTCATAAGCTCGGACGCATTCTGTACCTTCGGGAAAGCGATAACGTCACGAATATCCTCAAGACCGAGAAGAAGCGTAACGAGTCTGTCAAATCCGAATGCAAGACCGCCGTGAGGGGGTACACCGTACTTGAACGCCTCAAGAAGATAGCCGAATTTTTCCTTTGCTTCCTCTTCTGAAAGTCCAAGAACCTCGAACATCTTAGTCTGGATAGCGCTGTCGTAAATTCTTACCGAACCGCCGCCAAGCTCTGTACCGTTAAGCACGATGTCGTACGCCTTAGCTCTGACTCTTGCGGGATCGCTGTCGATATACTGAAGATCCTCGTCCATAGGAGAGGTGAAGGGGTGGTGCTTCGCATAGAAGCGGCCGTCCTCTTCGCTGTACTCAAGGAGCGGGAACTCTGTTACCCAAAGGAACTTGAAGTCCATAGGATCAAGAATACCCATCCTCTTTGCACACTCGCAGCGGAGTGCACCGAGAGAGTCGAATACAACGCTATTCTTATCTGCAACTACAAGGATAAGGTCGCCGGGCTCTGCCGCCATCTTAGCCTTAATTGCCTCGTTTTCAGCTTCTGTGAGGAACTTTGCATAGGACGAGGAAATCTCGCCGTTCTCGTTCCACTTGAGCCAAGCAAGGCCCTTTGCACGGTAGGATTTAACGAAATCAACAAGTGAATCAATTTCCTTACGAGTGAACCTTGCACCGCCCTTTACGTTGATAGCTCTTACCGAGCCACCGTTCTCAATAGCACCCGCGAACACCTTAAACTCGCAAGAAGCGAGAAGATCCGAAAGGTTAGTAAGCTCATATCCGAAACGCATATCGGGCTTGTCCGAGCCGAAACGCTCCATAGCCTCAGCATAGGGCATTCTGAGGAAATCGCCCTCAAGCTCGCGGCCGAAATATTCCTTGAAGAGATACTTCAAGAATCCCTCGTGCATCTTCATAACGTCATCAGCCGTGACGAAGGACATTTCGGTATCTATCTGTGTAAACTCGGGCTGACGGTCAGCACGAAGGTCCTCGTCTCTGAAGCAACGTGCTATCTGGAAGTAGCGGTCAAAGCCCGATACCATAAGAAGCTGCTTGTAAAGCTGAGGCGACTGGGGAAGTGCGTAAAAGCTTCCCTTATGCACACGGCTGGGCACGAGATAGTCACGAGCTCCCTCGGGCGTGGGCTTGCAAAGGTTAGGAGTCTCAATATCTATAAAGCCGTTGTCTGCATAGTAGTCTCTCGCGATCTTCGAAATCTTCGAACGAGCGATAATATTCTTCTGCATATCGGGACGACGAAGATCAAGATAGCGGTGCTTAAGACGAAGTTCCGAGTTTACCTTGCTGTTCTCAACAATCTCAAAAGGAGGTGTTTGAGCAGCAGAGAGTATCTTGAACTCGTCAACCTCAATCTCAATTTCTCCCGTAGGAATATTCTTATTTATAGCACCCTCGCCGCGGCGGCGTACTATTCCCTTTGCACAGAGAACGAACTCCGAGCGTACCGAGAATGCGTCATCAAAAATCGCACGGTCGGTGTTGTCACCGAACGCGAGCTGAACGATACCCGTTCTGTCGCGAAGGTCGATAAATATAAGCGAGCCAAGGTCACGCTGCTTCTGCGCCCAACCCATAACGCAAACTCTCTCGCCAACGTTTGCCGCAGAAAGCTCGCCGCAGTAATTTGTACGCTTATCTGTACTTGATAATAACTGTCCCATATCTATAAAAATCCTTTCAGTGTGTACTTTTTTAGCCTATTACTTCTCCGTTTTTATCGAAGAGGGGAAGCTTTTCGAGATAGGTAATGTCGGAGCGCTCCTGTGCGTCACCCTCGGCAAGAATTGTCATCTTTCCGCATATCTCGCCTCCTGCACGAAGCACAAGCTCCTCAAGAGCTTTAAGAGACTCACCCGTTGAGATAACGTCATCGATAATGAGTATCTTCTTGCCCTTCATAAGAGCAGCATCAGCCGCGTCAAGATAGAGCTTCTGCTCCTTTGCGGTAGTTATAGAGCGAACGGTTACCTCAAAAACTCCCGTCATATAGAGCTTAGGTGTCTTTCTCGCAAGAAAATATTTCTGATTTCCCGCAAGTCTTGCCATTTCGTGAACAAGCGGAATTCCCTTCGACTCCGCAGTGATCATATAATCGTACTCGGGTGCCTTTTCGAGAAGCTCCTTTGCACAGGCTGTGGTAAGCTCGGGATCACCGAAGATAACGAAGCCCGCTATCATAAGCTCATCGTTAAGAGGACAAAGCGGAAGACTTCTGTCGAGTCCCGCAATATTCATCGTATAATACTTTTGTGCCATATCCTTCACCTCAATAAAATTTGTTAGAACAAAGATATTTCCAACATATATTATACACTTTTAATGAAAAAAGTCAACCGATTTTATCCTAAATCACCCCTCGGATGCAAAAAATATGCAAAAATCTATCTAAAATAAAAAAAAGACTTGAAATATGCGTCTAAATGTTGTATAATAAATCGTAATAATATGCGTTTTTGTACGCAAATAGAAATTTAAACAAATTTATATTTGGAGGTTACTCTAATGGTAGTAGCAGGCGATTTTAAGAATGGCGTTACCTTTGATATGGACGGCGCTGTTTATCAGGTAGTTGAGTTCCAGCACGTTAAGCCCGGTAAGGGAGCGGCTTTTGTTCGTACAAAGATCAAAAACGTTATCACCGGTGCTGTAATCGAAAGAACTTTCAGCCCCACAGACAAGTTTGAGAACGCTTACATCGAGAGAAAGGAAATGCAGTATTCCTACAACGATGGCGATCTTTATTACTTTATGGATATGGAAACATTCGATATGCTTCCCCTTAATGCAGACAAGCTTCCCGACAGCTTTAAGTTCGTAAAGGAAGAGATGCTCTGTAAGATCATTTCCTACAAGGGCAACGTATTCGGCGTTGAGCCTCCCACATTCGTTGAGCTTGAGGTTACCCAGACAGATCCTGGCTTTGCAGGCAACACAGCAACAAACACTCTTAAGCCCGCAACTCTTGAGACAGGTGCAGTTATCAAGGTTCCGCTCTTCATCAACGAGGGTGAGGTTCTCAAGATCGACACAAGAACAGGTGAATACCTCTCTCGTGCCTAATAGCACAGCGTTGCTATAACACACTGTAAAACTAAATACAAAAATTAGGAGTGTAACTAAAATGACAATAACCGAAAAGGCTGCATATATCAAGGGACTTGTTGAAGGTCTTGAGCTTGACGGCACAACAAAAGAGGGTAAGGTTCTTAAGGCTATAATCGACCTCGTTAGCGACATCGCTGAGGACGTTACAGATATAGCTGAGGATGTTGAATACCTCGAGGAGTACATTGAGGAGATCGATGAGGACCTCGGTGGACTTGAAGAGTACGTTTACGAGCTTGACGACGAGTGCGATTGTTGCGACTGTGACGATTGCGACGAGGATTGCTTCGATTGCGATTGCTGCGACTGCGAGGACGACGAGTACTTTGAGTGCGAGTGCCCCTCTTGCGGAGAAACAGTTTGCTTTGACTCGAGCATCGACCCCGAGGAGCTTACCTGCCCCGCTTGCGGCGAGAAGTTTGAGTGCATCATCTCCGAGGATGACCTCGAGGCTCTCGACGGAATCGACGAGGAATAATTAAAATCAATAACAAAAACGCTGTTGAATTTCAACAGCGTTTTTTATTTTGATTAGTGATAAATAAATTGGTATTTGTCGGGGTGTTTGAGTTGAACAGTAAAACGTGCGATACCATCAAACATATTCACTTGACTTTCCCTATTCTATATGGTAGAATATCCTTACACAAGACAAGGACGGTCACAAGATGAAGAAGAATATAAGAATGAAAATAAAATCAATAAGATATGAAATGCCCGAGCTTCTTTTTTCTCAGGCGGTATCCGAGACGGCTGAGGAAATGTTCGATATGAAAATAAGCGAGGAAATACTTGCCTCTGCCGAGGACGACGCTATGGTGATAAATACCGACGGGATACTTTCTGTCGAGGACGGCAGAGTGGATTTTGCCTATGACGAGAGTGAGATAACGGGAATGGAAGGCTCAAAGACCTCTCTTTCCTATGACGAGTCTAATCCCTCGCTCGTAACTATGATACGCACGGGAACGGTCTCGACATCTCTCGTTTTCGAGCAGGGCAAGCGTCATCACTGCGTTTACAAAACTCCTTATATGCCCTTCGAAGTATGTGTTCACACGCTCAAGGTCGACAATAAGCTCGACACCGAAAAATCCTTGTATATAGATTACATCATAGAAATTCGCGGAGCAAAGGCTGAACGTACAAAGCTCACCATGACTTATTTTGAATAAAATCAAAGGAGAAAATAGCTGTGAAATCTGTTAAAAAAATGCTGCTCGGAATTGCTTTTTTGATAATTGCGGCGTGTGCAGTTCCCTTTTGGGTAGCAGGAGCCACTGACGGTGCAATCTTTTTTTGCATAGCATTTGTTATAGGATTAGTGCTTTGCCTCAAAGGATTTTTTACAAAAGAATAAAATTCAAACGCAAAAAGGGTGTGCCTTCGGGCACACCCTTTTTTATTGTTTTAAAGCTTAGTCGTTATCCTTCGATGTTGCCTCATCAAATATTGCAGTAATCTTCTCAGAGGGCTTCTTATCAAGGAGAGTTACAACAACTGCAACTACCATGCTTGCCGCAAATCCGGGGATAAGCTCGTAGATACCGGTAGGACCTGAAAGGAATGCAAGCCAAAGCACATCAACGAGAGCTCCGCTTATAACACCTGCAAGAGCACCCTTATAGGTAAATCTACGCCAGAAAAGAGAAAGAATTACAACGGGACCGAATGCAGAACCAAAGCCCGCCCAAGCATTTTCAACGAGATTCATAATTGCCTGTGCACCGTCACCCTCGCTACTTGCAATAAAGTAAGCAACCACCGCAACCAAAAGAACAACTGCACGACCAACCCACAAAGTTTCCTTGTCAGATGCTTTTTTGCGGATAAGGGGCTTGTAAATATCGGAAGTAAACGAGGAAGAAGCAACAAGAAGCTGACTGTCCGCTGTTGACATCGAAGCCGCAATAATTGCAGAAAGCAAAATTCCGGCAACGAAGGGGGGGAAAAGATCTCTCGAAAGCTCAATGAATATCATACTCTGCTTGCCGTCAACAAGGAGTGCCTCTCCCAAAAGCATTCTTCCAAAGTATGCAATAAGAATAACAGCTCCGAGCGAAAGAACTACCCAAACGATAGCAACAATAGCGGATTTCTTAACCATAGAGGGCTTCTTTATAGCCATAAAACGGACGAGAATGTGGGGCATACCAAAATATCCAAGTCCCCAAGCAAGACCGTTTGCAATTTCTTTGGGGTTAGCAAAGAGATCTGTTGAAAAAGCATATGTATCTTTTCCCGAAACAATCACGTTAGAAAGAATAGACGTGTCAAGATCCTTCGTAAGAACAATAATTATCGGAACTGCAAGAACTGCAATGAGCATAAGTATTCCTTGGAAGAAATCTGTCCAACACACCGCCTTATATCCACCAAGGAAGGTATAGATGATAAGTATTGTCGCAAAGATTATCATTGCAAGTTCCTTATTTATGTTCGGGAACAGTGATGTAAATACATTTGTTCCTGCAACGAAAGCAGAAGCAACATAAACAGTAAAGCAAACAAGAAAAACAACTGCACAAACCACCTGAAGTGTCTTGCTTTTTGTAACAAAACGGTTAGACAAATACTGAGGAAGCGTGATAGCATCGCCTGCAGCCTGCGAGAACCTACGAAGTC
This sequence comes from Clostridia bacterium, assembly GCA_017503865.1. Lineage (GTDB taxonomy): Bacteria > Bacillota > Clostridia > Oscillospirales > CAG-272 > HGM12713. The sequence goes on along the minus strand of JAFVSI010000048.1, from coordinate 1,314 downwards.
TGCGAGCAATAAGTATCCAGTTGAGAGCAGTACCGATAGCAAGACCGATACCTATCCAAGCCTGTCCAAGACCAAATGCAAGAATGCTTCCGGGAAGACCCATAAGAAGCCAAGCACTCATATCCGATGCCTGTGCACTCATAGCGGTTACCCATGGACCCATTGATCTTCCCCCAAGGAAGTAGTCCTTATCAGATTCACTCCTTGATTTGAGGAAGAAAACAATACCTATGGTAAGCATTGCCATAAAATAAATTATAAGAGCCAAAAGTTCAAAATTCAAAACGATGACCTCACTTTCTTAAAACGTTATGAATAATATTTTTCATTATATCACAAATATTACCAACTTGTAAAGAGTTTTACAAAAATTCCCTATCCTTCGACTATTTTTACTCCCGCAGATGTGCCAAGTCTGTCGGCTCCCGCAAGGATAAGTGCCTCGGCATCGGCATACGAGCGAATACCCGCAGATGCCTTGACCTTCATATTTTCGGGAATACTTGCCTTCATAAGAGCTACGTCGTGAACGGTAGCACGGTTCTCGGTATCCTTTGCAGTAGAGAAGCCCGTGCAGGTCTTAACGAAATCCGCTCCCGCCTCTGCACAAAGACGGCAGGCAGTCACCTTTTCTTCGTCAGTAAGGTAGGCGGTCTCGATTATGACCTTGACGGTCTTTCCCTTTGCCGCCCCCACAACTGCCGCAATATCGTCACGAACGTAATCGAGTCTTCCCTCTTTGAGTGCTCCGACAGCAATTACCATATCAAACTCCTCGCAGCCGTCGGCATATGCCGCCTCTACCTCTGCCGCCTTTGAGGCAGTTGAGGTAGCACCGAGAGGAAAGCCTATTACGGTACAAACGTTTACGTCAGTTCCCGAAAGAAGCTCTGCCGCCTTTTTGACGTACATAGGGTTTATGCAGACCGATGCAAAATTATATTTCTTAGCCTCAGCACACACACGCTCAACGTCAGCCTCAGTCGCAAACGCAGAAAGCGCCGTGTGTTCAATATACTTATTGATGTTCTCTATCATAATCAAATACCTCGCAAATTTGTTTTATAACAAAATGATACCAAAAAGCACCAAGATTGTCAAGTTTAACGTTTTCAAATTTTGATTTATCGAACGGATTGGAAAAAGGATTAAAAAGTTTTGGTCGAGCTTTTTCAAAAGCTCGCGGAGCTCGAGGTAGCGAAGCGGCATTTCGGTAGTGAATGACAACCCTGTGCGGTTGTCAGAGCCGAAATGTGACCGAGCCGCAGCGAGAAGAGCCTCGTGAAAACGGCACTTTCTTTTGCTTAGCTTTTC
>JAFVSI010000047.1 GCA_017503865.1 Clostridia bacterium | reverse complement strand
TGAGTATTGGCATAGCCGCGATAATGACAAAAAGTAAGTGGCATCTATTAAGGACGCACTTGAAACCTTCTTAAAAGTTCAAAAACCCTTGATTTTATTGACTTTTTGAGGGTGGCATCTATTAAGGCGATACAACACAAACGAAAACCACCCAATCGGGTGGTTTTTTCGTTTGGTTACAGAAATTAGGTCTATATCCACGACCTCCGGAGGAGGGAGTGGGCTTGGAGCACGACCGCTCGCGGTGCGAGGGGGGAGGGAGTGCGACAAGGGAGAAAATAAGGAGTATCGGGTGGGAACTACCGTGTACACGCCCGAGACGACTATATTTTCGAGTGGGCAAACAAATCCCACCTCCGCAACAAAAAAAGACAGACACCCAACAGGGTGTCTGTCTTTTTTTGTTGCGGTGAGCTTTGCCCTTTTTTCACGGTCTTCGGGGTGCCCCTTCAAATCCAGCCATTATTCTTGACTTGTGCGACTTTTTGTGCTAAAATTGTCTTGTTGAAACTATAATTTTTAGGAGAAAGTATGAATCTTGCGGCAGAATCCGTCAGCTTGGCGGACAAGAGGCACGCTATGACCGAGAGGCAGATACGTGCATACGCCTTGTTTGTCAGCCTTTTCTTCTTGGTGGCGTCGCCTATTGCGGTGCTTTACACCAAGGAATGGGATTTCTTTGACAATCTTTTCAGAATAATAACCTCGCCCTGTCCGCTTGTGACCGACTATTTCGCACTTGGCGGACTTGGAAGTACACTTTTTAATACGGCACTTTGCGGTCTTTTTGCAAATCTTGTGATATACGTCAGCCGAGTTCACGCAAACGCAACCACACTTGCGGGATATTTGCTTATCGTGGCACACGGCTTTTACGGACTCAATTTTCTAAATATGTGGCCGCCCTTTGTGGGAGTTCTTTTTTATTGCTTGGTGATGAAGAAGAAGGTCGCAGAGAACATACACATCGCCTTTTTCGCAACGGCACTCGCACCCTTTGTCAGCGAGGTGATTTTCAGATATTCGGTAGGTAAGTTCGACCCCGAGGTCACGCAAATAAACTTTATAGGAATCACTATTGCCATTGTATGCGGAATTACCGTCGGCTTTGTTGTTTTGCCGCTTTTGCCCGGCACTACCGCTATGCATAGGGGCTACAATTTATATAAGGCGGGACTTGCAATAGGAATTCTCGGCATATTCATTTATGCGTTTATGTATAATACACTCGGTATCGATGCCCCTGCCACAATGGTCATAGAAAACCCCGAGTATTATGCTATGCCTTATGCTTATCGTGGCTTTATGAACGTGTTTTTTGCCGTTCTTTTCGCACTCAATTTTATTTGCGGATTCTTTATGAATAAAAGGCGTATAGGAGACTACAAAAAGCTTCTTAAATGCACGGGCTACGGTATAGATTTTACCGATAAATTCGGTATGCCGATATGTATGATAAACATTGCACTTTACGGATTTGCGATTCTTGCATATCTTAATCTTATCTTTATTCTGCCCGAGATTTTCCCGATGCTGCCCGACGGAGTTGGCTTTACGGGGGCAACGGTTGGCGTGGTCTTTGCCGCTCTCACCTTTGCTTCTGACGGACAGCACCCGAAGAACGTCTTTCCGATAGTTGTCGGTTACGCACTTCTTTGGGCGGTGGTGCTTGTGATATGCCTTATTTCAGGGCTCGATATTCCTTGGACGCTTTCAACGCAAAGCTATATAAACGGACTTGCCTTCGCTACGGGACTTTGTCCCTTTGCAGGGAAGTACGGCTTCAAATATGGGGTAATAGCAGGCTTTTTAAGTGCGACAATATGTACCGTTACAGCGGGAATGCACGGCGGATTTGTCCTCTATAACGGCGGATTTACCGCAGGACTTACAGCACTTGTGCTTATACCCTTGCTTGATTTCTACGAGGTCAAGCCAAAGCGTGACGATGACGTTTGATATATTAAAAAATGGGGGACACCATTGTGTCCCCCTTAGTTTTTTAATTTGTCTTTATGATAAGCTTGTCGTAGAGAGCCTTCGTCTCATTTGCGTCACGTGTTCCGAGAACTAAAGTTTTTTCGCCTGACTTTATTACGATACAGGGATTTTTACCCGTGTAGGTATATCTTGTGTAGCTGCCAAACTCATCGTTTGAGAAAGCACCGAGTAGAAGTCTTGACGAGGCAAAGCCGTAGATCCTTGTGCCGTCAACTCCGTTCTCGCGGTACTCAATCGAGTCTATCTTGTCATAGTCAAGCGTGAGGTCATCGAAAAAGTCCGCCTCAATCGAGAGGAAAGTGTCACCAAGCGTTGCCTCAATATCTCCCGTAAACATTACGAACGATAGAACAATAACAAGCACAGCGACGAGAATTACCGTGACGATAACGGCAATCTTATTCTTCTTGAAAAAACTTGCATATTCTTCCTCGAGAGCCTCTTTTGTAACAGTTCCGTCGGCTATTTGCTTTTTGTAAAACCTATATGAATAAACGGTAGGTATTACCGAGCTTGCGAGAATTATCGCAAGGGCAACAAAGGGAAATGCTACAAGAGGCAAGGGAATTGCCAAGAGGCAAATAAGACCTGTTATGACATAAACCTTACCTGCAAAGCGGTGGGTTGCCTGCCAATTCTCGTCACTCGAGAGGGTCCACTTTATTTTAATACCCATCGTGCGATTGCGTGTGGTCTTGGGCAGATAATTGCCTATAAGGATAAAGGCGGCAGCAAGCAGTATAAGCACGAGTGCAAATATATTGTTGGGTGTATATCCGAGTGCTATCGCGAGCGTCATACCGCAGCTGAAAAGAGATATAACGGGCATTATAAAGAAGATGAGCGAGGTGACCTTCTTGTTTTGCTCGGTATTTTTGTCGATTACCGCTGTGAGAATTATGCAAAGCCAATGAACTGCGAGTATTATTGAGGGAATGAGGATAAACGCGAATGTAGGGTTCATAAATCCGTCAGCCTCTCCGTCAAAGCCCCAGTGCGTTGCTATTTTCTCGGGTAAGGATTTTCCCCAAAAAATACCCACGAGGGCAGGGAGCATTATTACTATGGAGGAAATTATAAGCTTTAGCTTGTTATTCTTGATCATTACCGTTATCTCCTTTCAAATCTGCTATAAACAGCATTATTTCTTCAAGTACCGAGGCATTAAGCTCGTAATAAATAAATTTGCCCTCTCGCTTATCACGTATGAGGTCGGCATCCTTTAAGACTGAAAGATGTCTTGAAATAGATGCACCCGTTACAGAGAAGTGGTCGACTATATCGCCCGCAGACATTCTTCCTTTTTTCAAAAGATTGAGAATTTCTCGGCGTATAGGATCCGAAAGAGCCTTTAAGGTGTTTTGAAGTCCCATATGTTTTGTCCTTTCATTTAACATTTAACTTAATTGTTAAATGTATTATATCACGAGAAACAGCACTTGTCAATAGGTTTTTAAAAAAAATATTTTATGACCGTTTGTTGACAATTTTTATCTTTTATTGTATATTAAACTTATAGAGCATTTGTAGGTGAAAGTATGGATTATTTACAGAAATTAAAGCATCATTTCAAGCCCCGTAGGGGCTGGATAAACGATCCTAACGGACTTATATATTTTAAGGGATATTATCACATTTTTTATCAGCACGCTCCAAACTATGAAATTCCTTGGCAAGAGCCTATGCACTGGGGACACGCACGGACAAAGGATTTTTTGAGCTTTGAGGAGTTGCCGATAGCTCTTTGTCCCGATTGTGACTATGACGAGAACGGCTGCTGGTCGGGTACGGCAATAGTTAAGGACGACGTTCTTTATCTGTTTTACGCCTCTGTTCGTACAAAGGAAAAAATACAGACGGTAAGTGTTGCCTATTCCACCGACGGAATTAATTTCGAGAAGTATTCGGGCAATCCCGTAATTGATAGCTATCCTGCCGACGGCGGCTCCGATTTCCGAGACCCCGCAGTTTGCTTCATTGACGGTAAGTATTATCTCGTTATGGCAACGGGACACGTCGAGAGCAAGAAGGCAAGACTTCTCCTTTACGAGAGCGACGACCTGTTGAATTGGAAGTATTCTGGTATTATGAGCGAGTGGGACGGATGTATGTATGCCGAGTGTCCTTCTCTCTGTGCGGCAGGGGATAAGTATTTACTCGCGGCATCTGTCTGTCCACACGGAGCAAAGCACTATTTTTCGATAAAATACGGCAGTTTTGTTGACGGTAAATACGTAGAAGAGATTTCTGCCGAGGTTGACAAGGGCCCCGACCAGTACGCGGGGCAGGTGTTCCTTGACGATAAGGGAAGAAACATACTTATCTCGTGGGCATCGGGGTGGCGATACAAGGGCTTTGCCGAGAAGAATATCGGCTGTCTTTCTGTGCCAAAGGAAGTAAAGCTTATTGACGGCAAGGTTTATCTTTATCCCGTAGAGGAGACGTGGCACCTGCTTCGGGAGGAGGACGAGAGCGTTGTCCGTACCGAAAAGGGATTTTATATAGAGCGTCAGGGCAGAGAGCCTGTCGTTTACGAGGGCGAGATAAACGATATTAAAATTCTTCGCGACGGCTATCTCGTCGAGGTGTTTGTGAACGGCGGACTTGAAAACTTTACCGCTATCCTGTAACTTATTGTATTATAAAAATAATATTGTATAATTAAAAAACTTTTTGAGGTGTCTTATGGAAAACAAAATATCGGAAAAATCACTCTCGCTAATTAAAAAAATGCAGCAAAACGAGTTGACTGAGAGTGTAATCTACAAGAAAATAGCAAAATTTGCAAAGGGCGAGGAAAATAAAAAAACGCTCGAACGTCTCGCAAACGAGGAGCACTCTCATTACGAAATCTGGCACAAATATACGGGAATAGATATGAAGCCGCAGAAAGCGAAGGTCTTTAAATACACCTTTATAGCGAGAATTCTCGGCTTCACCTTTGCTGTAAAGCTTATGGAGCGAGGCGAAGAGGGAGCTCAAAGTCAGTACGAAAAGCTTGCCGAGGAAGTGCCCGAGAGCATTTTTATCCGTGAGCAAGAAGAAGAGCACGAGGCGGCACTTCTCGATATGCTTGACGAGGAGAGTCTTCAGTACGTGGGAAGTATGGTGCTTGGACTCAGCGACGCACTCGTTGAGCTTGCAGGTAGCCTTGCGGGATTTACTTTCGCACTTGGTAGCACAAGACACGTCGCTCTTTCGGGACTTATAGTTGGAATTTCCGCTACCTTCTCGATGGCATCGAGTGAATTTCTCTCGGCAAAGAGCGAGGGAAGAAACGATGCACTCAAATCCTGCTCTTATACGGGAATTGCGTATCTTTTAACGGTCGTGCTCCTCGTGCTTCCGTATCTGCTTCTCAGCAACGGCATCGTAGCACTCGCTTGTATGCTCGTAATAATAGTTGCTATTATCTCGGGATTTACTTATTATACGTCGGTTGCGAAGGATCAGCCCTTCCTCTCGCGTTTCCTTGAAATGACGCTTATAAGCTTCGGTGTTGCTATTATTTCCTTCTTCGTAGGAATACTTGCAAAGACACTTCTTGGCGTTGATATTTAATTTGGTATTTATAGGGGAGTTAGTTTGTGTTAGGTTTTTTCGAACCCTTCCCCAAAAGGGTTCGAGCTCCCAAAACTTCTCATACATTTTTAAGGATATAGGGGGAAGAAAGCAATTCAATATCCGCTCAGACGCGGATATTGAGATGAAATATAGCAACAAGCAAAGTCGCTAACGCAGCCCTTGTTCCGCCCTTCGTGCGCTGGGCGGGCACAAGGACGTGTAGGGGGCGACGGTCTACTGCGGTTCGGTCACACTCGGGTTCTGACAACCGCACAGGGTTGTCATTCATTACCCTCGTGCCGCTTCGCTACCTCGACGCCCCGTATTTTACGCAAACTAACTAACCGCTAAATTACCTAAAGGTAGAAACTTCGTTTGCAAAATTTGAACAATTCTTTATTAACATAAAATTCACACAAAAGCGGATATTAGTTAATTATTGGGTGATAGAATGGCGGTAAGCTGTGAGGGCTGAAAAGGGATTTCAATAGTGATTTTAAAAGCAAAAAAAGGAGATTGTAAAAATGCTTTGGACAGATATTTTATCGGGTGACTTTGAAAAAGCGGTTGAAGAGGCGAAGGGCGTTGGTATCCTTCCCGTTGGTTGCATTGAGCATCACGGACGTCACCTTCCTCTCGGAAATGACACCTATCAGGTAGGAGAGCTTTCAAGACTTGCGGCAGAGAAAGAGCCGGCTATCGTTTTCCCTTATATGTATTTTGGTGAAAAGCAGGGTGCGGGCGAGTTCAAGGGAACTGTAATCTTCTCCTCAAAGCTTATTTTTGATATACTTACAGAGACCTGTGACGAGATGGCGAGAAACGGCATAAAGAAGATAGTTATCGTCAACGGTCACGGCGGAAACATTGCTATGCTCAACAATTTTGCACGTAGCACTCTTTATAAAAAGAAGGACTATATGGTCTTTATTTACCGTCTTGGCACGGCAAGCCTTCCTATGAAGAAGTTACTTGATATGATAGAGGCGGGCGAGCGTCCCGACGTTTTCTCGGAGCTCACCGATGAGGACATTGCGGCAATAAGACACAACGTAGAGAACAGAACCGCATCGGGACACGGCTGCTTTGGAGAGACGGCTATCTCTCTCGGTCTTTTCCCCGAGCTTTGCGATATGTCAAGACTTAACGACGTCAGCGGAAAGAACGTAAACCGCCTGTCACACCTTTCTGAAGCAGGTTTTTACACTCCCTTCGGCTGGATGGCAGACTACCCCAACTCGCTTTCGTCTGACGAGCACGACGGCAACAACGAGCGTATAGGACGTGCATTTGTAAAGCTCACGGTAGAGAGACTTGCCGAGGCTTTTAAGCTAATAAAGGAAGATACAGCCTGCGAGGAATACCACAAGGAGTGGAGCGACAAGCAGTAAAAAAAGAATGGCAAACCAAGAGGTTTGCCATTCTTTTTTTATTTTAAATCTTAACTATTCCAAGTGCGTCAAGCACCGAGGAAATAAGGATAAGAAGTATGCACACCGGGGCGATATACTTGATGATTATCGAGTACATTTTCTTTGCCCTGAAGGTGTGATATGGCTTTCCGTTTTCGTCAAGACCTTCTACCTCGGCAATTATAGACTTGGGCTTTAGCACGTAGCCAACAAATATCGAGGTTGCAAAAGCACCTATCGGCATAAGAACGCTGTTGCTTGCAAAATCAAAGAGGTCAAGGAACTGCATTCCAAGCACCTTTACATCTGCCCAAATGCTGTATCCGAAAGCGGAAACAAGACCGATAGCGGCACTTCCAAGGAAAACGACAAGACAGCTGAGCGTTCTGTTAAGCTTGAACTTGTCGGTTATCGTTGAAACTACTGTCTCCATAAGAGAGATGGAAGATGTTATCGCCGCAAAAAATACCATCACGAAGAAGATAGCACCGATTATATTACCACCAGGCATCGTGTCGAATATCTTAGGAAGAGTCTCGAACATAAGTCCCGCACCCTTCTGACTCATAGCTTCCTCATTTCCGCCTGAAAATGCGAAAACGGCGGGAACTATCATAAGAGCAGAGAGGAAGGCAACACCCATATCAAAGAATTCTATTTGATAAACGGATTTTTCAATGCTTACGTCCTTTTTAAGATACGAGCCAAAGGTTACCATTATTCCCATCGCTATCGACATAGAATAGAAGAGCTGTCCCATTGCGGCAACTACCGTCATTACAGAGAACTTTGAGAAGTCGGGAGTTATGTAATAAACTACCCCCTCCCAAGCACCGTCAAGAGTGAAAAGGGAATATCCCGTTATAATGAGGATAAGAAGTATGAGAGCAGGCATCATTATCTTGCTGACCTTCTCAATACCCTTGTCAACACCGAGTAAAACGATGAGAGCGGTAAGTCCTATAAAAATGAGGAAGTACCATACGGGCTCTCCTGTTGAGCCTATAAAGTCACCGAAATACGAGTCGCCTGCCATAAGAGAGGCATTTCCCGAAACGAACCCAACAAAATATTTTGTAACCCAACCGCCTATGACCGAGTAGTAGGGAAGGATAATGATAGGTACAATTGAACCGAGAATACCGATAAATGAGAATTTTTTATTGAGAGAAGAAAATGCTCCTATGGGACTAAGCTTTGTCTTTCTTCCTATTGCGATCTCAGTTAGTGCAAGTGCAAAGCCGAAGGTCACTGCAAGTGCAATATAAACAAGCAGAAAAATTCCGCCGCCGTATTTTGCCGCGAGATACGGAAAACGCCATATATTACCGAGGCCGACCGCCGAGCCTGCCGCTGCGAGAACAAACCCGAGCTTGCCCGAGAATGAGCTTCTGTTCTGTTCCATTTATATATTCTCCTTATAATGTCGTATTTAGGGATATTTTGTTAATGTATCCTATCAATTATAACACAAAACAATTATTTTGGCAATAGTTTGCTGATTTTTTGAAGAAATATGCTTGAAAAGCATCTTTTTGTGTGCTATAATTTTGATAATGAATTATAAAAGACGGTGAAATAATGGATTATTTGAGCTTTAAAATTTTTGATAGACTTTACTGTATAGGCGATAAGGGAGCGTCAAGCTATATCATTGAAACCTCCGACGGACTTGTAATGGTCGACACGGGATATCTTGAGGGCTGCGACAGGCTTATTGAGAGTATGGAAAAGCTTGGGCTCTCGCTTTTCTCACTTCGCCATATCATACACACGCACGGACATATCGACCACTTTGGTGCTACGAAAAAGCTTGTCTCTCTCACTCACGCAAAGACCTATCTCGGTGCACCCGACAGAGCGGCTGCCAACGGCGAGAAGGAGCTTTCGTTCGCGAAGGAGCTTGGTATGGAATTTAAGGAGTATTTCGAGCCTGACATTCTCCTTTATGACGGTGATGTGCTGAGCTTTGGGGACATCAACATAAAATGCGTTGCAACTCCCGGACACACCGAGGGTGCGTTTTCCTTCTTCTTTACGCTTGAAGGAAAGAAAATAGGAATTCACGGCGGAGCGGGACTTAATACGCTTGTGAGTGAATATCTTGACAAGATGGAGCTGCCCTACGGACTTCGTATGGATTATCTTGACTCTACCGAAAAGCTAAAGCACGAGCAGGTTGACGTATTTCTCGGCAATCACATAGGACACAACAACACCTACGAAAAATACGAGCGACTTATGGCGGGAGATGGCGAAGCGTTCGTTGATGGACGCGAGTGGGGAATTTTTCTTGACAGCTGCCGCGAAAAGCTTATCGCTCTTATGGAAAAAGAGGATAAATAAATTAAAACGGGCGAATTTTCGCCCGTTTTTTGTTTGTTTAGTTTGTTTCTTCTAATAGAGGATCGTTGGGATCAGGTTTCCCCGTCTCAATTTTACCGCCTGTTACACCGACTAAAATACTGATGGCAACAAAAAGAGAAACGACGGTGATCCAAAAGGACTTTTTCTTAAATGTCTTGGGATAAAATTTTCTCTGTTTAAAGAATATATCGCCAAGCACCCAAAGTATAACAAGAACAGCGGAAAGGACTGTTGCGGCAACGTCAATGCTATCGGGGGCAATAATTGCCAAAACGAGTATTATTGCAGTAATGGAAGCAGTAGAGATATTTAGTATTCTTTCCCCTTGTGTGCGTTTCTTTTTTTCTAAAAAGCGGAGAACAGTAAAGCCAAGCTCAAGAAATGCACAGAAAAAGTGTATGGTCATAAGGAAAACAAGAAGTAAAACAAGCAAAGGCGGGAAAACCAAAAAGCTTCCGCTTTGGTCGACCAAAAACGACATAACGACAATTGTGGGCAAGTAAAGTATGCCGACAAGATATAAAACAAATTCAATTATCTTTTTCATATTTTACTCCTTTAGTTTTTTAATTTTGATTTATGAGTGTGTTCTTCATGCGGGGGAAGAGACGGCTTTGTCGTGACGAAGCTATTTTTCTAAAAAAGGCGGTTCCCCCGCATTTACATTAACGTACCTATAAATACCAATTTATTTATCTCATCTTACCATAACTGGTCGCGTGTGTCAAGTTTTTGCAATTTCATTGACTTTTCTTTAGTCTTGTGATACAATTTAATCAATAACAAAAAGGAGATTTTTGTCTTATGAATTTAATGGGAATCGATATGGGAACAACGTCTGTAAAGACGGTTCTTTTTAACGAAAAGCTTGAGGAGCTTAAGAGACTTTGTGCCGATTACACTCTTGAATCAAAGGGTGATATTATAGAGTTTGAGGCTGAGAAGTATTGGGATATAGTACGTACCGAGGTCGACAAGATACTTGCTGAGCTTGAGGTTGACGCACTTGCTATCGACACACAGTGCGAGACGCTCATTCTCACCGACGAGAACGGCGTACCCACGAGAAAGGCTATAGTTTGGCTCGACAACCGTGCTACCGCTGAGGCGGCTATGATAGAGGAGCATTTCGGCAGACAGAAGGTATACGAGGTAACGGGACAGCCTGAGGTTACGGCTACATGGCCTGCTTGCAAGCTTCTTTGGGTAAAGAGAAACGAGCCCGAGGTCTGGGAGAAAACCAAAAAGGTATTTTTGCTTGAGGACTACATACTCTACAAGATGACGGGCAAATTCGTTACCGAAAAGACACTTCAGTCGTCGACTATCTATTTTGATATAAAGAACAACTCTTGGTGGGGTGAGATGCTCGACTTTATCGGACTTGATGCCGCTAAGCTTCCCGAGCTTCTCGACAGTGGAGTTTATATTGGTGACTATAAGGGAATAAAGGTCGCAACGGGTGCTATGGACCAGGTTTCAGGTGCTATAGGTGCGGGTGTTGTAGAGAAGGGAATCGTCAGCGTTATGACGGGAACTACTATGGTTATCTTCACACCTTACGACGACGTTCCCGCATACGATCCCGCAAGTATCGTTCCTTGCCACTATAACTATGACGGAAAGTACTGCCTTCTCTCTTGGTCTCCCACTGCGGGAATGGCTCTCAAGTGGCTTAAGAATGCCCTTTGTGAGAATTTCTCGTTCCGCGAGCTTGACGAGATAGCAAAGGAGATTGCTCCCGGTAGCGACGGAGTAACATTCCTTCCTTACCTTTGCGGCTCTACTATGCCTAAATACAATCCTGCCGCACGCGGTAGCTTTACGGGACTCACTACCGAGCATACACGTGCACACTTTGTTAGAAGCGTAATGGAAGCAATCGCTTGTACTCTCCGCTCAAACCTTGAGTACTTAAATCTTGAAGCTACCGAGATAAGAGCTATGGGCGGTGGTGCAACGAGCCCTCTTTGGTGCCAGATAAAATCCGATATGACGGGCAAAAAGCTCGTTACCCTTAAGAACACCGAGACAGCTTGTCTTGGCGGTGCTATTCTTGCAGGCGTAGCTACGGGAGTATTCCCCTCGGTCGTTGATGCGTGCAAGCTTATCGAGGTCGGCAAGTCCTACGAGCCTAAGGGTGACGATTACACCGAGTGCTACGAAAGATATCAGAGATACGATTCAATTCTTAACGTTTAATAAAAACAAAATAATGCGGGAAGAACCAATTAAAAAACGGTTCTCCCCGCATATTTTTTTATTCCAATTCAAACGCACCTGTGTAGAGCTGGTAATATTTGCCCTTTTCGGCGACGAGCTTTTCGTGGTTTCCTCGTTCGATTATGCGGCCGTTTTCAAGCACCATAATAACGTCAGAGTTACGTACCGTTGAGAGACGGTGAGCGATAACGAATACCGTTCTGCCCTTCATAAGAGCGTCCATACCGCGAGAGACAAGAGCCTCTGTTCTCGTATCGATAGACGAGGTAGCCTCGTCGAGAATCATTACAGGCGGATCTGCGACGGCAGCACGTGCAATCGAGAGAAGCTGCCTTTGTCCCTGCGAGAGGTTTGCTCCGTTCGAGGTGAGCAGAGTATTGTATCCATCGGGAAGACGGGTGATAAAGTCGTGGGCGTTTGCAAGCTTTGCTGCTGCGATACACTCCTCGTCGGTAGCGTCAAGCTTTCCGTAACGGATATTTTCCATAACCGTTCCCGTAAAGAGATTTACGTCCTGAAGCACCACGCCGAGCGAGCGGCGAAGGTCTGCCTTCTTTATCTTGTTGATGTTGATGCCGTCATAGCGTATCTTTCCGTCATCAATATCGTAAAAGCGGTTGATAAGGTTTGTGATAGTTGTCTTACCTGCACCCGTAGCACCAACGAATGCTACCTTTTGACCGGGCTCTGCGTAAAGCGTTATATCATGAAGAACGGTCTTTTCGGGTACGTACCCGAAGTCCATATTCTCAATTCTAACATCACCCCGGAGCTTTGTATAGGTAACGCTTCCGTCAGCCGAGTGAGGGTGCTTCCAAGCCCACATACCTGTACGCTCCTCGCACTCAACTATCTTGCCGTCAATCTCCATTGCGTTTACAAGTGTTACGTAGCCATTGTCGATCTCGGGCTCGGTGTCAAGAAGCTCAAGCACACGCGAAGAGCCTGCCATAGCCATAACTACCGCGTTTATTTGCTGCGAAACTTGGCTTATATTGTTTGTAAACTGCTTTGACGCATTGAGGAAGGGAAGTACAACACCGATTCCAACCACAGACGCGGGAACTATTCCGAGAAGCATTCTAAGTGAGAGATTGGGGATCTCGTTTATTATAAGAACACCGCCCACAAAGGCAACAATTACGTAAAGAATGTTACCGATGTTACCCATAATGGGCATAAGAATATTCGCAAAACGGTTTGCCTGAGTTGCGTTTTGGCAAAGCTCACCGTTGATTTTATCGAAATCCTCAATGCTTTCCTTTTCGTGACAAAAGACCTTTACAACCTTCTGTCCCTTCATCATTTCCTCAACGAAGCCCTCTGTCTTTGCAATTGATTTCTGCATCTTCATAAAGTTCTTAGCACTCGCACCTCCGATGGTCTTTGCTACGAGAACCATAGCGATACTTGCGAAGGCAACTATAAGCGTCATCCAAACACTGAGGTTGAGCATATTGATAACGAGGAAGGTAACTATAAGTGCCGACTGGATAAGGTGAGGGAGAGTTCCCGAAACGAGCTCACGTATAGTGTCGACGTCATTTGTATAGTGCGACATTATATCTCCGTGTGCATTAGTGTCAAAATAACGAACGGGAAAGCCCTGCATCTTATCGAACATCTTTTTTCTTATGTCGTTAAGAAAGCTTTGAGAGACAATAGCCATAATCCTCGTATAAACGAAGGAGGATACCCAGCCCACCGCATAAATCGAGAGCATCAGGAGAATTGCCTTGACTATCTTAGAAAAAACTGCGTCGATGCCATTTTCAAGTCCCTCGCCGATGTATCCTATAAAGGTCTCCATAAAGAGAGGGGCTATGGTTGATGCGACAGAGACAAGCACGATACACGCCGTAACTGCGACCATCTGCCACTTGTAGCTCTTAAAGAGCATCTTAAGAATGCGTGAAAGCACTCCCTTTTTCATCGGGGGCCTTTTATTTTTCATATTATTCATCGTCACTTGCCCCCTTTGTCTGTGATTCGTAAATTTCCTTATATATGGGGCTTATCTTAAGAAGCTCCTCGTGGTTGCCGACAGACTCTATGCTGCCGCCGTCAAGCACGATTATCTTGTCCGCGTGCTCTACAGAGGAAATTCTCTGTGCGATAATTATCTTTGTGGTGTCGGGGATCTCCTCGGCAAACGCACGTCGGATAAGTGCATCGGTCTTTGTGTCGACCGCACTCGTGGAGTCGTCAAGAATAAGTATCTTCGGCTTTTTAAGAAGTGCACGTGCTATGCAAAGACGCTGCTTCTGTCCGCCCGAGACGTTAGTACCGCCCTGAGTTATATAGGTGTCATACTTGTCGGGGAAGGTCTCAATAAATTCGTGTGCCTCGGCAAGCTTACAGACTCTTATCATATCCTCGTCGGTGGCGTTTGCGTCACCCCAGCGGAGATTATCCTTTATCGTACCCGAGAAGAGTACGTTTTTCTGGAGCACTACCGAGACCTCGTTGCGAAGTGTCTCGATATCGTACTCGCGTACGTCAACACCGCCTACCTTGACAGAGCCCTCGGTAACGTCGTAAAGGCGGGAGATAAGCTGTATAAGGCTCGTTTTTCCGCTTCCCGTACCGCCTACGATTCCAACGGTCTCGCCCGAAGCTATGAAGAGGTCGATACCCGAAAGCGATTTCTTTTCCGCATTTTCCGAATACGAAAAGCTTACCTTGTCAAAAAGAATACTTCCGTCACGCACCTCTGTTACGGGGTGGGTGGGATTCTGAATGGCACTGACCTCGTCAAGAAGCTCTGTAAGACGGCTTGCCGACTCTGCCGAGAGGGTGAGGGTAACTATTATCATCGAGAGCATCATAAGGCTCATAAGCACCTGTGCACCGTAGGTAAGAAGGGCAGAGAAGCCCGGAACGTCAAGGTCGGTAGCATTCGATTTAATGATAAGCTGTGAGCCGAAGAAGCAGACCATAAGCATAAGTGCATTGAAGCAGAACTGCATAATGGGGCTGTTGAGAGCGAGTATTTTTTCGGCTCTCGTAAAGCCGTCTGCAACGTCATCAGACGCCTTTTTGAATTTTTCTCTCTCGTAATCCTCACGAACGAAGGATTTTACGACTCTCATTCCCGAAACGTTTTCCTCGACCGAGTTGTTGAGGTTATCGTATTTCTTAAAAACAGTTTTAAAGATAGGGTGAGCATATTTAAAGATGAGCCATAGACCTACCGCCAGTACGGGAATTACCACCGTAAAGGCAAGGGACATCTTAGGGCTTATCGAGATAGCCATGACGAGTGCAAAAATTATCATCATAGGCGAACGGATAGCCGTTCTTATTATCATCATAAAGGACATCTGCACGTATGTCACGTCGGTAGTAAGTCTTGTAACGAGACCTGCCGTTGAGAATTTGTCCATATTCGCAAAGGAATAGTTTTGAATTGCACAGTAGGCATCGTGACGCACGTTTTTTGCAAAACCGCAGCTTGCGATTGCGGCAAAATGTCCTGCAAGAGCACCGCAGGTAAGTGACGCCGCCGCTAAAAGAAGAAGGATAAGGCCGTATTTTACAATTACGGAAAGCTCGCACTTATTCTCAATGTTTCTAACAAGCTCTGCCGTGACGAAGGGGATAAAGCACTCGATTGCAACCTCTCCCGCAATAATTACGGGAGCGAGGATAGCCGGCTTTTTATATTCACGAACACATTTTGCAAGTGTCCTAATAATTTGCATATAATGCCTCCTTAAATTGATATACTCTTACGTATTATAATACATAAAAATTTCATAAAATTTATAGCTTTGTGAACAATAGGTAAACAAATCAAAAAATAGTCGGCAGAGGCACTGAAAAATGCTTCTGCCGAGGGTTTTTTATATAGTTTCTATCTTGATAATATCGGTGTTACCCGTCTTTCCGTTGGTCATTCCGCCCGTGATAACTATTCTGTCACCGAAGCCGAGAGAGAACTTTTCCTTCGCTATCTTTTTACCCGTATAGAAGAGGACGTCGGGCGAGAAAAAGACCTCTGACATAACGGGGAAAACTCCCCAGGAAAGAGCAAGCTTGCGGAAGGTCTTTTCGTCGGTCGTCATGCCTATAATGTCAACGGGACAGCGGAAACGGGATACCATTCGTGCCGTCATTCCCGAGAGGGTGCAGGCAACGATTCCCTTAGCACCGATGTCGATAGCCATTCCGCAGGTTGCGTGAGAGATGGCGTCAACGGTGTTTCTTATAATAAACTCGGAATTTTTGAACATTTTTTCGTAGTTTATATTTTTTTCAGCCGTCTCTGCTATCTGTGACATTGTTTTTACGGTAAGCACGGGATATTTTCCTGCCGCCGTCTCGCCCGAGAGCATTATCGCACTCGTTCCGTCGTAGACCGCGTTTGCAACGTCGCTTATCTCCGCTCTTGTGGGGCGAGGATTGTATATCATCGACTCAAGCATCTCAGTAGCGGTTATAACTCGCTTACCGAGAAGTCGGCACTTGGTTATGAGGAATTTTTGAATAGTCGGAAGCTCCTCAAAGGGAATTTCAACGCCCATATCTCCTCGTGCTATCATTATGCCGTCGCATTCCGTACATATCTGGGTGATGTTGTCAACGCCCGAGCGGTTTTCTATCTTTGCGATTATATCAACGTCAGCACCGCCGAGCGATTTTATATATTCTCTTACGTCAACGAGGTCCTGCTTTGTCGAGACGAATGAGCAGGCAATAAAATCGACTCCGTTTTCAATGCCGAATTTTATATCCATTTTATCGTTCTCGCTGAGATATATCTGTTTTAAAAGCTTGCCCGGAAAACTCATACTCTTGCGGTTGGAAAGCTCTCCGCCTATCTCTACGCGACATTCGACCGTTTTTTCGGTAACGCCCACAACCTCGAAAACAACGAGCCCGTTATTAAGAAGTATCTTGTCTCCCTTGTTCATTTCAGAGGGAAGTCCCTTATAGTTTACCGAGACCTCTTTTTCGTTGCCAACGATATCCTCGGTGGTAAAGGAAAACAAGTCGCCAGCCCGAAGTTCTATTTTTCCATTCTCAAAGATGCCTATTCTATACTCGGGGCCCTTTGTGTCAAGAAGAATAGCAATAGGGAGAGAAAGCTCCTCTCTGACCTTTTTTATTAAATTTATCGCTTTTAGATGGTCCTCGTGCGTGCCGTGTGAAAAATTGAGACGGGCAACGTTCATTCCCGCAAGACACATTTCCGTAAGTGTCTTTTCGTCGGTACAGGCAGGGCCTATCGTGCATACTATTTTCGTTTTTCTCATGGTGGTTCTCCATTACCTAAAATCTTTTTTTCAACTACTGATTTTACCATATATCGTGGGGCTTGTCAACATAAACAAGTGGTCAAAAGAAAAATATGGAATATTATTTTTCTTGACAATTCTCGACAAATATGGTATTCTTCAAATATATAATAATATTATATAAGTATAATATAGTATGCCGCTTCGGCGTAGGAGAAAACATTATGAGTAATGAAATCAAAGAAAAAAGCACCACAGCGACAGAACCCGAGTCTGCTGTCAAAGATACTGCGGACACAAAAAAGAAAAAACGCAGAAGAAGATTTGGTGACAGAAACGACGGAAGAAAGCTCCGTACAATGATTCCCCTAAACAGAATAATGCCTTATATAATGGCAAGGAGAAGCGACGCACAAAATATGTTCGACGATAGCTTTGACGTTGCGAAAACAGATGCTTTTTGCAGACAAAAGGTTAAAGAAGGATACAAAAACTTCAGCTTCTTGCACGTTCTTCTTGCGGCGTACGTGCGTATGCTTTCACAGCACCCCGAAATAAACAGATTTATAAGCGGACAGAAGGTATATGCGAGAAATACCATTGAGGTCGTAATGGTCGTTAAAAAGGAAATGTATTCGGATTCACCCGAGACTTGTATCAAGGTTGAGTTTTCTCCCTACGATACGATAGACGACGTTTATGAAAAATTCAATGCTACCGTAGAGAGCGTTGTCGGGGAAACAGAGGCGTCAAGCTTTGATAAGCTTGCAAAGCTCATAAACTATATCCCGGGACTCTTGCTCCGCTGGACTGTAAAGCTTTTGAATTTTCTCGACTATTTCGGACTTTTGCCGAGAGCACTTACCAGGCTTTCACCCTTTCACGGCTCGTTTATAGTGACAAGTATGGGCTCACTCGGTATAAAGCCTATATACCACCACATATACGATTTCGGTAATCTTCCCGTGTTTATTGCTTACGGAAAGAGAAGAAGAGAGAATATTATTGACGATGACGGCAACGTCGTTACCCGCCGTATAGTCGATATGAAGGTCGTTACAGACGAGCGTATTTGCGACGGTTACTACTTTGCAAACGCATTCAAGACTCTTAAGAGAAACGTTGAGGATCCCGAGCGTCTCACAGTTCCGCCCAAAGAGGTTATTGAGGATATCGACTGATATTTAACAAATTATTAACCATATTTCACACATTATTAAAAAAACTGCACCTTTTTTGAAATATATTCATAATATAATTAAGAAAAGGGGTGACATAATAGGAGTATGGTAAAGTATTTATTTTCTGCGTTCGTGGGATACCTTATAGGCTCTTTAAATCCTGCGGCACTTTTATCAAAAATTAAAAAGACAGACTTAAAAGAGGTCGGAACTAAAAATCTCGGAGCTACAAATGTGACTCTCACACTTGGAAAGGGACTCGGTGCTGCCGTAATGGCGTTCGATATTGCTAAGGCATTCGCAGCATACAGGTTTTTCGAGTTCGTTTTCCCAACGCATGCTTATATTGGAATGGTTTCGGGAGTATTTGCAGTGGTAGGACATATTTTTCCGTTCTATCTCGGCTTCAAGGGCGGCAAGGGACTTGCTTCGTTTGGTGGCCTTGTGCTTGCATATTCACCGTCACTCTTTCTCATTATGCTTCTTACGGCAACGGCACTTATAGTAATTGTAAATTACAGCGTCGCTATGCCGATGTATGCGGGTATAATCTTTCCTATCGCCGTAGCCGTTAGGGAACAGAGCGTTTTGGCTTTTGTTTTAGCTCTTGCCGTTTCCGTTTTGCTTATCGTAAAATTTTTGCCTAATCTTACCAAGGCGAGAAACGGTGACGATATAAAGATAAGGGACTATCTTAAAAAGCATATTTGACATCATTAAGGAGAAAAATTATGAAAAGGATTTTCTCGGCGATTTCATTGGTATTAGTATTCGTTTTGCTTTTATCGGTGGCGGTTTCTGCAAATGAAGTGGACTCAAACGTATATACTCCGCCCAAGGGTATGGCCATTATTTACGCAAATGACCTCACAGGTGCGTCTGTGCCATCGATTGACGGAAATATCTCCGAGAATGAATACGGTAAGCTCTCGAAGATAGAGACCGACCCCTTTAAGATGGCGGCGAAGTGGCCCGAAAATATATACTCCATCGACGAGGATTCGGACAGACCGTCTCCCGGAACGATTGAGTATTATTTTGCTTATGACGAAAACAACGTTTATATTGCATTTAAGGAGTACGGACAAGTATTTGACGACGCAAATACTGCGTATGCCGACTATGCTATGAGAAATAACTACGGTATCGAGTTCGGTTTTGACCTTCTTGACATCAGCAATTATTTTCTTCACGTTGTAACCTATGGCGGGGGCTGTTGGAATAAGGATTTGAGACTTTCCGAAGGAAAATCGTCAAATTTTGCGTCTCTTGACGTAAAGCCCGAGGCACTTTACAGTGAGTTTTTCGTAAACAAATATGCGGCTAAGGACGCCGCACTTCCCGATGACGAGAGAACTCTCTTTGCTTTTGGCGACATCATTTCCGCACAAAATACAAATGCGACCGAGCCCTATATACTCGAGGTCGAGATGAGGATAGACAAGCAAACGGCAATAGAGCTTTATAACACGCTTGCTTATACGAACTATGCAAGCTTCCCGAATGCGATGTATTTCTCGATGGGAGCCCACGTTTACAGAGGCTCGACTGACGGCACACCCGCGAAAGAGGGACACGCAAGATACCTTGCAACCGATAAGAGAGAAACAAAGCTTGAAGATTATCTCGATTACGGAATTCTTCCCGGCTCACCTCAGGAGTGCCTTCCTTACCTCATAGTTCTTGGTGACGAGAACACGGTAATTACCGTACCCGAAGAAAAGGTGGAGACCGAAGCCCCCGACACAGAGGCAGAGACCTTAGCAACCGAAACAAACGCACCCGCAGAGGAAACTTCGAATTCAAACGAAACTGAAGCTGTGGTAACCGAAGGCGGCTGTGGCAGTGCGATAACAATTACAGGACTTGCACTTGTAGCGACACTTGGTACTTGCACCGTGTTTATATCTAAGAAAAGATAAATTAGCAATAAAAAACAAGCGGCAAAAAGCGTGATGTTCTTATCGGAGAAATCACAAATCAGGTTGCCTTATTTAATCCGCAGGAAACAAATAATTAGCCCCGACAGATTTTAAAGTCTGTCGGGGTATCGTCATTTATGTAAGCTTTAACTCCATATATCCGCAAGTAAACGGAAAGAAGTCGAATTTTTGGGTTTTGATATGCTTAAATCCAAAAGATTCATACCATAACTTCAAAACTTGATTTTCTTCGACAATTCCGATATTCATTTTTAAGCATCCTAAAACTTTAGCTGTATGAAATGAATGCAATAAAAGTTTTTCTCCTATGCCTTGATGTCTGAACTGAGGCAAAACGCATAAATTATTCAGCTCACATTCCTTATTATCTTGTAATACCAAAGAATAATAACCAACAATTTTCCCATCAACAATAAAAGCGTACATAGGTCTTTTTTCGTTGTTTAATTGCCAAGATAGGCGTTGTTCTGTTGAGGCGAAAGCCGTAAAGCGAGGAGCGTTTTCTATTGTAAAACCAAACTCTTTGGCGACAGTCAAAAAACTCTCTTTAATGACATCGACACATTCTTTTATATTGTTATTATTTACCGATTGTATCATACATCTATCTCCTTTTTCGCCAGTTTCGCCTTTGTATTACAAAGGCTTCGGGCAAAGCCCATACCCCTATGGCTGCATACTCTCTAAGGCTCCCTCCGGGAGGGAGCTCCCGACGAAGTCGGGTGAGGGAGAATGCGTGACAATAAAACATATCAAAACTTCAAAGTTACGCGGGCTCCTTCCGTCACGCTTCGCGTGCCACCTTCCTCCCGGAGGAAGGCTTTTTTGCTAACCCCATTATACCACAAACCGGCAGAGAAAACAAGTTCTCTGCCGAAATTTTGTGCCTGCCAATTCTCCGTTAAGGACAACAGATAAATGCCGCTTGTTTTTTATTTGAATGAGTAAAACGCTATACCGAGTGCCGCCGACAAAAGTATCATAATGATAGGCGAGGGGGCACGTTTTTTAATCTTTTTATAGACTGTTGAGATAATCATAAGAATAGCGAAGATGACGATCCCGAAAAGGTCGGGGCTAAAGCTGAAGGTGGCGTTTGCGAGCGAAAGGTGAAGAAGATTCGATAGAAACATCGTCACAGCAGTTGCGGTGATAAGACCAACGACAACGGGGCGAACACCTCCCAAAAATGCGTCAACTA
Source organism: Clostridia bacterium (assembly GCA_017503865.1). Lineage (GTDB taxonomy): Bacteria > Bacillota > Clostridia > Oscillospirales > CAG-272 > HGM12713. Next base: position 33,103 of record JAFVSI010000047.1, on the reverse strand, counting down.
CCTTGTATTTAAGAAAATTTTTGATAACCGAAACAATTAGAAGAATTATCAAAAAAGAGGGCAAAACAACACCGAGTGTTGCGAGTGCCGAGCCGAGAATTCCACCCTCTCGTGAGCCGATAAACGTCGCCATATTTATTGCAACGGGGCCGGGAGTAGCTTCTGCAACCGCTATCATATTGATAAATTCTGCTTCGCTGAGCCACGCCTTTGCGAGTACCTGCTCACGCACGAGAGGAATCATTGCATATCCACCGCCAAAGGTGGTAGCTCCTATATAGAAGAAGGTTATAAAAAGCTCAAGAAAAATCATTTTACGTCCCCCTTTCTATTGCCGATAAAGTATATCACAAGTCCTGCAATGCCGCCGACAAGAATATAAAGAATTGCCGAGAGCTTTACTGCAAAGAGGGAAAGTCCTATCATAAGCGAGAGGGTGAGAACGAAGGCTGTGACGCTGTATGCGTTCTTTTTGAGTCCCTTGAAGAGCTTGATTCCCGCATTAAGAATGAGATATACCACGCACGCCTGAATGCCCCTGAAGGCATACTGCACGTATTTAAACTCAAGAAATGCGTCAAAGAAAAGGGAAATTGTAAATATGATTATGAAAGAGGGAAGCACGACGCCGAGCGTTGCAAAGGCAGAGCCAATCACTCCCGCCCTTTTGTAGCCGAGGTAGGTCGCAGAGTTTATCGCGATAGGTCCGGGAGTTGACTCCGCTATCGCTATCATATTAAGAAAATCGTCCTTGTCGGTCCATTTTTTCTTCTCAACAAACTCGTTTTCAAGAATTGCGAGCATTGCATATCCACCGCCGAAGGTGAAAAGTCCTATCTTGAACATCGTGAAAAACAAGATAGCAAGGTCTTTTAATTTTTTCATATTTTTCTCCAAATTCAATATTACCATTACATTATATCATACTTTTTGAAATTTTCCATATCTTTGAACATATTTTTGTTTTTTTATGACGATTGACAAATACAAAGCAAGAATGTATAATAATGTTGATATATTTCTCAAGGAGATTTTTATATGCAAGAGGTATTACTTACGGCTGTGGGTGTTGGCGGAGCTACCGTCATCGGTGCCCTTATCGGTCTCTTTTTCAAAAATCCTTCGCACAAGCTTAATGATATAATCCTTTCGTTTGCGGCGGGAATAATGCTCTCAGCGGCAGTTTTGGGACTTATTATCCCATCGCTTGAATCGGGGAATGGCGGATTTATTTCGCTTCTTGTTACGGTAGCGGGAATTTTTTGCGGTGCGATATGCCTAAATCTTATCGACAAGCTCGTTCCTCACCTTCATAAGCTGACGGGAGTGGGAGCTGTCGAGGAAGTACACCCCGCAAAGACCGAGCAGCTTAACCGTGTGTTGCTTTTCGTTATTGCGATAGCTATACATAATCTTCCCGAGGGAATTGCGGCAGGAGTCAGCTTTGGCGGCGGTGACGTTTCACAGGCTATCACCGTTGCGGGCGGTATTGCTCTACAAAATATCCCAGAGGGTATGGTCATAATCGCTCCTATGATTGCGGGCGGTATGAGTAAGGGAAGGACTTTTCTTATTGCAGCCTTAACGGGTGCTGTCGAGGTGGTAGGAACGTTTATCGGTTACTTTGCGGCAAGTATTTCTGCGGCGGTCTTGCCCTTTGCCCTCGCCTTTGCGGGCGGAACGATGCTCTACGTCATCAGTGACGAGATGATTCCCGAGACTCACTCGCACGGCAACGAAAGAGCTTCGACCTATTCCTTGCTCGTGGGCTTTTGCGTAATGCTCGTCTTTGACGTTTTACTTGGATAATATTTGTTTTATACGGGGGAAGACGTTTTTAACGTCTTCCCCCGCGTTTTATGCAAACAAGGTGGTGTTATAAATTACCTAAAGGTAGAAACTTCGTTTGCAAAATTTGAAATGACGTATTCAGGTTTATATTTTTATTGAAAAACAAAAAAATATATGATATAATTTAAATATAAAATATTTAAGGGGGAGAAATATGAAAAAATACATTCTTGCACTTGACGAGGGCACAACGAGTGCCCGTGCGATACTTTTTGACAAAAAGGCAAATATCGTTGCTATGGCACAGCACGAGATAACGCAGATATATCCTCGTGCAGGTTGGGTTGAGCAGGACCCTATGGACATTTATGCAAATCAGTATTCGGCAATTACCGAATGTATCGCCAAAAGCGGCGTTTCTCCTGAGGAAATTGCGGCGGCAGGCGTCACAAATCAGCGTGAGACGGTCATTGTTTGGGACAAAAATACGGGAAAGCCGATATATAACGCAATAGTTTGGCAGTGCAGAAGAACGGCTGATATTTGCGAAAAGCTTGAAAAAGACGGTTATGCCGAGTACATACATAAGACGACGGGACTTCGTCTTGACCCTTATTTTAGCGGTACAAAGATAAAATGGATATTCGATAACATAGAGGGAGCGAGAGAAAAAGCGGAAGCGGGCGAGCTTATGGTCGGCACGGTTGACACATGGATAATATGGAAGCTCACCGAGGGCAAGGTTTTCGTTACCGACAGAACAAATGCCTCGAGAACTATGCTTTGCAACATACACACGGGCGAGTGGGACGAACAATTACTTAAGCTTTTCGGTGTACCGAGGTCGATGCTCCCCGAGATAAAGAGCAGCAGCGAAATATACGGAAGCTTTGAGTGTATGGGAGCGTATATTCCTATTGCGGGAATTGCGGGCGACCAGCAGGCGGCGCTTTTCGGTCAGTGCTGTTTCAATGCAGGCGAGGTTAAAAACACCTACGGAACGGGCTGTTTCCTTCTCGCTCACACGGGAAATAAGGCAATAAAGAGCTCACAAGGACTTCTTACGACCGTTGCTGCTACCGAGGCGGGAAGGGCTACCGAGTACGTGCTTGAGGGAAGTGTTTTCGTTGGCGGAGCGGTTATTCGCTGGCTTCGTGACGAGCTTGGGCTTATAAAGGAAGCAAAGGAGAGCGAGCATTTTGCGAAAAAGGTCGAGGACACGAGAGGCGTTTATCTCGTTCCTGCCTTTGGCGGTCTCGGTACTCCGTATTGGGATATGCACGCAAGAGGAACTGTGGTCGGTCTTACAGGCGGTGCGGGCAAAAATCACATAATCCGTGCTGCTCTTGAATCTATTGCATATCAGAGCGAGGACGTTATTTCGGCAATGAAGGCGGATATGGAAGACATATACGGCTTCGGTGAGATAATATCGTCAATAAAGGTTGACGGCGGAGCGTCCTCAAACGACCTTCTTATGCAGATGCAGAGTGATTTTTCAAACATCAAGGTCTGCCGCGCGTCAAATCCCGAGGCAACGGCGGCGGGAGCTGCCTTCCTTGCAGGTCTTGCAGTCGGCTTTTACGAGAGTCGTGAACAGCTCAAGGGACTTGTCGGTGAGGGTAAGGTGTTTATGCCACAGATAGATGCTAAAAAACGCAAAGAGCTTCTTGGCGGCTGGAGACGTGCGATAAAGGCATGCCGTGCCTTCGCTGAAATAGAGGAGTAAGATATGGCTATCACAAAAAAAGAGTTTTTCGTTCCTTCAAGTGACGGTATCCACACCCTTTCGGGCGTTATATATTATCCTGAGGTCGAGCCTAAGGGGTATTTTCACGTCGTTCACGGCATGACCGAGCATATCGAGAGATATGAAAAGACAATGAGGGCATTAGCAGATGAGGGATATATTTGCTTTGGCTACGACAACCTCGGTCACGGCAAGACGGTAAAGGACGAGAGCGAGCTTGGCTTTATCGCAAAAAAGAAGGGATATGACCTTCTTGCAAAAGACGTTAAGGTATTTTCCGACGCGGTTATTGCGGAGTGCGGCAAGGAGCTTCCGTATATCCTTATGGGGCACAGTATGGGCTCGTTTATCGTGCGATATGCGGCAGAGAAATACGTCCGCCCCGCAAGGCTTATAGTTATGGGCACGGGTGCGGCAAATCCCGCCGCCGATGCAGGACTTATGCTTATCTCGCTTATAAAGCTCGTTAAGGGAGACAAATATCGCTCAAAGCTCATACAAAATCTTGCTTTCGGTACTTATAACGATAGATTTAAGGAAGAGCTTTCGGTCGCCCCGAGTCCTTGGCTCACGACCGACATCTCAATTCGTCAGAAATACAGTGCCGATAAGTACTGCTCCTTCAAGTTTGGTGTGAGTGCTATGGGCGACCTTATCCGTATTATGAAATACGCAAATCTTTCCTCTTGGTTTAAGAATATTGACAAGGAGCTGCCTATCCTTCTTGTTTCGGGCGAGGAAGACCCCGTAGGAAATTACGGCAAGGGAGTCCGTACTGTTGAGAAAAAGCTTCGCTCGGCAGGTGCGTGCGTAAAATGTATTCTATATAAGGGTGCACGCCACGAGATTCTTAACGATTTTTGCTACGAGGACGTTAAGAGAGATATACTTGAATTTTGTGAGTTTTAATGAAAGGTTAAAAAATGTCAGTATTTTTAGATTCACTTCCCACTATTGTTTTGTGTCTTGTCGTGTGTGCGGCAAAGATAATCGAGATCTCCATTCAGTCCCTTAAGACCTGTATGATGGTTAAGGGACAGCGTCTTGCCGCTGTTGGTCTCGGATTTCTCGAATGTACGATATGGGGACTTGTTATTTCAACCATTATAGGAACGCTTGGAGACAATATGTTCCTATTGCTTTTCTACTGTGTCGGCTACGCATCGGGACTTTTCATCGGCTCGTGGATCGAGGGAAAGATCGCACTTGGAACGTCTAACCTTCAGCTTATTGCAAATGATGAGAACACCGCAATAATTATCGAGTACGTCAAGGAAAACGGCAAGGGATATACCGTTTTTGAGGGGCACGGCTCAAAGGAAAAGATGAATATGATTCTCATTGTCCTCAGGAGAAGGGAAATGTCAAAAGTCTTGCGTGATATTCGCGAGAAATGCGACGGCAAGGTCTTTGTCGTGGCGTCCGACGTCAGCAAGTACGCGGGCGGCTACGGAATGATTAAATAAAACGATTGACAAAAGACGACAAAGAGAGTATAATTTAATTATCTTTCTATGAAATGGAGCAATACTATGAATTTTTTGGAAGAACGCATTGTTAAAGACGGTATAGTTAAAGAGGGAAACGTACTTAAGGTTGACAGCTTTCTCAATCATCAGATGGACGTCGAGCTTCTCGACAAGATAGGCGAGGAATTTCACAGACGCTTTGCAGGCAAAGAGGTAACGAAGGTGCTTACTATCGAGGCATCGGGAATTGCTATTGCCTATGCGACTGCACGCTACTTCGGTGTGCCTATGGTATTTGCCAAGAAGGCAAAGAGCATAAATATCGACGGTGATATGTACACGGCTGAGGTCGAATCGTTTACGCACAAGAATAAAAATCAGGTTATTGTTTCAAAGAAATTCCTCTCGTCCGAGGATAAGGTGCTTATCGTTGACGATTTCCTTGCCAACGGCTGTGCTCTTCAGGGGCTTATCTCGATAACCGAGGCGGCGGGTGCAAGTGTTGCAGGTATCGGTATAGTTATTGAAAAAGGCTTCCAGTACGGCGGAAGAAGCATTAGAAATCTTGGCTATCAGCTTGAGTCACTTGCGATAGTTGAGTCTATGGACGCGGCAACAAAAACCATCGTTTTCCGTGAGCAGATGGCGTAATTGAAAAAGAATAGAATTATAAAGGAGTGCCTTTTGTTAGGTACTCCTTTTTTGTGTGATAAATTGGTATTTATAGAGGTGCTTTATTATGCGGGGGCAGGTGTTTTTTGAAAAAACCACCCGCCCCCGCACCCCCACTCTTAAAAACTTTTTTTACCCCTTTTATTACATAATTTAGAGTTTTCGTTTCTACGCAAAGTCTCATAAAATCAAGCAATAGCAAAGTGTAAGCTCTCCGTAGAAGCATAAGCGTAGTTCTTTTTTTAAAAATGGTTTGAAAAGTTTTTTGAGGAAGGGGGTGCGGGGGAAGAGACGGCTTCGTCGTGACGAAGCTATTTTCCTAAAAAAGGCGGTTCCCCCGCATTTACATAAACACCCCTACAAATTACCTAAAGGTAGAAACTTCGTTTGCAAAATTTGAAACACAAGCAGAATAGTTCATATTGCACAAAAGTAATATTTTGCATTTGTTAAAAATATAGAATCGAAAAAAGTGAATACAAACCTCTTGACAGTCACTTGACCGTGTGATATAATCAAATTACAGTAAGACGAAGGGAGTGAGGCGATGTTAAAGACTTTTCCGGGTACTACGGTAGAGGTATCAAAGCTTGAGAAGGGGAGTTCTCGGCAACTGTTTGACGGGATTTTTGCAACGGGCGGAATAACGCTCTCGCAGGTTTGTATAATAACGGGACTTGAGCCTTATCTTATTCAAAACTGGGTAAAACGAAAATTTGTCACCTCACCTCAAAAAAGGGTGTATTCGAGAGAACAGCTTGCTCGAATAATAATAATCAATATGCTTCGAGAGGCACTAAAAATTGAAGATATTTGCCTATTGATAGGAATAATAGGTGGAGATCCAAATGACAGAAGCGACAATCTTATTTTTGATGACGAGCTTTATCACAACTACGTTGATATGATAGCGGAAAATAACTTAAATCTTGATGACAGTGCCTCTGTTGCCGCTGTTGTAGATAAAGCTGCAGAAGCAATTGAGGAGAGAATATCCGGCACAAGAAAAAAGCTTTCCCGCATTTTTCAAGTAATGCTCTATGCACATGCGGCATCTCGTCTTCGCGACAGTGCAGAGGATATTCTTTCGTCATTAAAGTAACAAAACGCAAATAACAATTTAAGAAAGGAATAAATTATGGCAGCTTGGTGGAATTCACTTGGACTTATATCACAAATTTTTTACTGTATAGCAGTGCCCTCGACACTCGTGATGCTTATACAAACGATAATGCTTCTCGTAGGACTTGGGCAAGACTCCGATTTTTCGGCTGACGGAGACGTGTCTGACATAGCTGACGCTGACGTCGGTGACATACCCGATGCTGATTCGATTGAAGGAGTTTTTGGAGATAACGATATTACAGAAGCCCCCGATTCATTCGGGCTCGAAGGATTGCGTATACTTACATTACGCGGAATAATATCCTTCCTCGTGGTTTTCGGCTGGGTGGGTATAGTGCTCACCTCGGCAAAGGTTCCGCTCCTTATAACAGTACCCGTTGCGGCAATATGCGGCTTCTTTATGATGGTACTTCTCGCATTCCTTATGAAGCTTGTTTTGAAGCTCCGCAGTGACGGAAATATCGATATAAGAAACGCGATAGGCACAGCGGGCAAGGTTTACCTTACTATCCCCGCAAGGAGAAGCGGAGAGGGAAAGGTACAGCTTATGCTTCAAGGTGCTTTCGTTGAGCAGAATGCGGTGACAGACGACGAAGAGCCCATTCCTACGGGAAGTGAGATAGTTGTCATTGGTGTTAGCGGTGCTACCACCCTTGTAGTCAGAAAAAAATAAAATAAAAATATATATTTGGAGGAAAAAATTATGAAGCAAGAAATTATTTTTCTTATTGTAGCGGTAACTATTATCCTCGTTGGCTTCTTGGCTTGGGTTTGCTCAAGATACAAGAAATGTCCTTCCGATAAGATAATGGTTGTTTACGGTTCTATCGGTAAGAATAAGGACGGCACAAACCGAAGTGCAAAGTGTATTCACGGTGGTGCTGAGTTTGTAATACCCGTGTTCCAGTCTTACGCATACCTTGACCTCACACCTATTTCTATCCAGGTTGACCTTAAGAATGCACTTTCAAGACAGAACATTCGTATTGACGTTCCTTCGAGATTTACAGTAGGTATTTCGACCGAGCCCGGTGTTATGCAAAATGCGGCAGAGAGACTTCTCGGACTTCAGCTCTCGGAAATCCAAGAGCTCTCAAAGGATATTATTTTCGGTCAGCTCCGTCTTATCATAGCTACTATGGATATTGAGGAGATAAATACTGACCGTGACAAGTTCCTTGCGGCTGTAAGCTCGAACGTTGAGACAGAGCTTAAAAAGATTGGTCTTCGTCTTATCAACGTAAACGTAACCGATATTAGTGATGAGTCCGGATATATTGCGGCACTTGGTAAAGAGGCAGCTGCGAAAGCTATCAACGATGCTAAGAAGAGTGTTGCTGAGCAGGATAGAGACGGTTCTATCGGTGAAGCTAATGCTAAGATGGAGCAGAGAATTAAGGTCGCTGAGGCTGACTCGGTAGCTATTCAAGGTGAAAACGAAGCAAAGATGAAGATAGCGATGTCCGAGGCAACTCTTAAGGAAAAAGAGGCAGAGGCACAAAAAATTGCTACCGCAGCAGAGAAAATTCAGGCGGCAAAGGCTCTCGAAGAATCCTATGCGGCAGAGATGGCAGCCGAAATCGCAAGACGTAACAAAGAGCAGGCAACCCTTGAGGCTGATATAATCGTTCGTGCAGAGGCGAGAAAGAAAGAGCTCGAGCTCGAAGCTGAGGCAAAGGCAGAGCAGCTCCGCAGAACCGCAAAGGGTGAAGCTGACGCTATATACGCAAAGATGGAAGCTGAGGCACGCGGTGCTGAAGAGATACTTAAGAAGCAGGCGGCAGGTTTTGCTGAGATAGTCAGCTCGGCAGGCGGAGACGCAAATGCGGCACTCCAGCTCCTTATCGCAGATAAGCTTGAAGAGCTTATGAAGGTTCAGGTAGAGGCTATAAAGAACATCAAGATAGACAAGGTAACCGTTTGGGACGGCGGTCAGGGTGCTGACGGAAAGACCTCGACGGCAAACTTTATATCGGGTATGATGAAGGCTGTTCCCCCTCTTGACGAGATGTTCAAGATGGCAGGAATGCAGCTCCCCTCTTATCTCGGAACAAAGGCCGAGGAAGCTGAAAAATCCGAATAAAAAGCAAAACAAAAGGCGTTGCACTCGTTGAGTGCAACGCCGATTTTTTTGTTATTGAAGTTATCTTTCTTCTCTGAAGTAGGGAAGACCGAGCGAGGCGGGCGGTTGATTTTCCTTTTTGTTACGAATACTTGAAATAATGAGAACTATGATAGTTACGACGTAAGGGAGCATCTGGAAAAGGTAGATTGCACTTGTGTCTATCTTTATTCCAAGCAAGGTGGGAAGACGTGTTCCCGCAATATAGAGCATACCGAAAAGTGTTGATGCGATAATACTCAAATGCGGCTTCCAAAGTGAGAAGATAACGAGAGCAACTGCGAGCCAACCGAGCGACTCGATTCTCTTATACGCCTCGGCAGAGCCCATATAGTTCATAATGTAATAAAGACCGCCAAGAGCCGCAATTCCGCTGCCTATGCAGGTAGAGCCGTACTTGTAAAGAGTTACGTTGATACCGACGGCATCTGCTGCCGCAGGGTTTTCACCGACCGCACGGAGATGAAGTCCTACGCGTGTGCGGGAAAGAACGAAGGAGGTTACAAGGGCTATGATAACAGCGAGGTAAAGCATTACGCCCCAGTACTTGAGAGCCGTCTCGTTCTTTGCAAAGGGGAAACGGAAGTACTCGAGAGCATAAAGGAACTGGTGTGCGTTCTTTACCGAGAACTCCGACATAATAAACTTTGTAACACCGACGCCGAAGGTCGTCATAGCAAGTCCCGTCACGTTCTGGTTAGCCTTGAGGGAGACTGTAAGGAAGCTGTATATTGCACCCATAAGCAAGCCGCCCACGAAGGAAGCAAGTATCGAAATGATAAGAATGAGAGCGGGGGGAATATTCGAGCCGTACATAAGCTTTAGAGCTATACAGCCGCAAGCACCGCCGACCGACATTATACCGGGGATTCCGAGGTTGAGGTGTCCTACCTTTTCAGTAAGTATTTCACCCGTACAGCCTAAAAGGAAGGTCATTCCAAGTGATATTGCATTAAGCAGATAGTCAAGAAACGGATTCATTAAGCTTTACCCCCTTTGTCAGTAGTATTTGCCTTGCGGAATTTTATCTTGTAATTGATGAAGAACTCACAGCCGATGATGAAGAAGAGGACTGTTCCCACAACTATATCAGGGAAAGCAGCTCTTATTGCGAGGTTCTTAGTTCCTCTTCTGAGGAAGGTGATAAATGCCGACGTGCCTATCATAGCAAGAGGATTGAACTTAGCGAGCCAAGAAACCATTATTGCTATAAAGCCGAGACCGCCAACGGTGGATTCAGCCGAAACGGTATGGTCGAGAGCACCAACGATAAGAAAACCTGCGATGCCGCATATAGCACCCGAAATTATCATTGTGCGGATTATGACCTTGTTTACCTCAATTCCTACGTAGCGAGCGGTGTTTTCACTTTCACCTACAACGGAGATTTCGTATCCCTGCTTTGTTTGTCTGAGGTAAATGTGAATAATAACCGTTATAACGAGAACTATTGCGATAAGAAGGAAATAACTGTTGAGAACGGTGGGAAGATGTCCGACCGAAAGGGGAGTAAGAACTCCCGAGCCGCTTTGTACCCAAACGCTTATGCAGAAATTGACAAGCTCCATCGCAACGTAGTTCATCATAAGTGTAAAGAGCGTTTCGTTAGCGTTCCATTTTGCCTTGAAAACAGCAGGAAGGAAGCCCCAAAGACCGCCTGCAAGGACTGCTGCCGCAAACATAACTATAAGTAAAATTCCGTTCGGAAGGGATTCGCCCAAATAGAAGGCGACGGTAACCGCTGCGAGAGCACCGATAAGAGTCTGACCTTCAGCACCGATGTTCCAGAAACGCATACGGAACGCGGGGGTTATCGCAAGGGCGATGCAGAGAAGAACTGCCGTATCCTTTGCAAACTGCCAGATAAGGATATCTCTGCTGAATACTGCCTTGAACATAGTTTCGAAGAATACGAGAGGACTCTTATTTATAAGCAGAACAGAGAGGACAGAGCAAAGCAAAAGGGAGATAACGATAGCCGCAACGCGTACAGCGAGGGACTTCCAAAGAGGCATCGTGTCTCGCTTAACTATATGAAAGGGCAATTCAAATTTGCGATTCTTCATTTGTACCACTCTCCTTTTCCTCGTTATCAAAATCGGTCTTGGTCATATAGAGACCGATCTCCTCTTTCGTTGCGGTTTTGCCGTCAAGCACCGCTGTTACGCGACCTGCACAAAGTACGAGGATTCGGTCGCACAGCTCGACGAGAACGTCAAGGTCCTCACCTACGAAAATTACCGCAACGCCGTTTTCCTTCTGCTCTGTGAGAAGGTCATATATGGTGTAGGAAGAATTTATATCAAGTCCGCGAACGGGATATGCCGCCATAAGAACTGTAGGAGCGGCAGCTATCTCACGTCCTACAAGCACCTTTTGCACGTTACCGCCTGAAAGACGGCGAACGGGTGTATGTGTGCTTGGGGTGGATACGTTAAGGTCGTCGACTATCTTCTTTGCAAGGTCGCTCGGCTTCTTTCTGTCAACGAAAAGCGAGTGTCCCTTACGGTAGCTACGGAGCATCATATTGTCAACGAGGTCCATATTTCCAACGAGTCCCATACCGAGACGGTCTTCGGGGACGAAGGAAAGTCTGACGCCAAGCTCACGTATCTGCAGAGGTGTCTTGTCGCGAAGGTCCATAACGTCATCTTCATTAAAGAGTACCTTGCCCGAGTTTACAAGCTCGCAGATGTGCGAGTGCGACATACCCGTAAAGTCAACGGGAGTGCCGTCCTCGTAATGGAAGCGTCCCTCATTTGCAAGGGCAACGACCTCGGCATAGGTCTTATGGTAGAAGGAGACGGGGAGATTTTTCTTCGGGCGGTTGAATATTATCTTACCCGATTCAAGGTCCTTAAGTCCTGCGATCGCTTCAAGAAGCTCACGCTGACCTGAGCCCGCAATTCCCGCAATTCCGAGAATTTCTCCCGAACGAGCGGTGAAGCTCACGTGGTCAAGTACATTGACGCCGTCGGCATCCTTCATAGAAATATCTACTATTTCAAGTCTGTCGCGTACGTTCTTAGGCTCGGGACGGTTGATGTTAAGCTCAACCTTCTGACCAACCATCATCTCGGTAAGGAGAGGAGCGGTTGTCGTAGCAGTCTCAACCGTTGCTATATGCTCACCCTTACGAAGCACTGCAACTCTATCGGAGATAGAAAGCACCTCGTGGAGCTTGTGTGTGATTATAAGTATCGATTTTCCGTCCTCACGCATACGGCGAAGCACGTCAAAGAGCTTGTCCGTCTCCTGAGGGGTAAGAACCGCTGAGGGCTCGTCAAGAATGAGTATGTCAGCACCTCTGTAAAGCACCTTGAGTATCTCAACAGTCTGCTTTTCGGAAACCGACATATCGTAAATCTTCTTCTTGGGATCAATATGGAATCCGTATTTGTCGGCAATTTCGGATACCTTGTGGTTGACCTCGTTTATGCTGTATTTTTTACCGTCGTCTATTCCAAGCACGATATTTTCGGCAGCGGTAAATATATCAACGAGCTTGAAGTGCTGATGTACCATACCGATTCCGTGACGGAAGGCATCCTTAGGCGAATGAATAACAGCTTCCTTGCCGTCAACGTAAACGGAGCCGCTGTCGGGGTAATATATACCCGCTATCATATTCATAAGTGTTGTCTTTCCACAACCGTTTTCACCGAGAATTGCGAGTATCTCGCCTCGGTATACCGTGAGATCGACGTTCTTGTTTGCCGCAAGAGAACCAAAATATTTGGAGACGTTTTTCATCTCCAGAGCAATCGGTTTATTCATATAATTCCTCCAAAAAGAAAACTTCTTACAAGCTAAAAGGAAAATGCTCTAAAGAAAATTTAAAGCACTTTGCTTCTGTCTTGTAGCTTTTTAAATCAAGACGAGCGGAGCAGATGCTCCGCTCGTCAGCTAATTCGTTCAAAAATTAGTTAAGGCAAGTAATTCCGTCGATTCTTGCATCAAAGTAAGGAGCAGAACGGAACTTGGATTCGTAGAATACGCCGCCTTCAATTACCTCTGTGTCGGGGGTGAAAGCAGAGTCGGTATCAACGTCAGCCTTGTAGGAAGTAACTGCGTTACCGCCTATTGTGAAGGTGGAAGCGTCAAATACGTGAAGCTCACCTGCAGTGAGTTTAGCCTTTACTTCATCAAGCTTCTCTACAGTGCCTGCAGCAGCAGCCTTTGTGTTGACCTCAGAGAGAACAACGGAGCCTGTTGCGATAGTACCTGTCCAGTCAGCAGCGATAGCCTCGCCCTTTGTGAACTGGTTGTAGATGTATACGAAGTAAGGTGTCCAGTCGATCTTAGAAGAAACGATGAAAGTATTGGGGCAAGAAGCAACTGTGCTTCCGTTGTAGGAAACGTTAGGAACGTTCTTTTCCTCACAAACTGTGGGAGCACCCATAGAGTCTGCGTGCTGAGAAATAAGAATACAGCCGTTGTTGATAAGCGCTGTAGCTGCGTCCTTTTCCTTGATCTCGTCATACCAAGAACCTGTGAACTGAACGTCCATAGTTACTGTGGGGCAAACAGACTTTGCACCGAGATAGAAGGAAGTGTAACCGGAAATAACCTCTGCGTAAGGATGTGCACCAACGTAGCCCATCTTTGCCTTGTCAGCGGTGATCTTGCCGGAGTTGATCATCTCGTTGATCTTGAGACCTGCAGCAACACCTGCAAGGAATCTACCCTCGTAGATAGAAGCGAATGCGTTGTGGAAGTTATCGAGCTTTTCGGTGTGAGCCATTGTTCCTGTTGCGTGGCAGAACTCAACGTCTGTGAATTCCTTAGCAGCCTTGAGCATGAACTCCTCGTGACCGAAGCTGTCTGCGAAGATGATGTCGCAGCCCATTCCAACGAGCTCTACTGCTGCCTCGTAGCAAGCATTGGACTCGGGAATGCCCTTCTTGTAGATGACCTGATCCTCGGTAAGACCAAGCTCTGTCTTTGCACGCTCAACTGCTTCGATGAAGTTGAGGTCGTAAGTAGAAGCCTCGTCGTGAAGAAGGATAACGCCAAGCTTGAAGTCGTCCTTGGTTTCGCCGCAGGAAGTCATAACTGCACAGAGGGAAGCAATCATAACAACTGCCAAACAGATGGAAAGAATCTTTTTGAACATTTTACTGTTCCTCCTTTTTATTTGTTCTCCGTTTTTATACGGAAAAAGTACTAATTTGATTTTATCACAACTTTCGACTTTTGTCAACGAATAATTGGTTTTTATTTTCACAAAATCTTCACAATTTTTTCGTTTTTCTTTCGCTTAATTTTCGCATAATTCCAAAGTGGAAAAATGTCCAAAAAAAAGGACAGTAATTTGTAAAAAAACACTAAAAAGTGTTGACAAATCAACAAATAGGTGGTATCCTATGTATGTATGTATGTATGTATACGCTATTCCTATCTAAGAACGACATCAGTGTAATAATCTGAAAATGCAAAAGGGGAGAACTGTATGAAATTTGAGGCTGAGATCAGAAATACTTTGATCGAAAACACCATCAGTCTTATTGCAGAGGGCGGTTTCGAGAAGGCGACCACACGTGCCATTACTTACTCTACACTGCCACCTGAAGGAATAAGGCCTAACGAGGTCTATATTTACAGAATTTTCGGAAGTAAGGAGAGACTTTTCGAGGAGGCGTTTTACCGCCTTGATAACGAGCTTATCTATGCTATACTCAACGCTGCCGAGAATATCGATAAAGTAAATTCATCGTTGCGTGAAAGCTTCTATGAGGTTTTTAATATTATCTGGTTTTTTTTGCTTCGCAACGAGGCACGTTGCAGAAGCTACGTAAGGCTTTACTATTCCGTATACTTTACGGGGGCTATGCACGTAGCACACAGTAAGTCGTTTTCACGGCTTGTAAGTACTTGCCAACCCTTGTTTAAGGAAGAGGCTGACGTGAGAGCAATACTTCACTCTGCCTTTACAGCCTTGCTTGACTTTGCCATCAGAGTATTCGACGGAGACCTTGAAAACAACGAGGATAATGCTTACCACGTATTCAACGTGGTTTACTCTACGATGTCGGCATACTTCAAGCAGTAAAAAGTGCCCTTCGTTTTACTTAACGGGACTAACCAAAAGGTCGGTGCTTTCGCACCGACCTTTTTTGTTGGGTTCCCGAAAACCAAAAAAAACACGGCTCACCGAAGGGTGAGCCGCTTTTCTTATGAAATCAATTAAACTGAGAGTGATAGAGCGAATAGTAAAATCCGCCTTTGGCGATAAGCTCTGCGTGGTTTCCTTGCTCGATTATCGAGCCGTCCTTTACGACGAGAATGGTATCGGCATTTTGAATAGTCGAGAGACGGTGTGCGATGATAAAGCAGGTCTTGTCCTGCATAAGAGCGGTCATAGCCGTTTGTATCTGTATCTCGGTACGTGAGTCAACGTTTGAGGTCGCCTCATCGAGAATGAGAATGGGCGTATTAGCGAGGAATGCTCTGGCTATCGTGATAAGCTGCTTTTGTCCCTTCGATATATTTACGCCGTCATCGGAAAGAACGGTGTTATATCCGTCGGGCAGACTTTCAATATATGAAGCAATCTTTGCCGCCCTTGCCGCCGCATAGACCTCCTCGGGCGTTGCGTCCTCGCGGCCGTATGCGATGTTGTCGTATATAGTACCGCAGAAGAGCCAGGTATCCTGAAGAACCATAGTGAAGGCGAGACGAAGGTCGCTCCTCTTAAGCTCACCCGACGGCATTCCGTCCATAAGGATTTCACCGCTTTGTGCGTCATAGAAACGCATAAGAAGGTTGATGATAGTAGTTTTTCCCGCACCGGTAGGGCCGACGATGGCAACGGTCTGTCCCTTCTTTGCACTTACCGAGACGTCCTTGAGAATGGTCTTGTCCTCGGTGTAGCCAAAGGTCACGTTGTTTAGCGAAACGTCACCCTTAACGTCGCAAAAGTCCTTTGCGTCGGGGGAGTCGACCTTCTCGGGTGCCTCGTCAAGTATTGAGAATACTCGCTCTGCCGCAGAGAATGCCGACTGAAATTCGTGAAGAATGTTCGAAAACTCGTTTATAGGCCCTGCAAATTTTCTCGAATACTGAACGAACTGTGCCACGCCGCCAAGTGTGATAAAGAAAAGCGATGTGGCAAGGACCGTGCCGTTTTGTGAGAACATATAGAGGATTCCGCCCATAACGGCAACGAGAGTAAGCGAAATATTGTTTATAAGATTTATCGTTGGGAAAAGTATAGCCGCGTGATAGTCTGCCTTGTAATATGCGTCCATCGCCTCATCGTTTATCTTGTTGAAGCGAGAGGATATCTCGTCCTCTCTTCCGTACGCAGAGATGGTGCGTGAGCCTGTGAGCATTTCCTCCGCAAATCCGTTAAGCTCTCCGTATTTTTTCGCTCTTTTGCGGAAAAGGGGACGCACCACCTTTGAGCGATAGCGGGTAAATAGGATAGACACGGGAACGGTGAGAGCAAATATAAGTATCATCGGTCTCGATATTTTCCACATAAATATAAGCGAGCCTACAACGGTGTAAATACTCGTCATAACCTGTATGAGGTCGTGCGAGAGAGTGGCGTTGATGGTGTCGATATCATACGAAAGATGGCTGATTATGTCTCCCGTTGCGTGAGTATCAAAAAAGCTGACGGGAAGGGTAGTGAGCTTTTCAAATACCTGCTTTCGCATTTTGTAGATTATCTTTTGGCTGAGATTTATCATAACAACCGAAAGCACGTAGGAAAGGAGTGCCGAGACAACGTAGCACCCTATCATAAGCTTTACGTTCTCAAATACTACGGGGAAATCGACTCCGCTCTCAAGCTCGATGGCGTCAATTGCCGCCCCTGAGTATTTCGGGCCGAGTAGTGAGAGCTGATTTGCCCCGAGTGTGAGAAGAAGTGCAGGGAAGAATAGAGGCCACTGTTCAAGCACGTAGCGTGCAAGTCTTAGGAAAATGCCCCTTTTTCTTCCTTTTTTGACGTTTGTTTTTATATTGTTATCAGTCAAGGAAAGCACCTCCCATCTGCGAATCGCTTATCTCCTTGTATTCGGGGCAGCTCTCGAGAAGCTCCTCGTGCTTGCCGCTACCGATTATAGCCCCGTCCTCGATTACGAGAATGAGGTCACAGCTCTTGACCGAGCTGACTCTTTGTGCGACCGTGATAACGGTCGAGTCGGGAAGAGACTTGCCGAGAGCGGCTCTGAGATTTGCGTCGGTCTTGTAATCAAGGGCAGACGAGGAATCGTCAAGAATAAGTATCTCGGGCTTTGCCGCAATCGCACGGGATATAAGCAGACGCTGTCGCTGTCCGCCCGAAAGGTTAGTTCCGCCCGTTGAGACGGGGTGTGCATAGCCCTCGGCAAACGAGCTTATAAAGTCGTGTGCCTGAGCGGTCTTTGCCGCTTCTATTATATCCTCGCTCGGTATATCTCTGCCGAATCTGATATTTTCTTCAATGGTGTCTGCATATATAAAATCGTTTTGGAATACCACACCGAACATAGCACTAAGCTCTTCACTTGTGTAGGAACGCACGTCGCGTCCGTTTATGCGGACGGTGCCCGAGTCGGCGTCATAAAAACGCATAAGAAGACGCAAAACAGTCGACTTTCCGCTTCCCGTAGCACCGATAATGCCGAGACTTTCTCCCTTTTTGAGTGAAAACGATATATTTTTAAGGTTGTCCTTTTTGCCAAGATAGGAGAAGGAGACGTCCTCAAAGGACACGTGAAAGCTCTTGTCACCCTTGTCGTCGTCCTCGCAAAGCACAAGCTCGTTTTCCTCTTCCATAACGAGTGAGATTCTCTTTGCCGAGGCGGCACACTTCGTATACATAACGAACATTCTCGAGAGAGACATCATAGCCATCGAAATAAGCGTGAAATATTGCATAAACGCAATGACCGTCGTTGCTGACGAGCTTTTGTCTGCAACAAAATAGGCACTCGCAAGAACTACCGCAACGATGCCGAGGTTCATAAGAAGAGTCATTACGGGGTTTACTACACCCATAATAATTCCCGCCCTCGTCTCGTTCTTTCTCAGGGTGCGGTTTGCCTTGTCGTATCGCTTGTTTTCATAATCCACCTTTGAGAGAGCCTTTATGACTCGTATACCCTGTGCGTCCTCTCTTACAACTCGAACCATTCCGTCGACCGACTGCTGTACTTTTGTGTATAGCGGCACACCCATACGGGAAATGCTGTAAACTACAATAAATATGAGTGGAAGCGTCGCAAGCATAACGAGGGCGAGCTTGCTGTCCATAAGCATAGTGATAACCGTACCGCCAAGCAAAAGGATAGGGGCACGTATTCCCATTCTCTGCATCATTCCTATAAAATTCTGCACGTTATAGGTGTCGGACGTTATTCTCGACTCGAGAGAGGGAATAGTGAAGCGGTCGGTGCTTCTCGGTGAAAGGCTAAGAGTTTTGATAAAGAGATTTTTTCTCATTTGTGTCGAGAACATCATCGTCGTTTTTGCCGCCATTCTGTTCGCAATTACGTTGCCGACCGATGCCGTGACTGCACAAAGTGCCATTATTATACCGAAGAATACTATTCTTTTTATCTCATTTTGAGCTATGACGTGCTCGAGTATGTAGGATAGCAAAAAGGGAATGAGAAGCTCGGCAAGCGTTCCCAACGTTTTTACCGAAATTCCAACCGCAATTCTTTTTGAGAGCGGCTTCAAGTAATCAAAAATCCACTTCATTTTTCTTCCTCTTGCTCCTCGAGTATCTCTCTTGCACGTTTTTCCATTCGTTCAAGCACCGAGTTGAATATCTCAAGCTCACTCTCGTCAATTCCCTCGGATACGAGTGTCATCCACTCGCCCGATGCCGCCCTTATCTCGGGAAGCACCGAGAGCATTTTTTCGGTAGGATAGACCGAAAACTGACGCTTGTCGTTTGGAAGTGAGCGTCTTGAAATATATCCCTTTTCCTCAAGACAGTTGATAGTTCTCGCGACAGTGCTTTTGTTAAGACAAAGCTCTCTCGCAAGCTCCTCCTGTGACCGCCCGGGCTCGCGGCAAATTGCCAGCACAAAGGCGTATTGTGACGAATATAGGTCGTCTGCCGATATTTTGCTCTGCCTATATACCGCTTGCGAGCGGCTGATATTGTTGAGCATTTTCATAAATCTTGGCATATTATACCTCTTATAAAAAAAATAGTTGCACACGCAACAGTTTCGTATGCAACTATTATAACTAATGATTCGACAAAAGTCAATAAAATTTGAAGATAAAAACGCAAAAAGTTTTTATAACCCGTAGCTGCCCGTCAGGGGATCTCTGAAAATTCCTATTTCGGGCGTTCTGAAGGTAAACAATACAAAAAGGAAGGCGAAAAGTATCAAAATAAATATCGAAAGCTTTTTGTAACGGCAAACGGTGGTCTCGTTGTTGAATTGTCTTGTCTCGTATATATAGGCTGCCGCCGCCGAGATAAAGAAGATGGCAATGTTCAGCCAATCGGGCGACTTTGCGACGGCTCCGTTGTAGGTGTAAAAAAGAACTGGAATTAGCGTGAGTCCAAGAAGGATACCCTTGAGTTTAACGCACCAAAAGTCCTCTCGTTCGCGGAAAAATAAGCTCTCCACTATTGCGAAAATAAACATAGGCCAAAAAAGAATCTTCATATGCTCCCACGTCGACTCGTTCACCGCCGAAAAGGGAGCTACCCAAAGAGCCTTGCCGAGCCAACCGTATAAAAAATGCAAAAGAGTTCCGCTAAGAGCCGTCACCGAAAAGCCCAAGAGCTGATAAGGGCCGATTTTTTTCTTCATATCCACCTCGTGTTTTGTTGCAAATAAAATCTGTCTCAATTTAAGTTTATTCTGAAAGAATGGTGAATATACGAAAAAGTCGAGCGGCAAGTTTTGGCTGGGAAGAAGCACAAAATAATTACCCGAGTCAGTTTATACTGATGGCGTAGGAGAACAGAAGAACATTACTTACTAAAAATCACCGACTTTACCGTTCGATTTAAAAGTCAAGTCAATACCTTTTTTTCAGCATTTTTTAAAAATATTTTTCCTGAATTTTTGCTCAAAAATATCAGGGTTAAATGAATAATTGAATGATTCTGTGTCAAAATTAAAAACAATCCTATTGACACAAAACTAAAAGTGTAGTATAATATGATAGCGAGGTGATAATAATGATCGATTATGCTAAGTATCCCGACGGAGAAAGATTTTATTCCGGAGCAGAAAGAAAAAAATCAATAATTATAAACGGCAACGCCTATCTTATTAAATTCCAAAAGAATTCAAGAGATGGATTACGCTACAATCATGTGTCCGAATTCCTTGGAAGTCACATATTCTCCATGCTTGGAATTGAAACCCAGGAAACCGAGCTTGGTTTGTATAATGGTGAGAATATTGTTGCCATTAAAGATTTTCTTGGAGAAGACGAAGTTTTTGTTCCTTTTAATGGTGTAGGTGACAGCTCGCTTGAACAGGACAAAGAAAAATATCAGTATTCCTATGAAGATATTATTGAAATGCTCAAGGATAACGTCAAACTTACAGACGTGGAGCAGACAATTGATTTGTTTTGGGATATGTTTGTTATAGATGCACTGATTGCAAACTTCGACCGTCACGGAAGCAATTGGGGATTTATCAAGAAAGATAATAAATATCGTCTTTCTCCTATATTTGATAATGGATCAAGTCTTTTTCCTCAATTAAATACTGATGAAAAAATAGAAGCGGTGCTTAATGACCAAGCAGAGATTGATCAAAGAATATATAAATTTCCCACCTCACAGGTGAAATATCACGGTAAGAAAAGCTCTTATTATGAAATTATATCAAGCCTTGAATTTGAAGAATGTAACAATGCGCTACTCAGAATAACCGAGAGAGTTGATTTGAATAAAATCAATAAATTGATAGATTCTATAGAGGGAATAAGCGAGAAGCGAAAAGAATTTTATAAAACTATATTAAAACAGCGATTTGAAAAGATATTGCTTGAATCTTACAACAAATTGAAATCAAAGTAAGGAGGTAATGGTATGCAAGCGATAAGAACGGATTTTCAGCCAATAAATAGAATAACCACCCCGCTTGCAGGCAAGCCTTCCTTTATTAACTCCGGTATTATCAAGGCGGTCATGAAGAGCGGAGAAAAGATTAGCGTGGCACAGATTGACTATCAGGAGTTTGATGAAGAAAACTTTCAATATGTTATAAGTCCATATTGGGATATAGTTGATGGACTTCCTGCAAGTGTATTTCAGGGAATCCCCGGTATCGATATGGATCTTCGATTAAAGGACTATTACAGGGTAAACTATGTTCCAACGTTTATTGCAGAAAGAACGCCATCGGAAAGCAGAGAGGACTTGTGGGAACTTCTCGAATCCGTTGATTTGGATTATTACGATCGTTTCGAGTGGCTGCTACGCACAAAGATGCGCGCAGCAAACGACAATTTGATTGTTGAGCGCAGACGTATTGAAGAAACCGTAGAAGAATTAGTTGACGGTGTAATTTCCGGCTTGCAATATGGTGACAAGCTTGTAGCAAATTCTATAGAATCCATGGCTAATTCGGTTGCCGGACTCTCCGATATAATGTTTAACATTGTAACGAGAGGGATTGATGTTGTTACAGAAAGCGGTCAAGTTCTCGTAGATGCGACGGCGCGTTCCTCTATGGTTACGTATATGATAACACAAAGAATTATGTCTCGTCGTGAACGTACGGCTAACCACCAGGCAGGAATTGACCAAGCTAAAAAGGAAGGAAAGTATGTGGGAAGAAAGCCCACCCCGGTAGATGAAAACGTTTTGTGTCAAGTAGCAAGAGAACTTGAGGATGGAATCATATCGGTTGAATATGCAATGAAACGAACAAAGATCAATTCGAGATCTACGTTCTATAGAAAGGTTCGTGGACTTAAGAATACAAAATAAGCATAAGGACGATAGATTTATCTATCGTCCTTATGTTTTATGACCGTGAAATCCTAGGTATAGAATATTGCTTTTGGTCGAATTTTGTGATATAATGTAGAATATCATTATCAATTTCTTGTTGAGTATTGACTTAAACGGAGGTGTCAGGGTGTTACCTATAATTTTAAACATTGTTGATGATGACGATCGCGCATTTGTGGAAAAGATATACGTTAGATATGAGAAACAACTCTATTTAATATCTATGAAATATTTGAATAATCATCATGATGCACAGGACTGCGTACACGATACTATTAAAATAATTATTGACGGTATAGAGAAATTCAAAATAGCACAGAATGTGGGCTATATTGAAAAACTTATTACAATTGTTTGTCGCAATTGTGCACTTAACACATTACGAGTAAAGAAATACAAGAATGAGCACGAGCTGTCTCTTTGCAGATATAACTATGAGGATGATGAATATGAGGAAATCGATATTCCCGATTACTCATCGTGTGTTGATAAATTATATATAAGCGAAGAATCCTGCGAGCATTTACATAATCTTATAAATAAACTTGACGATAAATATCGCGATGTTGCACTACTAAAAAGTTTAGGTTTTGATAATCGTGGTATTGCTGAGATAATGCACATTTCCGAAAATTTGGTGAGTCAAAGATACAAACGTGCCAAAGATCAACTTTTGAAGATGGGAGGTAAAGATCTGTATGCAGAATAATTCAGATAAATTCGATCATTTGATCTCGTTGTCGGCAATTAAATGCACAGAGGAAGACGCAGAGAAGCTTAACGAACTCGATACCTCCGACGTGGTTTTTGACCCCTCATATTATAAAAAGAGAAACAAGATAATTAACAAATACAGGCGTGCTCCCTCATTGAAATCTACTAAATCGGTTATGTTAAGATTAGCCGCAGCGATTATGATAGTCATTATGATAGGCGGTGCTTTGATAGGCTGCGTGCCCTCACTTAGAAAAGCAATATTTGACGCTATCGTTAAGTGGTATGACAGATTTGTTACTGTTAGCTACGACAATGAAGAGGGTAGGGAAAAGGAGACCGGATATGAAGAAGAATCCACATTACAAATTGATGCTGATCCTGTTGTCCCTAAGAGTATTGAGAACATACGAAAACCTAGAGACCTTCCCGAAGGCGTTTGGGAGGACTTGGTGATACAAAGTAGTACTGGACTCGAAATTGATTATTACCGTAATGAGGATTATCTTTTCTCTTTTTCTCAAATGCTTTTAAAGCCGAACGATAACCGTGTGGATAATGAAGATGTTGACATTACCTACGTTAAAATCAACAGCAATGATGGTACGGTTGTTGAGTATGAAAACAAAAAGGAGATAATCCTATTTTGGTGTGACGGAGAATATTCATATCGAATAGTTGCTGCTGAATGCGATTTTGAAACACTTATCAAATACGCGGAAAGTGTAAAATAACTATTTTTTGTAAAAATAAAAATTTTTAAAAATCCCGAAAATTTTGTCATTTTTTCGGGATTTTTTTGTTGTGAACAATAGCCCCGCCTGCGTCTGTGTGACGTTGGTGGAAAATGAAACGTACTAATCTGATTAAAACAATTATTTCGCTTTCCCTTGTAGTGATTATAGTATGTTCAGCTTCGGCGCAGATTTTTGCGGCGCAAATACAAGAAGATACCGTATCACCGAGATGGACAAGTATTGCAGCTATGGACGTTGACATGTCGTTTGTCGGCACTCAGGGTAATGCATCGGCTACTGCAAGAAAGCAATCGACTGCTGAAGAGATAGTAGGAACACTATATCTTTACAAATGGAATGGTTCATACTACGAGTACATGGATGAGGTTTCGGGTTATAAAACCGTAGGTACCTTGGGACTCAGTATCGACTTTGTTGCCGAAGTGGGAGTGCAGTATAAGGCACTGTTAGAGGTTGTTGCATATACTGACGGACACGGAGAGTATGACAGTATGACTTACTACCTGACTTGCAGATAAAGCTTGATTATTTTTAAGAAAAAACAACAAACAAAAAATATTAAATTAGAAAAGGAAAGTCAACACAGATAATTGGCGGGGCTAAAAAATTCAATACTTACTCATTCATCAGATCATCGATGATATCAAGAAAATGTACGTAAGGGATATTGTAATTGTTCAATACGTTAATGATAGAAAGTGCAAGCTCCTTATCGGTGCCGATTTCTTTGATGTATAGCTTGTTATCCTCGCATGAATTATGTGCGGTTATTCCATAGGTTTTCTCGGGTTCAGTTTTGTTTATAACAACAAGGCTATATTCACATTTAGCCTTAAGAGAATCTATGCGAGCTAGAGTTGATTTGTTCGTCTCCATTTTGTGACGCTCCTTTCTTGAGAGTGACACCATTATACTCTCTTTGACACAAAACTCCAGGGTCAATTGACCCTTTTATGAAAAAACTTTGTTGATTCTTTGGTCTGTTGAATGGGTGAGTACACGTTTCAAAGGTGGAGTAGGGCGTTGTATAGAGAGCCAAAATTAAAAATTAAGGTAGACAAAAAATCAAGGGTGTGCCTTTCAAAAAACTTGATAGATTATAGAAAAAGGCTCAATATATCACGAGAGAATCTTGCATTGGATTGCGAGATGGACGTTAAATTCCTGTCAAGAATAGAAAACTGCAGCGCAAATGCCTCGCTCGACACCTTGGATAAATTAAGCGCCGGCACAGGCATCTCCGCCGGCGATTTGATAACTAAATAAGATTAGGTGTGAGATGTCAATGCATAAAACAAAAATGTTAATAGGTTGCAACGAGTATTATTAAAAAATTTCCTGTTTGCGATGAAAACGGTAAATGAGTAAATATTTTTTATATTCAACATAGGACCCAATCAACTTCAGTATTAAATTATGCCGCAAGATGATATTAGAAAATACGTAGGAAACGAAGATCTTATAACCACATATTCTGTGGTATGATTAGTCTTAAATATAGATATACAAAATTCGATAATATAGACAGGAGGATTATTTTATGTCTGTAAACTCATATCTTTTAGAGTTGGCTAGTGATTTGGTTTTAAGTGAATCTGAAAATGCTAGCATAAAAACATCTATTTCGACCATTAAATCACGTATTGATTCTTATTTTGATGATGTCACAGATAAGAAAGTATTCGGATCTTATGATAGAGGAACTATTTTGCCAAGAAAGGTAGACGCTTCCTCTGACATTGATATAATGATTGTATTCTTAAATCCCAATAGGTATAAACCTCAAACCTTTTTGAATAGGTTGAAAACTTTCGCAGAGCATTATTATTCGACTTCGGAAATATATCAATCAAGCCCTACAATTGTCCTTGAATTAAATCATATTAAATTCGAGTTGACTCCAGCATATATTTCAAATGGGTCTTACTATATTCCAAATGGGCCATCAGAGTGGATGTATACAGATCCAAATGGTTTTTATGACAAGCTAACAAAATGTAACGTTAATAATTGCTATAAGATAAAGCCAGTTGTGAGGCTGATTAAACATTGGAATATTCAGAAAAATTACCGAGATTTAGCCTCGTATGCATTGAAAAAAAGATAGCTGAAGATATGATGTGTTCATATGTTTGGTGTACTTCATATGTGGAGTATGTACGCAAGGCTTTGCAAGTTGTAAAAACATTGACAAATGCCAATAGGGTAGATGTAATAAGCAACTAATAAAGCCTTGAAAACTCAACGTTTTCAAGGCTTTATTAGTTTTAAGTTAATAGCTTACGTATACTACTATGAAAGAAATTAATGTTTTATTGTAACATCGTAGTTGATGACATCAATGTAATTATTGGTTGTTGTATTAAGTGTAGTTATTTTGACAGGAATAGATAATCTTTTTGCCATATACACAAGGAAGTCTTGATATTCTTTAGAACAATTGTGTCCAACTATGATTGCCGAAAGCTTTATGCCTATGGTTTCGTATGCTATATTCATATCTTTGTTCAAATTGCAAAACAACGCTCTAATCTCATCTTCGTAATTCCAATCGCTATGCTTTGATGAAGCCCAATAAATGTGCAGTTGCTCTATGTATTTATAAGCTTCGTCTCTCGTGATTTTGTCTTCTAGCAAGTCATTCTCCAACCCTTTATATTCAAAGTTGAAAGGGTTTTTTCCATAAGTATAATATACTTCACATAAATTATTAGTATCTAATATTTCGAATTCCAAACAGTAGCCGTTGTAATTATTTGCATAGTTTGCCCACATGGGAGGGGAATCGTTGTTTTTAGATAAGCAACATATAAAAAGATTGTTTCTAATATTTTCTGCGAATTGTTTCAAATATTCTATTTGCCATGCTTCAAATGGGAAAAGGTCATCGTCATATGAATTTCGTCTTCCTTCAAAAGGATCGTTCAACGTGGCACTATTACTTCTTGTGAACCATAGTGAGTCGGTAGCCAAAGAATAAAGCTTGTTTTCATTAATAGTGCGATTTGAAGAGCCTTTTATCCATTTTTTTAAATTTGGTGATTTAAACAATGTGGCAAGAGTGTTCTTTTCTTCGTCGGTAGGTGTGGTGAGACTAACATATTTATAAATTTTTTTTGGATAGCTTTTTTTCGTTTCGGGAATATATTCATCAAAATACA
Source organism: Clostridia bacterium (assembly GCA_017503865.1). Classification (GTDB taxonomy): domain Bacteria; phylum Bacillota; class Clostridia; order Oscillospirales; family CAG-272; genus HGM12713. Next base: position 6,601 of record JAFVSI010000047.1, on the reverse strand, counting down.
TTTTGAGTTGTTGATGTTTGTATGGTTGTTTATTTATTTTTCGCTCTATTCTTTTAAGAGGATTAAGCGCTACTATTAACCTATAAATTATATAGGCAAAAAGATGTATTCCTATTCCAATTAAAGTAACAATATGTCCGTTTAAGTTAAGCATATCTTCAAATATCATTCCTGCAACAAAAAATGTGGCTCCAAAGCAGAGTAGGCGTAAAAATTCATTTTTTTCTCTTTTAAAATACATAAAGTGCCTCGCTAAAATGTGAAGTATATATTATGATATAATTGTATCATAATTTGGGGCAAAAAGAAATGGATATTTGTTAAAAGTTCTCTAGTTATTTATATGGAATATCATAATGTGGCATAATGGGATGTATTTTCGCCATCCCATTATAAACAAATAATTTAATATCCTCCTAAGTAGTGATAGGATAATTATATCGTGTGTTTGTGCATTCGCGAATAGGGGAGAGGGATTGTTTGCGGAAATGTTGCAAATGAAAAAAACCTTTAATATATTCTTGTAAATGTTTTCTTGATATGGTATAATGGTTTCAACGAACCGAAAGAGAGGGTATGCTTTTGAGTAAATTAATTGATAACAGTATAACTATATATGAGGCCATTCAAAATATTAAGAATGGTAAATATGTTATGCCAGCGTTTCAGCGCCAATATGTGTGGAGTATGGAACAAATAGAAAAACTTTGGGACTCTATTCTTTTGGACTATCCTATTGCTACATTTTTGTTTTGGCATGTTGATGATAGTAATGTTACATGGGATACATATGTGTGTGATTTTTTAACCAAGGTTACTTTTGATAGTAGCAGACAGGCAGATAGTGTAAACTACGACTTAAAAACCATAGATTTAAGATATACAGATACTGCTATTTTGGACGGTCAACAAAGATTGACATCGTTGTATCTTTCTCTTTTGGGGGATACTGTTATACGTCCCAAGCACACTAGAAAAAATACAAATACTGGAATCGTTACCAAACTTGTTATTGAGTTGAATAAGAACAAACTCACTGTAGATGTAGATGAGTATAATAGCAAAAAGTTTGATATCAAGTATTACGATAAAATTGGTAAAATTAGCCCTACGCAGTTTGAAATTAGACACATACTTGATGACAAATTTGTGGATGATAACACACGAGAAAATGCTATTGAGAACGCTATTCAGGCGGTACCGGAAAATAGCAAGGACTATGCACGAAATATCTTGAATAAGCTTTATCAGAAGATTTTTGTTGAGAAATTAATAAGATATACAGAAATCCAAGATATGAAGCAAGATGATGCACTAGAGATGTTTGTTCGTTTCAATAGTGGTGGAAAAGCTTTAAGAAAATCGGAAATAACAATGTCAATTCTTGAAGCTTACTGGCCAAATGCTAAAACTGAATTTGGTAAATTGCTCGTTGGCCCTTATGAGAAGTTTGGCAATGAGTTTCTTATTAGAACCGCACTTATGATTTATGGTGATGTTATAAAATCAAACATAAATGCCAAAATAGCTAACGATCTAAAAAATGACTGGAACTCTTTTAAGAAAGTACTCAATGATTTGATAGAGCTTTTTGTTGAAATGAAGATTGATTTGGATAGATTCGCTACTTGTTGGAATATTCTTTTGCCTATAATCTATTCCATATATTACAATCCTGACTATAAGGACAATGTCAAAGGTATATTTACATATTTAGTACGAGCTATTTTGTTTATTTACTTCCGTTCTGGTACAACAGGAAAATTGCAACAGATGAAGAGTAACATTAATGATAACAACTTTGAAATCACCGTTGATATGTTGAATCAAATGACAGAATTCAGAGTAACAGAAGGTAAGATAGATGATATCATTAATTCTGAAAAAGACAGCCGTATAGTCGATGAAGCACTGTACTATTTAAGTCTTGGTTGGTTTGATTCATCGGTAAAATATGAAATAGATCATTTGCATCCTTATTCTCAGTTTGATACAAGACCTGTTGGGGTTTCTATACCTGATTGGAAGAATTGGCATGGGAATCGCAATAGAATGCCCAACCTACATTTGCTTCATGGAATTGCAAATGCTAAAAAGTTAGATACTCCTTTGGAAATCTATGTAAATTCAATGACAGATGACCAAAGACAAGACTTTTATGCAGAGGCTTTGATTCCTCAGAACATATCTCTTAGCCTTAGCAACTTTGGAGAATTTTATGAAGAGAGAAAAGTTATATTGGCGCAGCAATTGAGGAAATTGCTTGGCGATTAATGTGTTTTGTTTTGAAATCGAGAATTTGAAACATTTGCTAACGAAACGCGTAGCAATTTCTCGTTAAACTGCGTAACAAAATAAAAAGAGGTATTGGAAAAGCTAATAATTCCAATACCTTTTTTTCTTTTATATTTCATTTTGATCCACAAGTATTTACCGTAGGTGGATAATAAGTAACAAATGCATTTTGAGATATTGTTTTGTGCGATTGAAAAAGGATTTCAAAATAGTTTACCATAAAATATTCAAAACGTTTTTCGTAGTGTGATTTGAACGAAGTTAAACATATCAACGACCTTTGAAAATCATTCCATTGCAACTGTATAGTTTGATTCGTTAATGATAGTGCCAAAAGAATCGGAGCGATAGCCGAAAGCAGCCCCTATATAATCAAGTAAAAAAGATGCGGCAAGATCGGAAAACATCACATTGCTTCCATTACGGAAGTATTGAATATCACATCTATTAACTTCTTTATGTGCATATGGAACGCCGTATTTATTGATATAGTTTTGGAAAGCATCACCCCAAAAGGCGAGCACTAATTCGCCGGAATTTTCAAATTCGGTACAGAAGGCATAATCTTTTTCTTTAAGCTTATATGCTTTCGCCAAATCAGCAAACAAATGTAATCCTCCAAATAAGGCATTACACACAGAGGTTCCGTCGGCGATGTTGAAATTTTCAACTGCTTTTTCTGAAATTCCAAACTGGCAAAATTGTTCCTTGAATTTTTCAACTTGGTTTGTGCTTGTACAACCAATAGGTACTAAAATTTTACAAGACCAATCATAAAATAATTCAAATATAAAGGTACCGCCTTTAGAACCCGGCAATACTGCTTTATGCATGAAAATAATTGATTCCATTGAATAGCTGACATGGTCGAATACTTGAAATGTGGTTGTTATAAAATCAATAATTTTATCTCGGTTCTTGTAAACATTTAAGTACTTATTCTTTTTCATACTTATATTTTTTAAATAAATACTCGCAATTGGAGATACAGCACCTCTCTGCAAAACCTTATTATATGAAAAATAATAATCTCTTTTGCAAAACTTTTCTACTTCCTCTGTATAAGAGCGAGAACGTTCATAAAGATACTCAATATTTCCTCTATCCGCTGTTTTAACAGACTCCTTGCTACTTCCACTACGCACATATATACTTCCGTTACAAATATACGGCGCATTTCTCCCCTCGTATACGTAAATGACAAGAACTCCTTTGGTTTTATCACTAGGAAGGGACAAAAAACGTGTTTCAAATTCAGGCATAGGAGATATTCGACAAGCGATTTTTCCCACTTTTTGACTATAATCGCACTTATCTACAGGAATGATTTCTTTTGTTTTATCGTCGATACCAACAATCAACCATCCGCCTTCGCAGTTCGCGAAAGAAGCAATTTCCTTTGCAAGTTGTGCTCGTCCCCCGTCTTCAAGAATTTTCTTGTACTCTAAGTGATGTCCTTCGTCACATTCTTTAAGCTGTTCAAGGTGAGAATATTTTAGCTGTGTTATAGTAACAGGGTTTCCTTTTTTATTGATAAACGGTGAATACATATCGTCACTTCCTTAGATTAAAAAATAAAAGCAAAGCCCCACTTATATTATACTACGGAGTTTTGATTTTGTCAATTTAAGTGTTATATCGTCGTCATAAGAAATAAATGTTTGAGATGTTAGTTTGTGAGCTGTGTATAATGACAGGTGTGATTTATAGTTGTGTTGTTATTGATTTAAAATATTCGTGCTTTTAAAGTTGATTGTTTTAACAAAATATGATATAATTAACACCATAGAAATAAGATGACTAGGAGGAAAAATGAAGCCTCATAAAATCGAAAGCTTTGTATATACAATTTCTGTCATAGCCCTAATTGTATTCATAATTTCCATAATTATTCATTTTGCTGGCGGTGATAGGTTTTGGATTACTGATATAGTATCGCGTTTATTTTATGCATATGCAGGAGTTTCGCCGATTGTAATATACTTAATTAACAAGAGAAGAAAAAAGAGAGGACATAATGACCCCTTAAGCATAGAAGCTATGCGCACAGCAAAAAAAGAACTGCCCAATAAGATTTATAAATTTTGTTCTCTTTCTTTGAAAAAAGGTGATGATTTAGATAAGAAAAAATTATACTCGTTAGAAAACAAGAAAATATGGATGTCAGACTGCTCTGTTCTCAATGATCCATATGAAGGAATGTATGCTTTTGTAGATGAACGGATAGAAAAAGAAAAAAACGAGTTTTTTGAGTTGTTAATAAATAAAATCAAAAACCAAAGAGATATGTACATTCAATCTTCGTTTTCATATAAGTACGATAATATTTTAATGTGGGGACATTATGCTAATGGTTGCAGAGGATACTGTGTTGAATACGAGATAAGTTCAAAACAGCATTTATTCCCAGTTCAATATGTAAATAAACGTCCGTTATTAGCATCAATTACAGATAGCGATGAAGTAAAAAACAACTTGAATAAAATTAAAATTAGTTTTGATAAAATAAAGGATGACGAAGAACATATTGCATATATGTTATATGTTCAAGCCATAAAAGATTTAAGTTGGTCATATGAAAAAGAAGTCAGATTAATTGAAATGGGTTGTGCGGAAAACGGTGAAAAATGTGGGAATGTTGATTGTGAGGACTATGGTCTGAAAATATCAAAAATAATTATAGGTTGCCATTGTGTATACAAGAAAGAACTTATAGACATTGCAAAAAAGTTACAAGTTCCTGTTTCAATTATGGAAATGCCTCTAAATTCCAATAAATATCAACTTATAGAAAAAGAAATAAACTGAAGTTACAAAACATATATTATGGAGAATTCATGGAAAAGAAAATATTTATAAGCCATTCTTCTTTAGATACTGAAATAGGGGAAAAATTTGTTGATGCATTAATAGAGATTGGTATTCCTAAAGAGATAATTTTTTATTCTTCTCGTTATCATACCGGTGTTGAGATAGGAAATGATTTTCATGTTGAAATCAAACAACATCTTATGGGGCTTACGATGGGTGGAATGTAATTGATAACAAATTGATAACTCTACGCAATACCACTGGATATTCAAATATCTTTGTGGTATTGTTTGTGTTGAAAAAACTAACGAAAGGACATTAATATATGGGAAAAAGACGTCCGTCGGGTGACGGACTTGTACGGAAAAGAGCCGACGGCAGATGGGAAGGCCGCATCGTTGTCGGTCATAAAGAAGACGGCAAACCGATATACCGTTCGGTGTTTGCCGAGAAACAAGGCGACCTTATGCCAAAACTCCATGAGCTGAAGGATCAGTACGCAGGGGTGGAGCTGACCGAGGACAGCTCCATCACCCTCGGCGAATGGCTCGAAAGATGGCTGAATGAATACAAAAAGCCCATCCTGTGCCCAAGTACCTACGCAGGGTACAGTAAGGACATTGCCAACCACATCCTGCCGTATCTCGGCTCGAAAAGGATCACGCAGCTCAAAACAGCGGAGATTCAAAAGCACTACAACCGCCTCCTGGAGTCGGGGCGCATGCAGGATAACGGCAAGGGCAAAGGGCTTTCCAACGCCACCGTCCGAGGCATCCACATGATCTTACGCGAGGCGCTCGACAGCGCAGTTCGCGAAGGGCTCATTCCGAAGAACCCTGCGGATGGGACTTCACCTCCGAAAATCCACCGCAACGAGAAGCAGGTGCTGACCAAGGATCAGCTCGAAACCTTCATGAAGCTCATCGAAGGGGACGAGGAATGGTACGATTTCTTCTACACCGAGATCATCACGGGCATGCGCCAGGGCGAGATCTGCGGACTCCGTTGGGAGGATTTTGACAGGGAAAAGCGAACCTTGCGTGTGGCACGGTCGGTGGATTTCGTAAACAAGGAGCTCGTCATTGGCGAGACCAAGACCGATGACGGCAAGCGTAAAACTGATACGCAGTAAACAAGGAAAAGCCAACCGAAAAACTTAAAACGGCGGTTCTCAAGAGCAGAGAACCGCCGTCATTTTGCATAAAATCGAAAAGTGTCAAAAACCCTTATGGAATATAGCTTTTTCGTGGCAAATGTGGTCAAACATGTGGTCGTGCCCGATTTTGAGCCGATTTTAGGCAAAAAAAAGCGGACATTTTCGAGGCGGAGCAAACACCAAAAAGCCCGAAAAAGCCCGTAAAATAAAGAAAATTCGGAGGTTCGTTATGAACCTCCGAACTGGTCTGAGTGACAAGACTTGAACTTGCGGCCTCTACCACCCCAAGGGCAAAATATAGTATATTTTATCTCCGAAAGCACAATATATAGTGTTTTT
>JAFVSI010000046.1 GCA_017503865.1 Clostridia bacterium | reverse complement strand
CTATTTCTTCGAGTGCCTCTTCATCGTGAAGACGTAATGGGATTCTGAACCCTACGTCTGCGGGTTTATTTCTATAAACCCATCATTTTCCACACCGCAGACGTTGCCATAACTTTGCAGAGCAAAGTTTGGCGGGGCTCTTCATCGGAGAGTATGTCACCCCATAATGAAAATAGCACCGAGAAATCTCGGTGCTATTTTCATTATGGGGTGAGTAATGGGATTCGAACCCACGGCCTCCAGGGCCACAACCTGGCGCTATAACCAACTTAGCTATACCCACCATATGGCGTGCCTTAAGGGATTCGAACCCCCGACCTACTGCTTAGAAGGCAGTTGCTCTATCCGGCTGAGCTAAAGGCACAAAAAATTCAGCAGTGCGACACCTAAAGTGATGTCGGCACTGCCGACTGGAGCGAGTGATGGGAATCGAACCCACGCGACCAGCTTGGAAGGCTGGGATTCTACCATTGAACTACACTCGCAAATGACGTTCCTCAGAACCGCCCTAATATAATATCACAACTTTTATCCTTTGTCAATACCAAAATCTATATTTTTTTAAATTTTTTCGCTACAAATATTGTCTATTCCCTATTTCTATGATAAAATAGTATCATAAATATAAAGCAAGGACACATTAAACGTATGAAAAAACGCAAAACGCTTTCCTATTTGCTCACACCCGACGCTATGTTCGAGAAGTTTGACGATATCACGCCCGAATTTCTCCTCTCTCACGGCATAAAAGCGCTTCTTATAGATATAGACAACACTCTCGCTCCCTACGAGCAGCCTCTCCCAGACGAGAGAATTAAAAACTATTTTGCTTCCCTCTCCTCTGTCGGAATAAAGGCAGCTCTCGTTTCAAACAACAATTCTGAGCGAGTCGAGCTTTTTAATCGAGACCTCGGTCTTATTGCATTTGCTGACTCGAAAAAGCCCACAAAGAAAACTCTTCTTTTAGCTATGGAAAAGATGGGCTCGACTGTCGAAAACACCGCCGCCATCGGCGACCAGCTTCTCACAGATGCCCTCGGGGCACACAACATAGGCATTCCCGCCTACATAGTGCCACCTATTAAGGACAAGAGAAATCTTTTCTTCAGATTCAAACGTTTGCTCGAAAAGCCATACATAAAGAAATACAAAAAGCTTCACGAAAATAATCAAGAGGATAAATAATTATGATAAACAAACCTACCTTCGGTCCCGGCGGAAACAGCGAATCATTCTATGCCGAAAAATTCAAATCCACAACGCAAGCTCCCGCTTGGCTCGCATCTCGCGGTCTTGACGCATACGAGTTTCAAGGCGGAAACGGCATTTCCGCAGGTGACGCAACCCTTTCTAAAATCGGTGAGGAAGCTAAGAAATACGGAATTTTGATGTCTGTCCACACGCCCTACTATATTTCCCTTTCGGGCGTTGAAGAAGAAAAGCGACTCAAAAGCTTAAACTACATCGCACAGTCGCTCCACGCGGCGGAGCTTCTCGGTGCCGACACGATAGTTATTCACTCGGGCAGTGCCGCAAAAATAACGCGTGAAGAGGCTATGCGTCTCGCTTCCGATACCCTTTCGAGAAATGCCGATGCGGTTGGCGATACTTCTGTTCGTATGGGGCTTGAAACGATGGGCAAAATAAATCAGCTCGGCACGCTTGACGAGGTCATCGAGCTTTGCAAGATATCCCCTAAATACTGCCCCGTTGTCGATTTCGGTCATCTTAACGCGAGAAATATAGGCGGATTTTTTAGCGACTGCGACAGCTACCGCAGAGTTTTTTCAAAAATAGGCGAGAGTCTCGGTGACATGTACGCAAAAAATCTTCACTGCCATTTTTCAAAGATAGAATACACATCAGCGGGCGAGAAAAAGCACCTCACCTTTGCCGATGACGTCTATGGTCCTGCCTTCGAGCCGCTTATCGAGGCGATAGTTCGCGAGGGCGTTGCACCGCGAATTATCTGCGAATCGGCAGGCACTATGGCTGAGGACGCACTCGCTATGAAAAAAGCTTGGCTTTCTATGATTGGAGAATAATTTTATGACAAGACTTGATAAATTTTTCCTCGAGCTTTCCCGCACCGAGTACGATGCGGCTCTCATTTCCTCAGGCATAAACCAAAGATATCTCAGCGGCTTTAAGTATACGAGCGGATATATTCTCATAACGAGAGAAAAGGCTTTTCTTCTTGCCGATTTCCGCTATATAGAGGCTGCGAGAATGACGCTTGCGGGCACGAAGTTTGAGGTCATCGAGCCAAAGCTCGGTATGCTTACAGAGCTTGCCCTTTTGCTTAAAGAAAACAAGGTAAAAACGCTTATAGTTGAGGACGAGACCGTCTCCTTCTCGGAGTGCAACAGATACAAGGAAAAGTTCGGCAAGGACGTGCAGGTGCTTGGCGGTGCGTCCGCTATCCTCTCTAAAATGAGAGAGGTCAAGGACGAGGAGGAGCTCTCACTTATAAAGAAGGCACAGAGCATAACCGACGCGGCTTTTGAGCATATTCTAAAGGTTATGACACCGAATATGACCGAGGTCGACGTGCTTCTTGAGCTTGAATTCTTTATGAGAAGAAACGGAGCTGAGGACGTTGCTTTCGGCACGATTGCAGTCAGCGGCAGTGCTTCGTCAATGCCTCACGGACACGCAAGAAACGTAAAGCTTGAACGTGGATTTTTAACGATGGACTTCGGTGCAAAATACGAGGGTTACTGTGCGGATATGACGCGTACGGTAGTTCTCGGCAAGGCTGATGCAGAGATGAAAAAGCTTTATAATACCGTTCTTTCCGCTCAAAGAGCGGCACTTGAAATGTTTGGCGAGGGCGTTAGCTGCTACGAGCTTGACAAGTGTGCGAGAAATATAATCGAGGGTGCGGGATATCGCGGCTGCTTCGGTCACTCACTCGGTCACGGAATAGGAATGGTAGTGCACGAGGGCCCGCGTGTTGCTCCCTCGACAGACCCCAAAGCACTTCTCGTAAGAGGTAACATAACGAGCTGTGAGCCGGGCATTTATCTTGCGGGCAAGTACGGCTGCCGTATCGAAGACCTCGTTGCAATAGAGCTTGACGGAAGGGCAAACGATATCACAAAGAGCCCGAAGGAGCTTATAGAACTGTTCTGATAAGGAGTTGAATTATGAAGCTTTTGATAGCTTATTCTTCAAAAAACGGAGTGGCAAGGAGATGTGCAGAGATGCTCGCTTCCTTCCTCTCCCCTACAATAGAATACGACCTCGTTGACCTCGCCTCTGACACCCCCGACCTTTCGGCATACGATTGTGCGGTGCTTGGCGGCTCGATACGAATGGCAAAGCTTTCGAAGGAGCTGAGAGCTTTTTTGAAGAAAAACAGAGACGTCCTCTCGAATATGGAGAGTGCTTTGTATATTTGCTGCGGATATTCGCATCTTTACGAGGAGTATAGGGACATCTCCACCCCGAGAAAATGCCGCTTTTCGCTCGGTGTTCATCACTTTGGCGGAGAGCTTAAGCCCGACAAGCTTCACGGCTTTGACAGACTTGTGGTTAGATCTATGAGAAAAAGAATCAACGAGGCTGACTTCGAGGACAGCGATGAGGTCGAGCTTTCCCTGCCCGAAATAATCCCCGAAAACGTAAAACTTGTCGCAGAGAGCATAAAAAAGCTCGAACGCTTGTGATTTCGCACAACTTAAGCGCATTTTTGTGTACAACCTTTGTATAACACGCCAAATACAAAAAACTTGACAAATATTTTGCCTTGTGGTATTATATATAGGTAGCGCAAAACGCTTGATCCACTAGCTCAGACGGTAGAGCACTTGACTTTTAATCAAGGGGTCCGGAGTTCGAGTCTCCGGTGGATCACCAAAAAAGGATACAGGCTGAAGCCTGTATCCTTTTTTGCATTATACGCTAATGACTCGAACTCTTCAATTTTCGAAGAAAATTGGGTTGTATGTGCAAACCAAGATTTAAACACACACTAAACGTTGGCACATACTTGAGTTCAGAGTCTCCGGTGGATCACCAAAAAAGCAGATGGTACAATAGTGCCATCTGCTTTTTTAGTTATATATAACGGCTCGAAGCGACCAACGCTACGCGCGTTGGATTGCGGTCTCTTTTTAGAAAAATAACTCCGCTACGCTTCGTCACACGAACTGATGTTCGTGTTCGAGACGCAAAAACTTTTCAATCACTTGCCCCCAAGCCTCACCGCTAAATCAAAAATTAATTCCCTCTCACAGCAAACACCGCCTCAAATACACCCGAGCATAACCTCGACCGCCTCGTCAAAGCATCTTGAAAGCTCTGCACGCAAGCGAGCGACCGCAAATGCCCTGCGAGCATTTGAACGAGGAACTGCCCCACTGTTTATGAACGAAAGATACTCGTTGTGTGCCTCGAATGCCTTGCGTAAAATCTCCCTGAAATCGCAAAAATCAGGCATCTTTTCGGGTGAACGAATGTCACAAAGCATCTTCGTTGCCTCTAAAAGCTTTTCGGCAAGCGTGATACAAAGTGCCTCTTCACCGTTTTCTATGCCCTTTACCCTTTGCGAATAGCCGATATAAAGCTCGATAGCCCTGTCACTCACTCGCCAAAGGCTGTGTGCGAGGGCGGCAATATTGTCCCTCTCGATTGGAGTGATAAAATCCTCAAAAAGTGCGTTTTCGAGCGTGCAGACCTTTTTGTCGCAATCAAGGCGGAGAGCCGTTATCTCTTCCCTTCCCACCTGTCTGCCACCGCTACCGCAGGCGATTTTTATCGAGGACAGTGCGTTTTTTGCAAGTCCTTCAAGGAGTTCAAAATAATCAGTCTTCTTCATATAACACCTCACCTAAAAATATATCCAAGTATAAAGCCGAGTAACGCACAGCAAGGAAAGGTAAGTAACCACGCCACTACCATCTGCCGCACCACGCCCTTGTCGAGCCCTCTGTGCGTAAGTGCCCCCGCCCCCATCATAGCCGAGGTCTTTGAGTGCGTGGTGCTGACGGGAATACCGAGGAGCGTGAGAAGCAGAAGAACTGCCGACGATGCAATATCCGCCGCACTTCCTGCCGCCGCATCGAGCGAGACCATATCCTCGCCAACCTTTTTTATAATTCGTGAGCCGCCGAGAAGTGTACCGAGCGTCATAACTGCGGCACAAAGGAACGATACGGAAAGAGGGGCTTTGAACTCTCCGATAGCCCCTCCCGAGGTCAGACTCGTGCCAAGCATAATTACACCCACGAATTTCTGGCTGTCCTGTGCTCCGTGAAGGAATGCCGAGCTTGCAGCACCGAGCCGCTGGGCTCTGTAAAAGTGCTTCATAGCTCTGCGGCGGTCAAGGCTTTGACAAACGCGAATAATTGCCGAATATATCCATTTTGCAAAAAAATAGGCGGGGATACTCGATGCTAAAAGTCCGATAAGAACGACTCCGATATAGGAAAAACGAACTGCACCGACAGTCATTCTGCCACCAAGTGCCGCACCGACAAGTCCCGAGATAAGTGCGTGGCTCTCGCTTGTGGGAATTCCGAAAAGAAAGGCGACCATTGCCCATATGACAACAGCACACATTCCCGCAAAAAGTGAGCTTATGGCAAGGCGGCTGTCGCCACCGAAATCGACCGTAAGGTAGACCGTTTCGGCAACTCCCGAAAAAAACAGTGCCGCCGCAATCGCTCCAAAAAGATTGCAGACTCCCGCGAGCAATATTGCTCCCTTCGGTGTCATTGAGCGAGAGGAAATACAGCTTGCAACAGCATTCGGGGCGTCGGTAAACCCGTTGACAAGCACGACCGCAAGGACAAGCAAAATAAACAAATACGCCAAAAAGTCACCCCCCTCTCCCCTTTAGGATAACTTATGAGTCGGGCTCTTTTTTTATGTCCGTGAAATGCGTCAAATTTTGATTTGTGGGGGTGTTTATTATTCGGGGAGAACCATTTTTTGCAAAATAGGTTCCCCCGCATTTACATTAACATACCTATAAATACCAATTTATATTACTTCTTTGATTGACAATCAGGCAAAAAATTGGTATAATAATTACGTATGGTTTAAAAAAAAGGAAGGGTGCGTTTTATGGACAAGAATTCCGCTAAAAATAGCATTTATGACGAGATAATTTTGCTCCGCGAACAGATTGCGTATCACTCAAACAGATACTATAATCTTGACTCGCCCGAAATATCCGACTATGAATACGATATGATGTATAACCGTCTCTTAACTCTTGAGGCAGAGCATCCCGAATACTATGACAGCACCTCTCCCACTCTCCGCGTGGGCGGAAAGGCTCTCGACAAATTTGAAAAAGTCACACACAACGCACGTATGGACTCGCTTTCCGACGTCTTTTCCTTCGAGGAGCTTGAAGCATTCATAAACAAGGTAAGCGAGAGCGAGGGCACGCCCGCATACTCCGTTGAGCCTAAAATCGACGGTCTTTCGGTCTCCCTTCGTTACGAAAACGGTGTCTTTGTCGAGGGTGCGACGAGAGGCGACGGAGTTGTCGGTGAAAACGTTACGGCAAACCTTCGCACAGTTCGTTCAATTCCACTTAAACTCAACGAACCCCTTTCCCTCACCGTCAGAGGCGAGGTATATATGCCGAGGGCTACCTTTAATAAAATCAACGAGGAGCGAGAGGCAGCGGGAAAGCCCCTTATGGCAAACCCCCGAAACGCCGCAGCAGGCTCACTCCGTCAGCTCGACTCAAAAATTACCGCACAGCGAAAGCTCGATATTTTCGTATTTAATTTCCAAGAAGGAAATATTTATAGAGACGGCACTGTCCCAAAGACGCACACCGAAACACTAAAGAGACTCCGTGAGCTTGGTTTCGTAACACTTGAATATACAACGGTTGCCGACAATGCGGCAGATATTATCGCTCACATCAAAAAGATTGGCGAGGCGAGAGACGACCTTGCTTACGACATTGACGGAGTGGTCGTAAAAATCGACGAGCTTTCCGTCCGTCAGTCTCTCGGTGAGGGCACGAGCACGCCGAAATGGGCGGTTGCCTATAAATTCCCGCCTGAAGAAAAACAAACCGTGCTTGAAGATATCACGATAGCCGTCGGGCGTACGGGAGTTCTCACGCCCACAGCAGTCCTCTCCCCCGTAAGACTTGCGGGAACGACGGTAAGCCGTGCGGCACTCCACAATCTTGATTTTATCCGTGAGCGAGACATAATGCTCGGTGACACGGTGACCGTCCGCAAGGCGGGCGATATTATCCCCGAGGTACTATGTGCTCACCCCGAAAAGAGAAACGGACACGAGCGGGTGTTCAATATGCCCACTCACTGCCCCTCGTGCGGTGAGCCCGTCTCTCGCGACGAGGATATGGCGGCGGTGCGTTGCACAAACGCGGCTTGTCCCGCACAGCTCTCACGCAGTATTGAGCATTTTGCGTCAAAGGACGCGATGAACATTGACGGACTCGGTCCGCAGGTAGTTGACCTTCTTCTTGAAAATGAAATTATAAAAGATGTAGCCGACCTCTTCACCCTTCGTCCCGAGGAGATTTCCTCTCTTGAGAGAATGGGCGAGAAATCGGCAAACAAACTCATTTCAGCTATTGAAAAATCCAAGTCGGCAGGGCTTGAACGCCTCATTTTCGCACTTGGAATAAGAAACATCGGGGCGGTTGCGGCGGCGGCTCTCGCCGCCAGATACGGCACGCTTGAGGCTTGTATGAATGCCACCTTTGACGAGCTTGTAGCTATCGAGGATTTCGGAGCTATCACCGCTCAGTGCGTGGTCGAATTTTTCTCACACGAGCAAAACCGCGAGCTTTGCGAGCGTCTTATCTCGCTCGGTCTATATACCGAATGTACCGCAGTCAAGGCGTCCTCAATCTTTGATTCAAAAACCTTCGTGCTTACGGGTACGCTCCCCACAATGAAGCGTGACGAGGCGGCAGCTCTTATTAAAGCAAACGGCGGTAAGGTCAGCTCGTCGGTATCGAAAAAAACCGATTTTGTGGTGGCAGGTGATGATGCAGGCTCAAAGCTGCAAAAAGCACGTGACCTCGGTGTCACCGTAATTAGCGAAGCAGAACTGCTTGAAATGATTAAATGATAATAGTTAATTAGTTTGGATTAGGATTTTTTCCAAAGACCTTTTGAAAAAATCCAAACACAAACTAACTATTCTACAAATTACCCCTAATAATCAAAGTCCGAAATAATCAAGAATGCCCTCGTATATTCCCCTTGCGAAGAGGTCGGGCTGCCCTGACATAAGGGCGGCATCACGTGCATTTGTGATAAATCCAAGCTCAAGGAGAACTGCGGGCATAGCTGTACGCCGAAGCACGTAGAGCCCCGTTCTCGCAAAAACACCTCTGTTATTGAGTCCCGTATATGCGGACATTGACGCAAGAATATCCTCGGCAAAGCTTGCCGCAACGCTTGGCTTCGAAAAGACAAATGCCTCACTTCCCGTTGCACTTGCCTGAACGGCGGCGTTTGTATGTAGGCTCAAAAAATAGTCGGCACCCCACGAGTTTGCATCGTTCACACGCAGCCGCAGGCTCTCGGAGTTCGAGTTGCCGATAAGCGTGTCGGCGGTAGGTCTTGAGAGTCTAACATCAAACTCGGGATTCTCACGAAGCAAGGCGGCAAGACGTATGCCTATTTCGTAAACGATGTCCTGCTCACGAAGCCCGTTCCCCTCTGCCCCAGCATTGGGATTCTTTGGATTGTGCCCTTGGTCTATGTAAATTTTTATCGCCATTGTGTCACCTTCCTATCAAATAATTCTATAAAAAGTATATTCAGCTTTTAAAAAACTGCTACAAAAAGGAAATATAAAAATGATAATCGAAGAAAAAAACAAGACTCTGCCCCGCACGCTCTACCTTGTAGCGACTCCTATCGGAAATCTCTCGGATATGAGCGAAAGAGCCCTGAAGGTGCTAAGCGAGGTCGATTTCGTTGCCGCTGAGGACACGAGAAACACGCAGAGACTGCTCACCTATTTCGGTATAAGCGGAAAGCCCCTCGTTTCCTACCACGAGCACAACAAAGCGGAACGGGGCGAAAAAATCGTTGAGAGACTTGCGGCAGGCGAAAGCTGTGCACTCGTGACTGATGCGGGAACTCCCGCAATATCCGACCCCGGTGCTGACCTTGTTAAGCTTTGTGCCGAGCGAGGAATCAGCGTATCGTCAATCCCCGGTGCCTGTGCCGCTGTTGTATCGCTCACCCTCTCTGCCCTTCCAACCGAACGTTTTTGCTTCGAAGGCTTTTTGCCCACTCAAAACAAGGAAAGAAAAAAACGCCTCGAGAGACTTTCGGGCGAGGACAGAACTATGGTATTCCACGAAGCTCCCCACAAGCTCCGCACAACTCTTGACGACCTTGCGGCGGCGTTTGGCGAGTCGCGTAAAATTTCTCTTTGCCGTGAGCTTACAAAGCTCAACGAGGACGTTATGCGTACCACTCTCGGAGAGGCGGTAAAAATCTACCGTGAGCGAGAACCGAAGGGCGAGTACGTTCTTGTTGTTGAAGGAACGCAAGAGGTGTCAGCACTCCCCGAAACCGAGCTCACCATTCAAGAGCAGGTCGCATATTATATTGAGGGCGGAATGTCGAAGATGGACGCTATAAAGGCTACCGCAAAATCACGCGGAATGACCAAAAATGATGTCTATAAGCTCTTTGTGTAGCTTTATGCACAAAAAATTTGCCTAAAACACTGCAACTTCCCCAAAAAATACAACGGAATACTATTGATTTTTGCGTTGTTTTGTGGTATTATTTAATTTATCATATTAAAATTTACATATTTTCAGTTTTATCTTTGAAAGGAAGTATTCGTTATGGAAAAAATGAAGGTCGGTGTTGTTGGCGCTACCGGTATGGTCGGTCAGCGTTTCTTAACCCTTCTTGAAAATCACCCTTACTTTGAGGTCACTGCTCTCGCAGCTTCTGCAAGAAGTGCAGGCAAGACCTATGAGGAGGCTGTTGGCGGTCGTTGGAAGATGAAGACGCCTATGCCCGAAAAGTTTAAGAAAATGGTAGTTATTGACGCCGCTGAGATAGAGAAGATGGGAAAGCTCGTTTCCTTTGTTTTCTGCGCAGTTGATATGAAAAAGGACGAGATAAAGGCACTTGAAGAGGCTTATGCCAAGGCAGAGATTCCCGTTGTCTCCAACAACTCGGCTAACCGCTGGACTCCCGACGTTCCTATGGTAATTCCCGAGATAAACGACTCTCACCTTGAGGTCATTGAGGCACAGAGAAAGAGACTTGGTACTAAGCGTGGCTTTATCGCAGTTAAGCCTAACTGCTCGATTCAGTCCTACGTTCCCGCCCTCACTCCCCTTCGCAAGTACGGAATCAAGGAAGTTGTCGCTACTACTTATCAGGCAATTTCGGGTGCAGGCAAGACCTTTAACGAGTGGCCCGAGATGATAGACAACGTAATTCCCTACATTGGCGGCGAGGAAGAAAAGAGCGAGCAGGAGCCCCTTCGCGTTTGGGGTAAGGTCGAGGACGGCAAGATAGTCAAGGCTGACGCTCCCGTAATCACCACACAGTGTATCCGCGTTCCCGTAACAGACGGACACACCGCCGCTGTTTTCGTAAAGTTTGAGAATAAGCCCACTAAGGAAGAAATTCTTAAGGCTTGGGCAGAGTTCTCCGGCAAGCCTCAAGCACTTGAGCTTCCGAATGCTCCCAAGCAGTTCATCACCTATTTTGAGGAAGACAACCGTCCTCAGGCAGCTCTTGATCGTGACATTTACGGCGGTATGGGCGTAACTGTCGGACGTCTCCGTGAGGACATAATCTACGACTACAAGTTCGTAGGTCTCTCACACAACACCCTCAGAGGTGCCGCAGGCGGAGCAGTTCTTATCGCAGAGCTTCTCTACCGCGAGGGTTACTTTAACTGATAATTAAATATCTTTTTTATGATGGAGAGCCGTTTTGCAAACAGCTCTCCTCATTTTTTATCTTTTTCGTAAGCGCGTTTCAGTGCCGCCTCAAAGAATTCTTTGAGGTCGTAGGAACGCCCACTGTCAAACCCAAACTCAATATCATTATCAGTATCAATATCATTATCAATATCAATATCATTATCGGGTTTTTTTTAAACCGAACGGTTATTTTGGGTTTCTGAATTTGACTTTGGACGACCGCCGAGCTTGCCGTTTTTTGCGTTTCTCTCGCAAATCCTCTCGTATTTCTCGCGGTCACGGTCAAGATGGGTACGAATCATCGAAAAAACAAGGTCAACCTTGGGCGTTCTTTTTCGATAGCTGTCAATTACGCCTCTGTTTACGTAAGAATATACCATAAAAAAGAGGACGCCCATCTCGTTTTCTGATAAATGCAAGAGTGTAGGCTCTAAATCTCCGTAAAGCACAAAGCTTTTTCTTCTTGTTTTCATAAGAATCATCTCCTTTCTAGGTGTTTTTCATTGTGATTTGATTATAACATCCCAAAAAGTTTCAAACAGTCTCACAAAGTCCCACTTTGTCTCAAATTTATAAAAAAATTGGGAAGGTCATTTTTTGTGACCTTCCCTGCTTTTTATTTGTTTTTAATTTTAGAACCTACAAGAGCGAGCAATGCGTTTGCGGCACAAAAGATTATCATTGTGTAAAACACAAGAGTCGCGTTGATGTCAAAGACAAAGCCGTAAACTATCGACTGTATTGCCGCTCCCATATACACCGAAAAATCGAGAATTCCCGAGGCTGTCGCCGAAAAGACACGTCCGCCTATATCGGTAGCATAGGTAAAGACTATTCCGTTGACGGCATAAATCCCAAATCCCGCAATAAAGAGAAGGATTTGGATAAGCACGAGCTGTACGGCGTTATTTGGATCTAAGGGTAAAAATCCGAATATTGCCGCTGCCGAAACGATTGCACTGACAATTACCGCGGGCATACGGTTCGTGGGACAAAGCTTGTCAGTGATAAAAGGCACGATAAGCGTTCCCACCGCCATACCGACGGGTAGTGCGAGCGAGCCGAAAAGACTTTCCTTAATAGAGACCTCGTAGACCTCGCTGAAATAGAAGGGCACCCACTGTGTCATACCGTATCGGGCAACACCCGTGAGGAACGCGACCAGAACGAAAATAAGGAATTTAGGATTTTTCAAAAGGAAAAGATAGGGATAAAGAACTCCTCGGCTCTTCATCATTTCCTTCATTTCGTTCTCCGCTTCGATTTTCGCCACGTCCTTTTCCCTATAGGGTGCAAGACCTATTTTTGAGGGTGAGGTCTTTGCAAAAACGAGGTAAATGACGAGCATCACAAGCGGAATTGACGCGGGTAAAAGAAATACTGCCCGCCAGCCGAGCGAAAGTCCCGCACTCTCGGAAACCGTCATAGCCGCAACCATAGCTAAAGACGCAAGTGCCGCACCGAAGCCCGAAAAGGCGTGGGCAAAGCCAACCGCCGTTCCCCTTCTGTCACTCGGCCACCAGTTAGTTATAACGGCAAGTCCAGAGGTCCACGCCATAGACTGAAAATAGCCGTTAAATCCCCAAATTACAGCAAGCACCAAGAGAAGTCCACTAATGCCGAAAACGTCGGGAATGCTCGGAATAAATCCGACAAGTCCCATCGCAATATTTGCTGTAGCTGACAACAGTACAGCAAGGACGATGAATTTAGGGGGGCCAACCCTTTCAGAAAGTCGTCCGTTAATAAGATGACCTATACCGTAGGTCCAGAACAGCGTACTCGTAAGAATACCGACGTCCGCCTTTGTCCACCCGAGCCCCTCTGCTATGTACTGACCGCCATACGTGATATTTTGACGCATACAGTACAGACAGCAGTACAGGAAGGAAAAAAGCACGAGAAATAAAACACCGTTAAAGGTGAAACGCTTATACTCGTCCGCCGTATAGCCAAAGGTCCACTTTTCTGCTTTTTTGTTTTGTTTTTCTTGCTTGTTCATTCGATTTCTCCAAATCTCCTTTCAAATGTAAGCAACACTCAAAACACTCCTATTTCATAATATACTATTTCCCCCTAAAAATCAAGGATTTTCGAATCTCCTTAAAAAGTTTGTTAAGTATAGACAAAAAAGAGCCGCAGGAATTATCTTCCTGCGGCTTATTACTCATATTTTAGAGCTTAGAATATCCAAAGCTGTTGACAAGGGCGTCAATCTTTTTGCCCTCGCGGCACATTGGACACTCGTGCGAGGGGTAGGTTGCGTAGCCGTCAAGGTCCTCGGTGTCGAATATCGACTTGACCTCGTAGCCCATGCACTCGTGCTCGGTGGCAAATATCGCCGAAATTCCCGAAACACGTCCGCCATAGTAATTGATAGCCTCAACAGCACCTCTTGCCGTAAAGCCCGTTGTTACCGAGGCTGCAAGAATGAGCACATTTTTGCCCTCAATCATCTTGACCAGATTGTCACGGAAGAAGAGCTGGCTACCCGAGGTATGCTCTGGCTTGATGACGTAAATCGTCTGGTGAGCATTGAGGTTGACATAATCGCTCTTCGTAAGCTCCTCTGCAAGGCAGGTACCTATTACCTCAGTACCGTCAAGGCAAAGAATGGTGTCAACGATAGTCGAGCTCTTGTAGTAAGAAACAAGCTCCTTTGCGACAGCCTTTGCCTCGGAAAGACGAGTCTTTTGCGTTGTTACGTCAATATAATAATTTATATGGCTATGGCTTGTAGCAAAGTGACCGTGACTCACACGGAGAAACAAGTTTTTATGCTTTGTACGAATTTTATAAGAAGCTTCTGTTGGCATATTAAAAATCCCCTTTTTTTCTTTATTTTATCATACGCCCCCTTGACTGTCAAGAATTTTTTGTCGCAGATATATAAATATAGGAAAATTGGTATTTGTCGAACTGGTTAGGCAAAAGGATTAAAAAGTTTTGGTCGAGCTTTTTTAAAAGCTCGCGGAGCTCGAGGCGGAGCCTCGTGAAAACGGCACTTTCTTTTGCTTAGCTTTTCTTTGTGCCTCTTTTCGCAAAGAAAAGCGGCAAACGGTATAATTAGTTTATGTTTAGTAAGGGGAACCCCCTCTTTGAGTAAAAACTAATTTAGGGAATATT
>JAFVSI010000045.1 GCA_017503865.1 Clostridia bacterium | reverse complement strand
GTTTGTCGACCCGTTTACGGGTAAGCCGGTAAAAGAGGGCAAATAAAAAGCCCCTTCAGGGGCATGCCTGTGAAAGTCGTGCGGTTGGCAGACTTTTCGGTGAGCCTATAGGCTCAGCCTGTGACATGCCCTAAGGGGGCTATTCAAGCCACCGGCACGGCCGGTGGTTATGACTTTTTATTTATCGGGTAATAAATGAATATCAAGTTTTTAGAAAAAACTAAAAAAGAGTAAAGAAAGTTTTAAAATTCACTTGACAAATGAAAATCTATTTGATATAATTACATAGTCGCTGGTATGGCTCAGTCGGTAGAGCACGTCATTGGTAATGACGAGGTCATCAGTTCGATTCTGATTACCAGCTCCAAACACTGAGAAGCACGGACAAGTCCGTGCTTCTTGTGGTATATCAAAAAAACGCTTTGAACAGAAGTAGTAAGGGAAGTGCTGTGTGCAGAGAGCGGACGGTTGGTGCGAGTCCGATGCGTGTTGCCCCGAAGTCGTCTGCGAGCGGTGCGGGTGAATTTTTACCGAGTAGTCCGTGACGGTGGCTCCGTTATAGCTTTTTGAGGGTGCATTTTTAATGCAAAATCAGGTGGTACCGCGTATTCCACGTCCTGATATTTTCAGGGCGTGTTTTTTATTTTTGATTATATTTTTTTAAGGAGATAGATTATGAATTCTTACAACGAGTTGCCAAAGGTATATTCTCCCTCTGAGTTTGAGGACAAGATATACAAAAATTGGTGTGAGAAGGGCTACTTTACGCCCGATCCTAAGAGCACTGCACCTACCTTTTCGGTAGTTATCCCGCCCCCAAACGTAACGGGACAGCTCCATATGGGACACGCCCTTGACGATACTCTTCAGGATATCCTCGTAAGATATAAGAGAATGCAGGGCTTCAATACCCTTTGGGTGCCCGGCACCGACCACGCAGGAATCGCAACGCAGATAAAGGTTGAGGAGAGACTTCGTGAGGAAGAGGGACTCTCGAGATACGATCTCGGCCGTGAGAAATTCCTCGAGAGAGTTTGGGCTTGGAAGGATAAATATGAGAATAGAATAACAAGTCAGCTCAAAAAGCTCGGTACATCTTGCGACTGGACTCGTCAGCGTTTCACCTTTGACGAGGGCTGCTCACGTGCAGTTCGTGAGGTCTTCGTAAACCTTTACGATAAGGGGCTTATCTACCGAGGCTACCGTATAATCAACTGGTGTCCTAACTGCCTTACGGCACTTTCCGATGCCGAGGTAGAATACAAGGATATGGACGGTTCGTTCTGGCACATCAAGTATCCGATAAAGGGCGAGGACGGTTTTGTTGAGATTGCTACAACACGTCCCGAAACAATGTTCGGCGATACCGCTGTTGCCGTCAACCCCGAGGACGAGGCTACAAAGCATCTTATCGGCAAGACTCTCATTCTTCCTCTCGTTGGCAGAGAGATTCCCGTAATTGCTGACGATTACGTTGAGATAGGCTTCGGTACGGGTTGCGTTAAGATAACCCCCGCACACGACCCCAACGACTTCCTTGTAGGTCAGCGTCACGGTCTTGAGCAGATAAAGGTTATGAATGACGATGCGACTATGAACGCAGGTGCGGGTAAATACGAGGGAATGGACAGATACGCTTGCCGAAAGGCACTCATAGCTGACCTTGAGGCAGAGGGCTATCTTATAAAGACCGTTCCTCATCCTCATAACGTTGGCGTTTGCTACCGCTGCGGAACAGTTGTTGAGCCTATGACAAGCGACCAGTGGTTCGTTAAGATGAAGCCCCTCGCAGAGCCTGCTATAAAGGTTGTTGAAGAGGGAACTGTAAAGTTTGTTCCCGAGCGTTTCTCGAAGAACTACTTTAACTGGATGAATAATATCCTTGACTGGTGTATTTCCCGTCAGCTTTGGTGGGGACACCGCATACCCGCATTTTACTGTCAGAATCCCGAGTGCGGTAAGACCACCGTTTCAAAGACCGATATCGACAAGTGTCCTCACTGCGGCTCCCCTGTTGTTCAGGATGAGGACGTGCTTGACACTTGGTTCTCGTCAGCACTTTGGCCTTTCTCGACTCTCGGATGGCCCGATGAGACTGAGGACCTTAAGAAATACTATCCTACAAGCGTACTCGTTACGGGATACGATATAATTACTTTCTGGGTTTCAAGAATGATATTCTCAGGTCTTGAGCACATGGGCAAGGAGCCCTTCTCGACCGTATTTATTCACGGTCTTGTTAGAGACGCACAGGGCAGAAAGATGTCAAAGTCTCTTGGCAACGGTATAGATCCTCTTGAGATAATCGACAAGTACGGTGCAGATGCACTTCGTTATGCTCTCGCTACCGGTAACTCACCCGGAAACGATATGCGTTTCTCCGATGAGAAGATCGAGGCGGCAAGAAACTTTGCTAACAAGCTTTGGAACGCATCGAGATTTGTAAGAATGAACCTCACTATTGATGAAGTAAAGCTTCCCGAGACCGAAAAACTCGCGCTTGAGGATAAGTGGATACTTAACGAGTTCAATAATCTCGTTGCAAGTGTTACAAGTGCACTTGATAGATTTGAGGTAGGCGTTGCTCTCGCTTCACTTTACGATTTCACTTGGGACGTATTCTGCGACTGGTACATCGAGCTTTCAAAGGCAAGACTTAACGAAAAGGGAACTGAGGCTAATATCGTAGCTCAGAACGTACTCGTTTACGTGCTTGAGGGAATTCTCAAGCTTCTCCATCCCTTTATGCCATTTATTACAGAGGAAATTTACGGGGTGCTTCCCAACGATTGCGAGAGCATTATGATAGCTTCTTATCCTAAGTATAACGAGGCGTTTGAGTATGCAACCGACGCTGAGCGTATGGGCAAGGTTATTTCTGCTATCAAGGCGATTAGAAACCGCCGTAGCGAGATGAACGTTCCGCCCTCACGCAAGGCAAAGGTTTACATTGAGACAAAGGCAACCGAGTCCTTTAATGAAGATACGGCAATCTTCTTTGCACGTCTTGCATCTGCAAGTGAGGTTGAGATAGGTGCTGACTTTGGCGGCGTTGTTTCCGCTGACGACTCGGTACAGATTATTACGGATGCGGCAACTATCTATTTGCCTCTTGCCGATATTATCGATACCGAAAAGGAAAAGGCTCGTCTTGAGGGTGAAGAAAAGAAGCTTATAGGCGAGATAGAAAGACTTGAAAAGAAGCTTTCAAACGAGGGCTTCGTTGCAAAGGCACCTGCTGCCGTTGTTGCGGCAGAGCGTGAAAAGCTCGCAAATTATGCTGAAAAGCTCGAGGGTGTAAAGCTTGCACTTGCTAAGCTCAAATAATTATTTAAAAACTGAGAGGGGAATGCTATATAGGCTTCCCCTCATATAAAATTTTAGAAATTTCAAAAGAACAGGGGTGAGTATATGTCAGTTTTCGGTATTGTGTCGGAGTTCAATCCGTTTCACAACGGACACGAGTATTTAATAAAACGTGCAAAAGAGCTCGGTGCCGACACGGTAGTATGTGCTATGAGCGGAAATGCTACGCAACGCGGCGAGCTTTCGGTAGTAGATAAATATGAAAGAGCCGAGGCAGCAATTTCGGGCGGAGCTGATCTTATACTCGAGCTTCCTTTTCCTTGGTCAAGTGCATCTGCCGAGAGCTTTGCTCTTGCGGGAATACACGTTTTGTCGTCATTTTGCGACACCGTCATTTTCGGCTCTGAGAGCGGAGACATCGAGCTTTTAAAAAAGGTGGCAGACTACACTCTCTCGGACGATTTCAAGGAAAATTACAACTATTTTTTGGAGTCGGGAGAGCAGAGTGCATCGGTATATATTTCGCTTATTGCAAGAGAATTCGGTGTACAGCTTGCCTCTAACGAGCTGCTTGGTGTTGAATACATCAAGGCGGCAAAAAAGCTTGGTCTTGACCTCAATTTCGTTACTGTAAAGAGAGAGGGAAGTGCTTTTCGTCAAAAAGAAATTACAGCCGGCTCCTTCGACTCTGCTATGGCTATAAGGAACGTGCTCGAAAAGTGTGTGGATATTGAGCTTGTGAAGGGCAGCGTACCCGAAAGAAGCTATGAGCTGCTCCTTAAGGCAAAGAGAAACGGAGAGATAACCGAACAAAACAAATTCGGTGAATTTGCGATAATGCATTATAGACTCTTTGAAAAAAATACGGAAGAAGATTTTGCCGAGTGTGAGGGCGGTATATTTGAGAGAATTCAAAATACCGCTCGCAGCTGCGAAATGCCTTCGGATTTTTGGTATTTGCTTTCCACAAAGAGATATACCGACGCAAAGCTTCGCCGTGCAGTACTTTTCGGTATGTGCGGAGTTCACCCCGAGGACGTTTTTGCACCGTCTCTCCCCGCCTACACACTTCTTTTGGCGGCAAACGAGCAGGGGCGGGAGCTTCTTTCAAGCACAAAACGAAAGGGAGAGAGAATTACTGTCGTAACCAAGCCCGCAGACGCCTTCGAATTGCCTGACGAGGCGGCAAAGAGACAGGCACAGCTTAGTTCTAAGCTTGATATGATATTCGGCCTTTGTCGAGGTATTCCCACTTCGCCCGGCTCGTATATTAAGAAAAAGCCGTATATTACTTGATTTTTTCTCCAAGTAATGCTATAATGACTTAAAATAATCGTTCGGAGGTAAAAATGCGAACTGTTATAGGAATTGACATCGGTGGAAGTACCACCAAGATCGTAGGAATAAAAACCGATAACGAGGGAAAACAAAGTCTCATCCCCCCTATTTTCGTAAAGGCGGCGGATGCACTTACCTCGGTTTACGGTGCTTTCGGTAAATTTACTCTTGAAAACGGAATAGAACTCGGTGAAATAGACAGAGTGCTTATGACGGGCGTTGGTTCGTCATTTATCGACAAGCCTATATATGGGCTGAATTGCATAAAGGTATCTGAGTTTGCGAGCGTTGGTCTTGGCGGACTTTATCTCTCGCAGCTTGACGAGGCTATCGTCGTAAGTATGGGAACGGGAACTGCACTTATCAGCGTTAAGAAAAACGGAGAGTCAACGGCTGTAAAATATCTTGGCGGTACGGGAGTCGGCGGCGGTACGCTTATAGGACTTTCCAAAAAGATACTTGGAGTTGACAACGTTGAGCATATTGAACAGCTCGCGCTTGACGGTAACCTTGATAACGTCGACCTTCGCATTAAGGATATTTCGGCTGATAATAATTTCCAGATAAACGAGGATATTACAGCATCGAATTTTGGAAAGCTTTCCGACCTTGCTACTCCTTCAGATATTGCACTCGGTATCTCCAATATGGTAGCAGAGACTATTGCGATGCTTTCGGTCTTTGCGGCACGCTCATATGGGATAAAGAACGTTGTGCTCACAGGAAATCTTACCTCACTTCAGTCGGTGACGAGAACGTTTACGGGGCTCGAGGAAAAATTTGGAGTAAACTTTATTATCCCCGAGGACTCGCAGTTTGCAACCGTTATCGGTGCCGCACTTTGCGACAGTGCAAAATATTTGCAGTAAAACTATTGACAAATAAAAACAGGTGTGCTAAAATGACACCGTAAAACCGCATAGAAATCAGGGGTGCCGTAAGGCTGAGATGGTAATGGCCAAACCCTTTAACCTGATACGGATAATGCCGGCGTAGGGAGATATCAATTTCTGGATGCATACAGAAAAGAGCTTGAACCGCACGGATTTCCGTGCGGTTTTTTAAATTCTTTTTTGGAGGTCGTTATGACAAAAACAACAAACGTAAAACGCCTTACAACGTCTGCAATGATGCTGGCTATGGCAACCGTGCTCGCACTTGTCTGTGCGTACATTCCTTTTCTTAATTTGCCCTTCGGCGGCGGATTTACCGTTGCAAGTATGCTTCCTATCGTGCTCATTTCCTATATGTACGGGGTAAAATGGGGATTTTTCGTTTCCTTTGCTTATTCGTGCATACAGATAATTATGGACCTTTTGCTTGGCAAGGGCTCAACGATAATCGCACTGTTTACACCCTCAAGCGAAGACTATATGGGGCTTTGGGCGGCAATAGCAATACTTTTCATTGACTATTTACTTGCATACACGCTCCTCGCACTTGGCGGTGTTTTCAGAAATAAGATCAAAAATAAAACACTTGCCATCGTTCTTGGCGTTATAGTCGCACTTTCGGCAAGATACATATGCCATATCGTTTCGGGATATATCTTCTACGGAGCGTGGGCAGAGTGGTTCTTCACTCAGGAAGGCTTTTACAGCATAGGAAACCTCGTGCTTGATGTGTTTGACGGTAAGATGCTCTCGCTCGTTTATTCGATTTTCTATAACGGACTGTTTATGATTCCCGAAATAATAATCACGGCAATCGTCGCAGCACCCGTTTCAGCGGTAAGCTATATCAAGAAAAGCTGAATATCCTTGACAAAGCATAGGGATATGTGTTAAAATAATATCACTTCATCGGACGGTCGCGCGGTATGTTGCCGAAAGGTATTACCGTGAGGAAAGTCCGGGCTTCACAGGGCAGGATAGCTGATAACGTCAGCCACAGGTGACTGTCGGGAAAGTGCAACAGAAATAAACCGCTTTGAGCTATTCTGGGAAATTCTCTCTGGGGATTTTTCAAATGCTTGAGGTAAGGATGGAAAGGCGAGGTAAGAGCTCACCCGTTCCTATGGTAACATAGGTCCGCTGTAAACCCTATCCGAAGCAACACCGTATGAGGACCGTTTGCCCGACGTATGTCCTCGGGTGGCACGGCGAGAGCCGAAGCTTGTCGGTGACGGCAAGCGAAGATTGATGACCGTCGATTACAGAACCCGGCTTATAGATGGAGTAAAAAATGACGCCTTTGGCGTCATTTTTTATTTTTTTATATAAATTGTCCTGTTTGTTTACAAAGCGTTCAAAATTGACGTGTATAATATATATGAAAGAATGGACATTTTAAAAAATTACGTTATGCGTTTGAAGGGAGCTTCTTTATGAATCTCGGTTCTCTCGATAAAAAAACAATAAAAATATGTGCCTTTACGACAGTTGTTCTCACAGCTATAGCTGTGGCACTCAGAACGTTTTGTCTTGCTTTTTTCTATGATTATCTCAGCGAAGGAGTAGGATATTACACAAACAGTGCGTTGCCAAAAATCTTGTACGCTGTTTGCGTTTTGTCGGTCATTTTCTTTGCAGTTGTTGCGTTTATCTCAAAAAAAGGACTTGTTTGCTTCGATTCAAAAGAGGAAAATGCTCCGCAGAAGATAGTAAGTGCCTGTGTCATGTTCGGATTTTTGTCATTTTTTGTGGGAATGATAAATTCGACCGAATTTGTTAACGTGTCGGTTGTGCTTGACCTTCTCATAAAAATCTCATCACTTATGGCGATAATCTATTTCGCTATGAATATCTTTGGCAGTGAATCTGTAAGACCTGCCCAGGTCGTGCTCGGGTTTGGAATAATAGTTTGGTTGGTCTCTATCCTTGCAATAACCTATTTTAATATTTACGTGCCAATGAATTCACCCGATAAGACACATCTTCACTTGGCTCTTATTTCTTTGATGCTTTTCCTTGTCTGTGAATTCAGAAGGTTTTTAGTTAAGATAAATAAGCCTATTTATATTTTTTCACTTTTTGCGGCTGTCTTTTTCAGCGGCCTTGAGACCGTGCCTTCCATAATTAAATATTTTGCACTTGGAATGGCAGATTATGATTATCTGAATTACGATATAGTAATTTTAATGCTTTTCTTGTATACTGCCGTAAGACTGGTTTCCTTTGCTTTATGCGAGGTTGCAGATGCTGAGGAAGAATTGCCCCCCGTAGCGAATCCTGACGAAACGGAGAAAGAGCTATGAGTGCTTACACGAGAATACAGTGGCTTCATAAAAAGATAGAGTCGGGTTGCTATCCAAACTCGATTCACGAGGTGGAAAAATTCGGAATATCTCAAAGACAGGCACAAAGAGATTTTGAGATGCTAAAAAACGAGCTTGGTGCCCCTCTCAAATATTCATCTGCACACAGAGGCTATTTTTATACCGAGCCTTTTGACCTTCCTACTACAAATGAAAACAACGAGGCGGAATACGTAGACCTTGTTTCAACGGTCGAGGAGCAGATGCGAACTGACGTGAACGAGCTTCAGCTAAGACTTCCTTATACCGCACAGCTTAGAATCAAGGACAAGCTAACGGTTATGAATTTAAGAAGATTTATTTTAAACCGAGAGGAAAAGGACGTTTACAACTGCGAGTTTTATCACATTGACAACTTCCTTAGCCTTATCTTCGTTTCGGGCTCGGATATTACGATAATCAAGCCCGAATGGCTCCGCGAGAAGCTTGTCGAGTTTGCCACAAGGGTACTTAAAAACAATAATGAAAAATAAAAAGATGCTTGATTTCAAGCATCTTTTTTGTTTATCTCTTCAAAAAGTCTGTCCGAAAGAGCTACAAACTCTTCGATAGTGAGCTTTTCTCCACGTATGTTTTCGGAGTGACCGAGAGAGGTTACAATGCCCGTCAGTGTTGCCTTATCAAGCTCTGAAAACGAGGCTGAAAGGGAATTGGGCAAGGTCTTTCTGCGTTGCTCAAATGCCGCCTTGATGGTGCGGAAGAGCATATCTACGCTTTTAGGGTGATAAGGTCTTTCGCCTTCTCGGTAGAGCTTTATTCGCATAACTGCCGAATCCACCTTCGGTGGCGGTACGAAGCGGTCTGCATTCACGCGGAAAAGCATCTCTGCCGAGCCGTAGTAGGCAAGAACTGAGGTTATAGCACCGCAATCCTTTCCACCCGTTTTAGCACAAAGTCTGTCGGCAACCTCTTTTTGAACCATTACCGTAATGTAGTCAAAGGGAAGTCCCGACTCAAGAAGCTTCATAAGTATCGGCGTCGTAATATAATAAGGAAGATTTGCACAGACCGAAACACCGCCCTTTTCAAAATAAGGGGCGAGAACGGTTTTGAGGTCTGCTTCCATAATATCCTCGTTTATTACCTTTACGTTTGGATAAGAGCCAAGCGTGTATTTGAGAACGGGAATAAGCCCCTTATCAATCTCAAAGGCCACAACGTTTTCATACCGCTTTGCAAGCTCCTGCGTGAGCGAGCCGATTCCGGGACCTATTTCAAGCACCGTTTTTGCCGTGAAGTCGCAACACATATCGGCAATGTCCTCAACGACCATATTGTCCGTAAGAAAGTTCTGCCCGAATTCCTTTTTGAAATTGAGCGAGAACATCTGCATTATTTGTTTGATTTCTCTTAAATCACAAAGGTTCATAATACTTTAATTATCCTTGATTTTTGTCTTTTTTGCATATGCAAGACTTGCGATTTTGTCGCAAAGCTCGTCGTAAGAAATGCCAATTGCAGCAGCCTCTTGAGGCATAAGGCTCGTTGGAGTCATACCTGGGAGCGTGTTTGCTTCAAGGCAGAATATCTTGCCGTCTTTGTCCATTATGTAGTCAAAACGGGCGTAGTCACAAAGACGCAGTGCCGCAAATCCCTTTTTAGTTATATCGGACATTCTTTTTTCGTCTTCTGCCGATATCGGTGCAGGGCAAAGCTCGACGGTCGCACCCTGCTGGTATTTATTCTTGTAATCGTAAAAGCCGCACTTTGGAATTATCTCAACGGGTGGTAAGGTCTTGCCGTCAAGTATCGCCATAGTGAACTCGCGTCCCTCTATTTTTTTCTCGACTACAAGGAATTTTTCGTATTTTGCCGCTTCGGCAAGAGATTTTGCAAGAGAAGCTCTGTCCTCGGCAATTGTTATTCCCACGCTTGAGCCGCACGAGCAGGGCTTTATTACGCAAGGAATACCAACTTTGTCTTCGATAAGCTTGGGCGAGAGCTCGTCAGCACTCATATATATCCATTCGGGCGTGTCGACACCTGCACACGACAAAAGACTCTTTGAAATATCCTTATCCATAGCAAGAAGGCTACCCGTGTATCCCGAACCCGTGTAATAAGATATTCCGAAATTATCAAGCGTTGCCTGAAGCTGTCCGTTCTCTCCCATTCCACCGTGAAGTGCAAGGAAAACAACGTCAGCAACCTCGCAGAGCTTTATCACGTTTTTGCCGATAAGCTCCTCACCGCCTCGCTTTGCTTTGAGAGCATCAAGGTCGGGAACGGTAGAGCTTACCGTAAATTCTTCTCCCTTTTCGGTCGTAAAAAGAGAAAGAGGATCCTTGTCGCCTTCAAGCTCGATTCCAAGATAAACGTCAAGCAAAAGGACATTATGTCCCTTGCGTCTGAGGGCTTCTGAAATAAGCGAGCCTGACGAAAGGGAGACGTTTCGCTCGGGGGAAAGCCCCCCCGCAAGAACTACTATATTCAAATTTTTTCTCCTTAAAAATGATGTTACTATACTATATGCGAATGTAAATAAAATTTTACCTGTGAAGATAAGCGACTCTGTCGTTTCCGCCGTAATCCTTGAATATTTCACAAGAAAAGCCGTTTTCGAGTGAGATCTTTGCAACAGCTTTTGCTTGATCGTAGCCTATCTCGAAGAGCATAAAGCCTCTCTCCGTAAGATATTTTGCGTACTCCGAAACTATCACACGGTAAAATTTAAGACCGTCCTCGCCGCCGTCAAGAGCTGCATTTGGCTCAAAGGAAAGCTCACGCGAAAGGTTTGACACTTCCTTTGTCTCAATATAAGGCGGGTTTGAGATTATGCAATCAAACAGTCCAAGATCGTTCATAAACGAGGGGGAAAGCACGTCGGCACGAAGGAGTCCGAGTCTTTTACCGACTCCGTTATGCTCGGCGTTTTCTCCCGCTATTGTAAGAGTTTTCTCAAAAAGATCAACGCCGACAGCACGGCAGTCCTGCCTTGAGGCAAGCGTTGAGATAGCGACACAGCCGCTACCCGTGCATAGGTCTATAAATCTTGCACCCTCGGGCAAAAGCTTTATCGCAAGCTCAACGAGTTTTTCCGTGTCCTGACGGGGAATAAGAGTGTCCTCGGTCACACGGTAGGTTTCGTGGTAAAAGCTCCAATATCCAAGTATATATTGCAAAGGATAGTGCAGACATCTTTTTTCTACCGCCTCGCGTAGCTCCTTCGAGTCAAAATCAACGTCGTACTTCGAAAAAAGCTCTGCCTTGGTTATTCCCATAAAATTGCAGACGAGCATAGCGGCTTCGCCTCTGTTATTTTCGATCTCTGCTGCCGCAAGTCTCATACAAATCTCGTTGTACGTCATTACATAACTCCCATAAGAGCATAAATCAAGTATGTCGCAACACCAAGCACCATAAGTCCTGCAAGGAAAAGGGCAAGAATGCGAAATACAAGCTCCTTAGTATTTTTTCTGTTTTTCATAAACAATCTCCGTTAGCCGTCAATTTTGAGCTGGTCAAGCTCAAGATCCTTTTTCGAAAGAGTAACGCCCGCAGCGGGTACTTTTATCTTTCTATATCCCTTAAATACCTTATCGTCGGGATTTCCGATACATTTTACGACTGTCTGTCCCTTCTTGAGAGTCATAATAGACGTACCGCCCGCAGTTCTTGTACTCTTATCGGTGAAGCACTCGCTGCTTACGATAATAGCCTTATTTGCGGAGTTTATCATCATAATATCGATGTGTTTTTTCTTTGTGTCGCTGAAAATAGCACAGATGGGAGATGCCGATGAGTAGGCATTGACAAGCTTTTTACGGTTGG
This sequence comes from Clostridia bacterium, assembly GCA_017503865.1. GTDB lineage: Bacteria > Bacillota > Clostridia > Oscillospirales > CAG-272 > HGM12713. The sequence goes on along the minus strand of JAFVSI010000045.1, from coordinate 22,819 downwards.
ATTTTGTCTCATACGAGCTTGTAGGAACGCATACGCACTTGCCGTTTTGGAATACGAAAACAAATCTTTCCTCTTCGGAATAGGTATTCTGCACCTTCATAAATATCGGCTTTTCGTCCTGGTCCATTTCGAGCGTGTTAGGCAAAAACTCTCCAAGAGAGGACGCCTTAACACAGTCAAACTCGTCGCATTTAACTCTGTAAAGCTGACATTTATCGGTAAAGAAGATAAGATTTGCAAGGTTGTCGGTCTCAATAACCGAAATGATCTCATCACCTTCTTTAAGCTTTTGCTCATCACTTCCGCGAAGCGACTGAAGCGTGATCTTCTTGAAGTAGCCTTCCTTAGTGAGATAAAGCTTGACGTTGTAATTTTCAACGTGGTCCTCCTCGTTATAGGCAACTACCTCGTTAGCGTCCATAATAAGAGAACGTCTCGGCTGACCGTACTTTTTCTTTATTTCCTTGAGCTGAGTCGCAATAAGGCTCTTGAGCTTTAGTTTATCTCCGAGTATACCTTCAAGCTCCTCTATTTCAGCCTTGATACCCTCAAGTTCCTCAAGACGGTTGATAATATACTGCTCGTTGAGGTTACGAAGTTTAATCTCGGCAATATACTCAGCCTGAATCTCGTCAATTCCAAAGCCTTTCATAAGGTTGGGGATTACGTCAGCTTCCTTTTTGGTGTGGCGTATAATTCTTATAGCCTTATCTATGTCGAGAAGAATCTTTGCAAGACCTTTGAGAAGGTGAAGCTTGTCCTTCTTCTTCTCAAGCTCAAATGTAAGCTCACGTGTAAGGCATTCCATACGGAAAGCGATCCACTCTTTAATAAGGTCAAGCACACCGAGCTGACGTGGGGTGGAATTTATAAGGACGTTAAAGTTGCACTTAAAGCTATCCTCAAGAGGAGTCTGCTTGAAGAGCTTTGCCATAAGCTTTTCGGGATCAACGCCCTTCTTGAGTTCAAGACAGAGCTTGAAGCCGTTGAGGTCTATCGCGTCGTGGAAGTTTACTACCTCTTTGAGCTTTCCTTCCTTAACAAGCTCGGTGATACGGTTGATGATAAGCTCTATCGAGGTGGAGTAGGGAATCTGGAGAATATCTATGCTGTTATACTCCTTGTTATAAACGTATCTTGAGCGAATCTTTACGGGGCCCTGACCTGTGAGATATATCTCACGCATCTGTGCTCTGTCGTATATGATAGTTCCGCCTCCTGAAAAATCGGGGGCTTTTATTATGTCAAGAAGCTCGTCGACCGAAAGATTTGGCTTTTTGAGTACAGCAATAGTACCGTCGCAAACCTCGGCAAGATTAAAGGAACAAATATTTGACGCCATACCTACCGCAATACCTGTGTTCGGTGTGACGAGAATATTCGGGAAGGTGGTCGGAAGGAGAGTAGGCTCCTTCATAGAGCCGTCATAGTTGTCGACAAGGTCTACCGCATTCTTGTCGATTCCCTTGAATAGCTCAGCACAAAAAGAGTCGAGCTTAGCTTCAGTATAACGCGATGCCGCGTACTTCATATTCGTTGTGGAATAGTGTTTGCCAAAGCTTCCCTTTGAGTCGACAAAGGGGTGCAAAAGGGCACCGTTACCCCTTGTGAGACGTACCATCGTTTCATATATTGCCGCGTCACCGTGAGGGTTGAGCTTCATCGTAGCACCTACGATATTAGCACTCTTGGTTCTGTTGCCCGTAAGAAGTCCCATCTTATACATCGTATAAAGAAGCTTTCTGTGAGAGGGTTTTAGACCGTCGATCTCGGGAATAGCACGGGAAATAATTACGCTCATTACGTAGGGCATATAGTTTTTTTCAATTGTATCTGTTATAAGCTGCTGCTCAATAGGTGCAACAACGAGTTCTTCCTCGGGAATTATTGTTTTTTTACTCTTTCTTGCCATTTATGTACCGTTCCTTAAACTTTTTTTATAGTATGTGCCGCAGCACGGATCATTCTGTTGTAAAGTGCGAGTCCGAGTCCTTCTTTTTTGGGAAGGTGTGCGTATATTACGTCACCGTCAAGCGTATCGGCTTCGCGTAGTGCGGAAAAGAGCTTTGCGGACTGTGCCGCTATATCGTCTCGTTTTCCTATGGGTATAAGTCTTTCAAAGCGAAGAAGCTCTGCTTCCTCGTCGTAGCAGAGAATTGTGCAATGCTCTCTGTTTTGTGCCCGTCTTAAAAACGAGATAACGCAATCGTCATCGCCGTCGAGAAGCACGAGCGGAGAGGTGGGGGCGTAGTGCCTGTATTTCATACCTGGTGAGAGGGGCTTTTCGTTAGCCGCCAGCTCCTCGGTAACAGCGTGTGAAATTTCAACCCTTTCGCACACGCAGGAAAGAGCATCGCAGGTTATAGCACCCGGACGCAACAGAGTTGCACAGTTGCCGTCAAGCTTTATAATCGTGGATTCAAGACCTATCTCAGAAGCACCGCCGTCGACTATCATATCGACTCGCCCCGTCATATCGTGTATGACGTGCTTAGCACAGGTGGGAGACGGACTTCCCGAAATATTTGCAGACGGTGCCGCAATAGCTACTCCGCACTCACGTATGATTTCATTCGCGATAGGGTGCTGAGGGCATCTTACCGCGACCGAGTCAAGTCCGCCCGTTACCGAAGCGGGAATGGTCTCCTTTTTCGGTAGAATTACCGTAAGAGGTCCCGGCATAAACGCCTTTGCCAAGCGGTAGTAGCACTCGCTCGTTACTGCGTATTTTTCGGCGTCCGCAGGGTCAGCTACGTGGATTATGAGCGGATTGTCGGACGGTCTGCCCTTAGCGGCATATATTTTCTTTGCAGCATTCTCATCTGTCGCGTTTGCCCCAAGACCGTAAACCGTCTCGGTGGGGAAGGCAACTAGCCCCCCACGCCTTAAAACGTCAGCCGCTTTTTTGATTTTTTCCTTTTCCGATACGTCGGATATAACGATTATTTCGGTTTCCAAGATAAAATTCCTTCGTTTAACTTTTGTAATTTTACTGTGCGTTGTTTTTAAGCTTTTCAGCGGTGTCAGCCGTGATAAGTGCGTCTATCATCTCACCGATATTTCCGTTGAGAAAGCTCTCGAGCGAATGAAGCGTGAGAGAGATTCGGTGGTCGGTAACACGTCCTTGAGGATAGTTGTAGGTTCTTATTCTTTCGCTTCTGTCTCCCGTGCCGACCTGACTGCGTCTCTCGCTTGCAATCTTTTCGGATTGCTCGGATTGCTTCATATCGTAAAGCTTGGTTTTTAGCATCTTCATAGCCTTGTCGCGGTTTTTGAACTGACTTCTTTCCTCTTGACACTCAATTACAAGGCCCGAAGGCTTGTGTGTGAGTCTTACTGCGGATTCGGTCTTGTTGACGTGCTGACCGCCAGCCCCCGAGGATTTACAGGATTCTATTATAATGTCAGCGGGATTTATCTCAATTTCTATATCCTCGACCTCAGGAAGCACCGCAACGGTTGCAGTTGAGGTCTGTATGCGGCCTTGCGACTCTGTCTCGGGCACTCGCTGTACCCTGTGAACACCGCTTTCGAATTTAAAGCGTGAATAAGCACCCTCACCCTCGACCATAAAGGTTATTTCCTTGAAGCCGCCAAGCTCGGTCTCGTTTGCATTCATAAGAGACACCTTGAAGTTTGCAGTTTGTGCGTACATCGTATACATTCTGTAAAGTACGCCTGCAAAGAGAGCTGCCTCTTCGCCTCCCGCACCGCTTCGTATCTCTATCATAACGTTTTTGTCGTCGTTAGGATCACGGGGGATAAGGAGAATTTTAAGCTCCTCTGTTATCACCTCGAGCTTTGCCTTGGTTTCACGAAGTTCACTTGTGACAAGCTCACGCATCTCTGCGTCAAGAGACTCGTCGAGCATAGCATACGCCTCTTCGTTTGCCTCTTTGGTCTCAACGTATTCGCGGTATTTGGTAATGATAGGCGTAAGCGTTTTATATTCCTTCATAAGAGAGGTATATCTTTCATTGTTCGAAAAGACCTCGGGAGAGGCAAGCTCTTCCTCAATCTGAATATATCTCTTTTCGGTTTGTGCAAGCTTTTCTAACATCTTTGCTCCTTAATTTTTGTTGAAAGCACGTATTGCTCGGTAGGTCTCGTAAATATCCACCTTTGAGACTACCTCGTAGGGGGCGTGCATAGAAATAAGCGGAACACCGAGGTCTATTGTATCGATGTTGTGCTTTGCAATATATTTAGCAACTGTTCCGCCACCGCCACAGTCTACCTTGCCAAGCTCACCCGTCTGCCAGATGATGCCGTCCTTGTCAAGAATTTTTCTGAGCCAAGCTATATACTCTGCGGACGCATCGTTGGTTGACGATTTTCCGCGAGCACCCGTGAACTTCATAAATATTGCACCGCAAGAGAGAAGGGCACAGTTCTGCTTTTCGAATACCTCTGAGAAATTAGGATCGTAAGCGGCAGAAACGTCGGCAGAAAGACACTTGGAGTTTGCTCTGACTATTGCCTCGTTTGCACCGAGAGCCTTTGAAATCTCGCGAATGAGGTCGAGCATTACAACACACTGCATACCGCTGTTGCCCTCGCTACCCGTTTCCTCTTTGTCTGCAAGAATGCAGAGAAGTGTGTGGTCGCTGTCAGCGGAGTCAAGTATAGCCGAAAGAGCGGGGAACGCACAAACTCTGTCGTCGTGACCGTAAGCACATATCATAGAACGGTCAAAGCCGAGGTCGCGTGCTTTGCCTGCGGGAACAGCCGAAAGCTCCGCCGAAATGAAATCCTCTTCAACTATGCCGTACTTATCGTTGAGTATTTTAAGAATACTATCCTTAACGGTAGACTCCTCGCCGTCGTCGGTCATACTTCCTATGAGAATGTTGAGCTTTTCTCCGTCAACCGCCTCGTCAAGGGGAGTTCTGCCCTGCTTGTGAGCAAGGTGGGGAAGAAGGTCGTTTATATAGAATACGGGATCGTCATCCTTTTCGCCAATAGCAATATTTATCTTCTCGCCGTCAGCCTTAATGATTACGCCGTGAAGTGCGAGGGGGAGAGCCAACCATTGATACTTGCGGAGACCGCCGTAGTAGTGTGTTTTGAAGAATGACATTCCGCCGTCCTCGTAAACGGGGCACTGCTTGAGGTCGATTCTGGGAGAATCTATATGAGCCGCAGAAATTCTTATGCCGCACTCAAGAGGCTCCTTTCCGACAGTGAAAAGGAAAAGGTTTTTGTTTCTGTTGTTGTAATAAAGCTTGTCGCCAACAGAAATTTTGTCACCGAGGCGGTATTCGCGAAATCCGCGAGCAGATGCAAGTCTTATAGCCTCGTCAACTGCCTCGCGTTCGGTCTTAGCCGCATCAATAAAGCTCTTATATTCTTCGGCATAATCAAATGCCTTTTTCACAGCCTCGGGAGAAGCTTTTTTGTAAACTGTTTTCTTTTCGTAAGCAAATTCGTTTTTAGACATATATAAAATCCTCTTTTAAATTATTCTCAATAGTAAAGCTTTTGATAGGTTTCGCGGGTTTTTCGTATCTTTTTTACGTAGTTTTTCGTCTCGTCAAAGTCATCGGGATAATCACGAAGCCCGCCGTCTCCATCGGCATACCTTTCATCAAGAAGCCATTCTGCCACGTTGCCCTCTCCGCCGTTGTAAGCAGCACTAACAAGGTCACCGTTATAGCCAAACTTTGTGTAAAGATATTTCAGATAATAAACTCCGTATCGGATATTTGTTTCGGGATCGTAGAGCATATTTGGGGTGAGATGCTCGCCAAGATGCTCATCGGACGTTAGCCACTCAAATGTTGAGGGCATTAACTGCATAAGACCTCTCGCTCCCGCTCTTGAAATAGCCTCGGGTTCAAATGAGCTTTCGACCTTTATCGTTGCATATATAAGATCCTCGGGAATATTAAATTCCTTTGAATATTTCTCGACATACTCGGAATATTTTTGTGGATACGCCACCCTCTCAAGACTGCTCCAACAGAGATCCACCAAAAGACCGACAGTAAGAGAAATGACGAAAATCAAAATTATAGCAAGGGGACGTCTGTATCTGTTCATTAAAATCTCCTAAATCTAACCCTTTAAAACGTTTTCAAAAAGAATGCCTATTTCAGACTCAAAGCTTTCGGTGTCACCGTCGTTTATCAAAACAAAATGAGAGTTGTCCTTATAAAATGAGTCATCATTTTGAGCCGAAACACGCATAGCTGCCTTTTCGTATGAAATACCGTCACGCAAAATGATTCGCTCGATACGCTTTTCCTTTGAGGAAAGCACAGACACAACCGCATCGCACTCCTTAGAAAAACCCGATTCAATAAGTGTCGGTGCGTCAACTATGACGGCACTCTCGCCTTTTTTATCAAGCTCGGCTATTATTTCCTTTATCTTGACGATAACAAAGCCAAGCACAAGGGAATTGAGCTTTTTGAGCTTTTCTTCGGACGAAAAGACTATCGCACCGAGTTTTTTTGTGTCGGGGGCACCGTCTGCGTCAAGAATCTCCTTGCCAAACTCGTTTACAAGAGCAAGCGTGCAATCGGAGTTTTTAGTCAACAGGGAATGATATACACCGTCTGCGTCGATTACAGGCAGACCTTTTTTCTTAAGCACGAGGGAAAGATAGGATTTTCCCGCACCGCTCGGTCCCGTGACGCCTATTATTCTTATTGCCATTTGCTCACCGCCTTAAAAGTTAAATTCCAAAATAGTTAAATTGCAAATCCGCCGTCAACGCCTATGCACTGTCCTGTGATAAATGAGGCAGAGTCAGATGCGAGGAAGAGAGCGAGAGATGCAATGTCATCAGGCTCACCCATTCTCATAAGCGGAGTGCTGTCGCAAATATCTCTGAGAGTCGCTTCGTCAAGAGACGCGTTCATCTCGGTTTTGATAAGTCCCGGCTCAATGCAGTTCACCGTAATACCCGAAGGGCCAAGCTCCTTGGCAAGAGCCATAGTCATACCGCGAAGTGCAGCCTTTGAGGCAGAATATACGACCTCACACGAAGCACCGCACTTGCCCCACATAGAGCCGACGTTTATTATTCTTCCATATTGCTCGCGAATCATATATTTTGCTATCTCTCTTGAAAGGTAAAAAGCACCGCCGAGATTTGTGTTTATTATCTGTGAAAACTCCTCGTCAGTAACGTCGGTGAAGAGCTTGATCTGCGAAATTCCCGCATTGTTTATAAGGACGTCAAAGCCACCGAGGTATTCGTAAGCGGTACTAATGGCATCTGCCACCTGTGAGGGCTCTGATATATCTGCCTTAATTCTAAGTGCTCCCGTGAGGGAAGAGACCGAGCGAGCAGCGTCGTCGTTGCTCTTGTAAATAAAGGCAACCTTGGCACCGCTTTCTGTAAATCTTTTACAAAGGCTTTCGCCAATGCCTCGTGAACCACCGCTTATAAGAACCCTTTTGCCGTTTAAATTCATAAAAATTATCCTTTTCGTATCACGCCTATAAGGGGCGATTTTATCTTTTCTTTCATAGGAGCTTGTAATATAACCCCCTGTGCCCGTGTGTCGTCGTTTATTCCGTCGTTAAGATAGGGAAAGAGAGAAAAATGCTCATCACATAGCTTTTTTGCTTCTTCAACAACGGGACCGTTTATTGTCCTTGCGTTTACGGCACGCCCATTTGAAAATACGTCCTCGAGTAATATGCACGTCTTTCGAACAGACGAAAAGTCGGGCATAAGCGAGGGTGTGGTATCGTTAAAACGACCGAATGACAAGAGATACGCAAGACTCGGCTCGTCGGGTGAAAGCGTAGGTGTTTTGCGTTTCTCTTCCTTTGCGTATGCACAGCAAAGGATATAACCGTCGTCAGTTTCGACAAAAGAGGATTCCTTTTGTGCTACTGCAAGCTCAAGGCACACTCGGTAAGCACCGAGAATTGCAGATACCGCACCTCCCAAACTTTCTTTGTTACAGCCGATTTTGAGAGTGATTCCAATGTCCTTTATAGAGACACCCCTTGAAAGCAGGGCAAAAATGCTGTCGAGAACAATATTTATTGCAGATGCGAAGGAAACGTCCTTCGTCTTAAGGGCGGAAATCAAATGTCCCTTGAAGGAAACAGCTCCCGAAGCCTCTTCTCTTGTTCCTTCTTTTTCAACATAAAGCTTATCGTAGGAAGGTTGACCGAAGCTGCCGATGGGTATTTGCTCACTTGCAATTGTACGGTATTTGAACAAGCCTCTGAGGAAATTTGCTCTGATGTTAATATTTCTTTCTCCCGTGATTATCGAGAAGGAAAGTACGTCAGACGCCTCTGCCACCTTAAGAGCACAAATAGAATGTTCTTCAAAAAAGCTCTTTAAAATCTCCTCGTGCTCCCGAGAGGTTGACACCAACAGCTTACCCTCGTGAAGAACTATAAGGTTAGATAAATTATCGGACGCACCTGCCGCGTCACCGAATACGGTAGCACCGACGGTGAGCTGTGACAACGCGTAAAGGATACCGCCTCGGTCTATTATAGTGCTCGTTTTCACGGCATCAGTAAATAAGTTTTCTCGCAAAAGTGCGTTGTAGCCGTTTGACGAGTCGTGCGGCTCTAAAAGAAAGAACACGTCTCCCTTTTGTGCCTGCGGAGTTGAAGCGTTTGCCCTCTTGTTGCTTTTTTGGTATCCGAAGGGAAGAGGGGAAGAGTCGATTTCAAGTGAAATCATATTGCTACCGCTTTCATCGGTAAAGGAAAGATCGCCCTCGCTGTCGGTCACGCAAACGGTCGTTGGCGGACAAACGTCAATTGTTGAAAGATATTTTGACGAAACGTGCAAAAGCTCGTCGAGCGGTAGCTTTTCGGTGTCGGTATCGTTAAGATAGCTGTATTTTACAATAAGGTCTCTCAGCGTTCTTTGTCCCTCGCCTTCACAAAGAGAAATTGCCGAAATGTCGACGTTTTCAAGCCGCGAGGTCGCTGACAAATATATAGCATCGAAAAATCTGAGTATTTCTTCGGTTGGAGCAATTTTTTCGACCGAAAGGCAAACAGATACGTCGCGGAGAAATTTTGTCGGTGCGGAAATACCGTGTTTTAGTTTAAGCTCGGTTATTTGGCTGTCTGTCGTCTCGCGAAGATCAGTGAAGGACACATCGAGGCTTTCAACGTTCTCGGTCATATTTTTCTCCTTTCCGTTTTTTGTCTTTAAAGTATTACTTAATTTCAATCGAATTCCCAACGGGCAGTTCGTCTGTGGTGTTAAGTAAAATCGTAATTGCTTGTAAACCCACAAGCGAATGTGTTATCTCGTGTTTAATAACATCGTATAGTTTGTTTTCAATAACAACCTTTGATATTTTGGGGGGAATCTTTATATCGTCCGCACAGACATATATTGCTTTTTTTCCTTTGTAATCAAATACATCGTTTATTATCATATCTACCTCTCGTTTATGTTAAATTTCGACTGCAAATCTTTAATAAGAAATTATTTCACCAAAGCAGGTCTCACCGTCAGTCGACAAAAGACGTACTCGGCGAGTGATTGAGTGAAGCGGAGTGCAGGACGGTGCCAAGACCTCAATAAAAGAAGCCGTGTGTCCTATGACGCCTCTGCCGTCAAAGGTCTCAAAGAGTACCTCGACAGACTCGTTTTTCTCAACGAAGCTTGAAAGAATCTCGTGACGAATGTCCGCCTCGACCGTTGAAAGTGCCGCAAGGCGTTCCTTTTTTACTTGCTTTGGTATTTGATTCGGCATACTTGCCGCAGGGGTTCCCGTCCTCTTAGAGTAGGGGAATATATGTATCTTGAGAAATCTTGCTTTTTTTGCAAATTCCACAGTTTTTAAAAAATCCTCATCGGTCTCGCCCGGGAAACCAACGATAACGTCTGTTGTAAACTGTGCCTCGGGAAAAGCCTCGCGAAGAAGCTCGATAGCTCTCAGTGCCATTTTTGAGTTATATTTACGCTTCATTAGAGCGAGAACACGGTCGCTTCCGCTTTGAAGTGAAAGGTGAAAGTGCGGGGCAAGAGCCGACACGTTTTTTATCTTGTTTACAAAAGCTTCCGTTATAAGCGAGGGATCGAGTGAGCCGAGACGTATCCTGCCTATCCCCTCGATATTTGAGACCTTGCAAATAATATCCGCAAGGTCGGTGTTTCCGAGATCCTTGCCGTACGATGCCGTCTCAATTCCCGTAAGAACTACCTCGCGACAGCCGCCCTTAGTCAGTGCTTCGACCTCGCTCACAACGTCCTCGGGTTTCTTTGAACGTATGTGTCCGCGAGCGTTTGGAATGATGCAGTAGGTACATCTGCTGTCACAGCCGTCCTCGATTTTTACGTAGGCTCTCGTGCGGTCGAATTTTTTAATGTTCATTCGCTCGAAATCGGCTGAAAAAATATCGCTTACTGAATTTTTTTCGACGTCTTTTTTTGATAAAAGTGCCTCAGCCGCATCGACTACCGAAAGCTTTTCTGCGTTTCCCGAAACGAACGATACGCCCTCGATAGCGAGTATCTCGTCGGGTGAGGTCTGGGCAAAGCAACCTGTGACAAGAATAGGAGCATCTTTGTTTTGCGAATGGGCACGGCGAATAAACTGCCTCGCCTTTCTGTCAGATTCTGCCGTTACCGTACAGGTATTGATGACGTAAACGTCACACACCTCGTCGGCAGGCAAAACGGTGTAGCCGCGTGCCTCGAATCCCTCGGCTATAGCCTCTGATTCATATTGATTTACCTTACAGCCGAGTGTCAGAATACCGACTTTTTTTTCCTTTAGTTCCAACGTAAAACCTCAATCCGAAATGTTTTTGTGATTATAATTAAAATAATGAAACATACACAGTTATTTTACCATAAATTTTTATATTTGTAAACACCTAAAGAGCCAATTTGTAGTGAATTTTTTGCCGCGTATAAAATATTTTTTTATCTTTTCGTTTATTTTGAAAAAACACTTGAAAAATGCTGAATAAAGGATTATAATATACCTTGAATAAAAAACAAAGGAGAAACTAAAATGAGCCAGTTGCATATAGTTGATCACCCCCTTATTACACACAAGCTTTCCATTATGAGAAACAAGAAGACGGGATCTAAGGATTTCCGTGAGCTTCTTGACGAGATAGCAATGCTTATGGGCTACGAGCTTACCCGTGACCTTCCTCTCGAGGATATCACTATCGAAACACCTCTTACAAAGATGGTTGCAAAGAGAGTTTCAGGTAAAAAGCTCGCTATCGTTCCCATTCTCCGTGCAGGACTCGGTATGGTTGACGGACTTCAGCGTCTTGTTCCCGTTGCAAAGGTAGGACATATCGGTCTCTACCGTGATCCTGAAACACACAAGCCCGTTGAGTATTACTGTAAGCTTCCTCTTGATATTGAGGAAAGAATCGTAATTCTCGTTGACCCGATGCTCGCTACGGGCGGCTCTGCCGTTGATGCACTTACTATGCTCAAGGCAAGAGGCTGCAAGAATATTCGCTTTATGTGTCTTGTTGCCGCTCCCGAGGGTGTAAAGGCAGTTCAGGATGCACATCCCGATATCGATATTTATACGGCTGCTCTTGACGAATGCCTCAATGAGCACGCATATATCGTTCCCGGTCTTGGCGATGCGGGCGACAGAATTTTCGGCACTATCTGATCTTACTGTTTAGAAGGGAAGAGCTACTGCGTTTGCGGTAGCTCTTGTTTTAAGAATGAAAATCCTAACTGTTGGAAAAAACGATGCGGGACAAAGACTTGACAAGTTTCTCTCAAAGGCTGTCAAAGGCTTGCCCACGTCACTTATGTATAAATTCATAAGAACCAAAAAAATAAAGGTAAACCGCAAAAGAACCGAGCAAAAATATATTCTTCTCGAGGGAGATGAGGTACAGCTGTTTATAAGAGACGAATTTTTCGACTCTCCCGAAAAGGATAACGGAGCTCTTTCGAGAATAACTCCAAAGCTCGATATAGTTTACGAGGACGAAAATATAATGCTCCTCAACAAGCGTCCCGGAGTTCTCGTTCACGAGGATACAGAGGGGGCGGAAAACACCCTCATTATGCACGTAAAGGCATATCTTTATCAAAACGGACAGTATGATCCCGAGAACGAGCAATCCTTTGCCCCCGCACTTTGTAACCGAATTGACAGAAACACGGGCGGCATAGTTATCGCTGCCAAAAATGCCGAGGCACTCCGAGTGATGAACGAAAAGATAAAGAATAACGAGATGAGTAAATTTTATCTTTGTGCCGTTCACGGTACGCCAAAGCCCGAGGCAGCAGAGCTTCACGGATATTTGAAAAAGAATGCGGCAGACAATATGGTCGAGGTAAAAGATGATTATTTTAAGGGCTCGAAGGAAATAATCACAAGGTATAAAACACTCAAAAAGGCAGACGGGATATCGCTCCTTGAGGTCGAGCTCGTTACAGGTAGAACACACCAGATAAGAGCTCATATGGCATACGTTGGCTGTCCGCTTCTCGGAGACGGCAAATACGGTATAAACCGCGAGGAAAAGAAGAAAGGCTACAAGTTTCAAGCCCTTTATGCCTACCGTTTGGCGTTTGATAAGACCGACAGCGAAAACCCGCTTTCTTACCTTGAGGGAAGAGAATTCAAAATTTCAAAAGAGAACGTTTGGTTTTTAAAAGAATTTAACAAATAATTCCAAATTTTGTAATATGTTTTAAGAAAAAAGCATTGACAAAATCAAAAAAAAATGATAATATACTATCATAGAACTTTAAAATTTCAACTTGGAGGTATTACTATGAAAAAGACAGTTCTTAAGGTCGTAGCTCTTATGCTCGTTGCCGTTATCGCTTGTGCTGCTCTCGTATCTTGTGGCAAGACACTCAAGGGTACATACGAAACAGCTCTTGGCACACCTTCGTTTACATTCAAGGGCAACAAGGTTACTCTTGAGATTGACCTCGTAATTACCGCTACAACCATTGAGGGTAAGTATGAGATCGAGGATGACAAGATCACATTTACTTGGGAAGGCGAAAACGCTGACAAGGCTGAGGACTATTCCGGAACACTTGCTTTTGCTGAAGGCGACGGATATATCACTATCGGCGGAGTTAAGTACAACAAGGTTGAGAAGTAATTTTAATACTTTTCAAGATCAAATTCCAAAGCTTTAACAATAAAGTATGCAGACTACTGTAAAGCAGTCTGCATACTTTTGTGTGTAAAGACAGCTCTGTTTTACAGATGAATATAAAAAAATCAAAAAATGAAAGTGAGAAAAGAAAAATGAAAAAGATTATTGCACTTATTCTTGCCGTACTTATGCTCGTATCTATGGTAGCTTGCGGCAACACAAACGATGACGTAACAGAAAACACAACCGACGATACGACAGAAGCTCCCGTAGTTGAGCCTGCAAAGGAAGCGGTTGAAGTGCTCAACGGTGCTGTCGGAAAGTTCTGTGAGGTTCTTGCTCCTGTATTCGAGATGCCCGCTGAAGACGTAAAGGGTGCTTTTGCTGGCGGTTACTTCAGTGAAGATGAGACCACTGTTAAGATGGGAGAAGCAGGAAAGACTCCTGTTGACGTTGAAGAGGCGGCAGCTACATTTAAGAGCGTATCTCTCATTAATGACGACGCATTTGCAAAGCTCGACGATGCCGCTGTATTCCACCACATGATGAATATGAACTCTCTTGCAGTTTCCGCTATGAGAGTGGCTAATGCGGCTGACGTTGATACAGTAGCTAACGCTATGAGAGAGAGCGTTGGTGGAAATCAGGTATGGATATGCGGAACTCCCGAGAGATATCTTGTTGTCAAGGTAGATAACTGTGTTGTTTCTGCATACGGTCTTACCGATATGGTAAATGCAATAAAGACCGCTCTTACAGAGACTTATGACAATGCGGTCGTTGTTTGCGACGAGGCGTTTGCATAATTAAAAAACAGCGGCGTACTATCGTATGCCGCTATTTTTTTTGAAATTTGTCAAGGAGGGGATAGTAGTTGCTTTTTTCAAGTATTAGCTTTTTGTATTACTTTTTTGCAATAGTTCTTGCCGCGTATTTTGTTTTGCCGTTCAAAATTAAGCTTTTTAAGAAAAAAGACGGCAGTTATTATTATTTTGAGGCAAAGAACTTTGTGCTTCTTATAGCGAGCTTGTTTTTCTATTTTTACGGAGAGCCTGTATATACGATACTGATGGTTGCTACCATTTTGGTAAACTATATTGCGGGTATTCTTGTAGATAAATTTCGCGGAACAGTATGGTCAAAGGTGTCGTTGTGGGCAAGCGTAATATTTAGTCTCGGTTCACTTGGATTTTTTAAGTATTCCGACTTCTTTATATCGAACTTCAACGGTATTTTCGGTACGGGAGTATCACTTCTAAAGCTTGCGTTGCCTATTGGTATAAGCTTTTACACATTCCAGATACTCAGCTATACAATAGACGTATATCGCGGAGAGGCGAAGGTTCAGTATAGCTTTCTAAGACTTGCTACCTACGTTTCGCTTTTCCCTCAGCTTATTGCCGGCCCTATCGTAAGATATACTACTGTTGAAAATGAGCTTTCGGAGAGAAAGCATACCGTAAAGGATTTTGGGGAGGGAGCTACGAGGTTCTCTATAGGTCTTGCCAAGAAGGTGCTTATTGCCGATACGCTTGGCGGATTTATTAGAGCTTTCAGAGCATCTGACGATATTTCAGTAGGCTTTTATTGGCTCTTTGCGATTGCCGTATCTCTTCAGCTTTATTTTGATTTCTCTGGATATTCGGATATGGCTATCGGTCTCGGACGAATATTCGGGTTCAAGTTCCTTGAGAACTTTAACTATCCCTTTATCTCAAAGAGTGTTACCGAATTCTGGAGAAGATGGCATATGTCTCTCGGCTCGTTCTTCCGTGATTACGTTTATATTCCTCTCGGTGGAAACAGAGTTTCTATGGGACGTTGGTTCTTCAACATTCTAACCGTTTGGTTCCTTACGGGCTTTTGGCACGGAGCAGACTGGACGTTTATAGTTTGGGGACTCTACTTTGCATTGTTCTTGCTTCTCGAGAGATTCTTCCTTAAAAAATTCTTTGAGAAGCTCCCTCAGGTATTTTCACATCTTTACGTTGTGCTTGTAATTCTCATAAGCTTTGTGATATTCCACGGAGACGGAATGACGGGTGCAATAAACGACGTTGGTGCTCTCTTTGGAGCGGCAAGCTTGCCTTTGTGGTCTGCTGAGACGTCTTATTACCTCTCAAGCTATGTCTTCGTATTCATTTTTGCTCTTGTTGGTGCAACTCCTCTTGTCAAGAGTGCTGTACTTAAAGTCAAGAGTACTTTGGTGGGAGAGAAGATAGTTAACGTCATTGAGCCCGTTTTCGTTGTAGCGATACTTCTTGTCGTTACGTCGTATTTTGTTGACGGATCGTTCAGTCCGTTCCTTTATTTCAGATTTTGATGGAGGTGTGATTATATGAATAATAAAATAAAGAATATAGTTGTGACCTCTGTGTTTGTGGCTTTTTTGGCGTTTTTTGCGGTGATGAGCGGTTTTAAGATATTGAATCCTACAGAGTCCTCTGCCGCTGAACGTCGCCCCCTTGCTCAGTTTCCTGACGATATAACATGGGCGGGAGTCGTTGATAAGGATGCGGAAAAGAACGTTATCAAAAAATTTGAAAGTGCTTCTGTCGATCAGTTTCCTTTCCGTGAGTTTTTCCGTAACATCAAGGTGAATTTCCAGATGAACGTTCTCGGTCTTAAGGAAAACAACGGTTATGCCGTTGAGGACGGATATATAGCAAAGATAGAGCCTGAGTTTACAAAAGAAAATATAGAATATTCCGTCGGCAGATTAAGCTTGATTTATAACAGATTTATAAAGGGAAAGGGAGCAAACGTTTATTCTGCGGTAGTTCCCGATAAGAACTATTATTTTGCTAAGGATTACGGATATCCCTCGCCTGACTACGAGATGATGGCTGAGATGATGAAGAACGGTCTCCCCGATGCAAAATATATCGACCTCTTTGAGTCTCTTGAGCTTTCGGATTATTATTATGCCGATACTCACTGGAGTCAGCCATGTCTTGATGAGGTAGTTAAGAAGATATCGGGTGAGATGGGCTTTAAAGACAGACTTTCGTTTAATTATACCGAAAAGACACTTGAGAACTTCAAGGGAGTGTATCATGCACAAAGTGCACTTTATCCCAAGCCTGAAAAGCTCACTTATCTTACAAACGATATTCTTGACGGTGCTACCGTTTACGATTATGAAACGGGAGAGACTTACGGAATATACAATTTTGAGGCGTTTGAGGGTAGCGACGGATACGATTTCTTCCTTTCGGGAACTCGCTCGTATCTCCGTATAGACAATCCTAATGCTACCACCGATAAAGAACTTGTGATGTTCCGCGATTCCTTCGGGGCAAGCCTTGCTCCTTTGTTTGTTGAGGGGTATAAGACTATCTATCTAATCGATATAAGATCCCTTCCTATGTCAACACTTATGGCTTTTGATTTTTCAAACAAGGACGTGCTATTTATTTATAGCTCTCTTGTGCTTAACCAAAAGGCATTTAAGTAAAAAACTTAAAAAGCTCCCCGCAACTGCGGGGAGCTTCTTGTTATTTGCGTTTTCTCTTTGTATTTGCACCGCTCGATTTTTTCTGCGGTGCTGCTTTTTTATCTTGACGTACGTTTCGTGTCGAACGTGTTTTTTGAGGAGAATTCTTGCCGCTGTTTTTTGTGTTTCTGCCTTGTGACTTTGCTCCTTGCGGCTTTCTTTGCACAGAGCTTTCGGGGCGGACAAGACAATCCTTAGTGTATCCTATAAGGTCCTCTCGACCGCACTGCAAAAGTGCCTCACGAACAAGGGGTGCATTCTGAGGCTTTGACCATTGAAGCAGTGCTCGTTGAAGCTGCTTTTGGTGGTAGTCTGTCTCACAGAACACCTTCTTGTTTGTAAAGGGATCTATGCCCGTATAGAACATGACCGTTGATGCGGTACCGGGGGTGGGATAAAAGTCCTGTACCTGCTCGGGCGAGTATCCGCCACGCTTTAGATAGAGTGCAAGCTCGAGTGCGTCCTCAAGTCTGCTGCCGGGATGGCTCGACATAAGATAGGGAACAAGATACTGCTCCTTGCCAAAGCTCTTGGTGAGAGCAAAATACTTGTCCTTGAATTTGTTATATACCGCGATATTAGGCTTGCCCATATGCATAAGAACAGTGTCGCAGCAATGCTCGGGAGCAACCTTAAGCTGTCCGCTGACATGGTTCTTGACAAGTTCGCGGAAGAAGGTATCGTCCTTATCGTACATAAGATAGTCAAACCGTATGCCCGAACGAATAAATACCTTTTTTACTTTGGGAAGGGAAGAAACGCGTCTTAAAAGCTCCACGTATTCCTCATGGTCGACCTTTAGATTTTTGCAGGGCGTAGGTGCAAGGCACTTGCGGTTTGCACAGACACCGCTCTTAAGCTGCTTGTCGCAAGAGGGATAACGGAAGTTTGCGGTAGGGCCGCCGATATCGTTTATGTATCCCTTAAAGCGAGGGCTTTCGGTTATTTTTTTAGCCTCTTCAACGACAGACTCAATGCTACGGCTTCTAACACTTCTTCCTTGATGGAAGGCAAGAGCACAGAAGTTACAGCCGCCAAAGCAGCCTCTGTTATGAGTTATCGACATTTCTACCTCTGCAATTCCCGGCACACCACCCTCACTCTCATACGAGGGGTGATATTCACGGGTGTAGGGAAGTGCGTAAACTCTGTCAAGCTCCTCTCTCTCAAGTGGGGGCATAGGCGGATTTTGAACGAGCATTTTGTTGTCGTAATACTCAATTACCGCACGTCCGCTTACAGCATCGTTTTCGTTGTACTGAACGGCAAAAGCTTTGGCGTAAAGAGCCTTGTCGGTCTTAAGGTCGTCATAATCAAAGCCGCCGACAGTCGGATAATTTACCTTATCATCTCTTGAACACAGATATACCGTTCCCCTCACATCACGAATTTTCTTAACGGGGACACCCTTGTCAAGAAGAGCGGCAATACGGAGCAGTATATTCTCACCCATTCCGTATGTCAATATATCGGCACGGGAGTCAACGAGAATACTGCGGCGTACCTTGTTATCCCAATAATCGTAGTGTGCAAAGCGGCGAAGAGATGCTTCAAGACCACCGATAATTATCGGCACGTCACCGTATGCCTCACGTATTCTCTGCGAGTAAACGATAACGGCACGGTCAGGGCGTTTGCCCATCTTTCCGCCTGCAGAATAGTAATCGTAATTTCTTTTCTTTTTTGATACTGTATAATGAGCGACCATAGAGTCGATATTTCCGCTTGTTACGAGAAAACCGAGACGGGGACGGCCAAACTCACGAAAGGCGTCACAGCTCTTGTAATCGGGCTGAGATAGAATAGCCACGCGGAATCCCGCCGCCTCAAGCACACGGGAGATTATGGCAACGCCAAAGCTCGGGTGATCAACGTATGCGTCTCCCGTAACGTAAACGAAATCGGGGCGGTCCCAACCAAGAGTGTTCATTTCTTTTTTGTTTATCGGTAAAAATCTCGTATCCATAAAAACCTCGTTATCATTTATCTAAATAATTATAACACAAAAATCAAGATAAATCAACATATAAAACGAATACTGCTATTGAATAAACTTATATCGTGTGATATAATAAAAACGTAAGTGTTTGTTGTTTGCAGGAGATGTTTCATGAAAGGAAATGATTACGTAAATTATTTAGATTTTGGTGCTATTGGTGACGGTGTTGCCGATGACTTTGCTGCTATTTGTGCGGCTCACGATTACGCCAACGAGCACGGACTTTCTATTCGTGTTGATGACGGCAGGACGTATCTTATTCGCCAAAACATTGTCGACGGAGTGCTTAAATCTGCCATAATAAAAACCGACGTTATATGGGGAAGCTCGAAAATTGTAATTGATGATACTGATATCGATTATTTTGATGAGCTTGATAGCTCGCGAGCACCTATATTCAAAATAGGCTCCGATTATGATTCGGTAGAGATAACCGATAAAGTAACACTTGGAAAGCTTGGGCAAATAGGTGAGGGAACAACTAAACTTAATGTGTCTTTCGGGTATCCCGCATTTCTTGTAATATATAACGATAATCATAGAGTTTATCGCAGATACGGGGATTCATACGGAAATCAATCATCACCGCAAAACGAGGTGATACTAATTGATGCTGAAGGGAATATTGACTCTTCAACCCCTTTTATGTTTGATTATAAAGAGATTACTCGCGTAACTGTAATTCGTGCAGACGTAAAGCCAATCGTTATAAAAGGTGGAATGATAACTACTCTAGCTTGTCAAAAAAATCCCATAGACGAAAATACAGGTACACGAGTAAAATACGTTCATAGAAATATTTTAATAAACCGCTCGAACGTTACACTTGAGGGTGTAGAGCATTATGTTTGTGGAGAGGTTTCGCTTGAATTATATTCGAAAAGCGGTCTCGCGGGGGCACATTACTGGGGTTTTTTTAACGCTTCGTTTGCAAACAACGTTACCCTTAAGGACTGCGTTTTGACGGGGAGAAGAAGCTATCGTTTTTCAAGCTATGAGTTTCACGCAGATCACGTCAATTTGATAAGACTTTTCGGATGTAAACAGTCGAATTTCACGCTTTTTGATGAGGACGGAAACGAGGTTTTCAGTATGAGTCATTCACCGCTTACAAAGTGGCCCCGCTGTTGGGGGATAGGCGGCACGAATTTCTGCAAGAATATGGAATACGTAGATTGTCGTTTGTCACGGTTTGATGCTCACCAAGGACTTTATAACGGAAAAATTATAAATTCCGAGATAAACTTTATGGAGATAATCGGAAAGGGTGAGCTTTTGCTTGAGGGCGTAAAATGGTACTCTCCCGCTCCGGGTAGAATTTACAACTGCTTTGCGTATCTTCGTGATGATTTTGGCTGTACTTGGCAGGGAACCATAACCTTCAAAAATTGCACCTTTAACGTCAGCGAAGGAGACGCATACGTTTTCTTTTACAGATACGCTGATTGGGATTTTGGATATCAGTGTCATTTCCCGAGCCTTTTGCTCGATAATCCTACAATAAATGGGCTAACTGACGGTGCAAAGCTTTACGTGGTACGAGACGAAATGAAAAACGTGGCACAGACTGTTCCGCCAAGCTTTGTAAAGATTGTAAACAATAAAAAAGGATATAATTTTTTGTTGCCAAAGAGTGATTTTTTTGAGAAAACCGAGAAGGTTGGCGTAATTGAAAAATAAGGAGAATTTATATGATAAACGTTGCTGTAATTGGAACGGGCATAATTGGTCAGGAACATCTCAAGGCTATTAAAAACTCAACTGAGCTTTGCCTCGTTGCAGTGTGTGATAAAAACGGAGAGAGGGCGAGAGCTTACGGAGAAGAGTACGGAGTGCCGTATTTCACTGATTATAAGGAAATTCCCTCGAAAACGGGTGCCGAGGCGGTGATAATAAATCTTCCTCACGGACTTCATCTCGAATCAACCTTGTATTTTCTTGATGCCGGACTTCATGTTTTTCTCGAAAAGCCGATGGCAAACAGTTTATCTGAATGCAAAAAGATGATTGAAGCTGAAAAGAAAAGCGGCAAATGCTTAGCAATTGGGCATATTCAAAGATTTTTTTGTGCAAACAGATTTATAAAGGAGTATATTGCTTCTGGAAAAATCGGAAAACTTTTTGCTATAAATGAGCTTCGTTCGATAAATTATTTTTCACACGAGAGACCAAGCTGGTTTCTTGACAAAAAAATGGCGGGTGGCGGAATTGTTATGAATTACGGTGCTCACGCAATTGATAAATTTTTCTATATTACGGGCGAGAAAATTCTTGACGTTTACTCCTCGTGTGGCAATCATTTGGCTGGATATCACGTAGAGGGACACTCACAGTTTTTTCTTAAATTAAGTGGTGAAATTTCAGCAACTGTTACCTTTTCGGGCTACTCGTCGGTAGGCTATGAGACCACATACATAGGAACAAAGGGTGCTCTCAAGCTCTCGGGCGGCAAGGTGTCGCTTTGCGAGAATGGTGAGTGGCGTGAGGTATTTGGTGATAAGGATAGCGACTATATTTTGCGTGAGCTTGACGAGTTCGCAAAGCTTTTGCAAGGCGAAGAAAACGAAATGCCTGATGCCGAATATGGAATGGAAATCATAGCGGCAATCGAAAGAATATATGCAAACTAAAGAAAATGTTGAATAATTGCATCTTTTGTGATATAATTCTATAAAAAGTATTTGGGAGAATTTTTGAGGTGACTTCAATAAAGAAAATATACACGGAAACAAAAATACTCCTACGGTCAATTCCCGCAACGGTAGTTACGCTTTTTGCGGTTAGTGTCGTTTGCATGAACCTTCTTGCAAACAAGACCTTAGTACAGCGTGACTGGATAGCAATTGACGGTGGAATTTTGATTTCATGGCTTTCGTTTATGTGTATGGACATTATAACGAAGCACTTTGGACCGAGGGCGTCTACTATAATTTCAATTCACGCAGCGGCAATAAACTTGCTGACCTGCCTTATATTCTTTGTGGCAAGCATTATTCCTTCAAATGCTAATGATTACAGTGCTTTTGACGGTATTTTCGGCGGCACGTGGTTCGTTCTTCTCGGAAGCACGATAGCTTTCCTGGCGTCTGCCGTCATCAACAATATTTTGAATTATATGATTGGAAAATGCTTTATAGATAATCCCGACGGGAAGCTTGCATATGCCGCGAGAAGCTATATATCCACGTTTATAGGACAGTTTTTTGACAACTTTATTTTCTCGGTCATCGTTTTTGTCTTTTTCGCTCCTATCTTTTGGAACGGCTTTTGCTGGACGGTGCTTCAATGTGCGATGTGTGCTTTAACTGGTGCTGTGGCGGAGCTTGTTATGGAGATACTTTTTTCTCCGTTTGGTTATCGAATTACGAAAAAATGGCAGGCTGAAAACGTTGGCGAGGAGTACTTTAACTTTTTAGAAGGGGTAAAGAAAAAATGAAGGTTTTGATAACGGGAACGTCGGGCGGAATTGGCAAGGCGATAGCGGAGCTTTTCCTTAAAAATGGGCATACGGTAATTGGAATTGACCGCAAGGCAAAGAGCATAGAAAACGATAGCTATACTCACATTGAGTGTGACGTGAGAGATAAGGCGAGACTTCCCGAGATAGAGGACATTGAAATTCTCATAAATAATGCGGGAACGCAAAACGAAGAGGATATTGACATAAATCTAAAGGCTCTTATTTATATTACCGAAAAATACGGTGTACAGCCGAAGATAAGGTCGGTGCTTAACATCGGCTCTGCAAGCGGACACACAGGTGCAGAATTTCCCGAATATGTTGCGAGCAAGGGTGGCGTTCTTGCATACACAAAGAACGTAGCTATGCGAATAGCTCCTTTCGGTGCGACCTGCAACAGCCTTGACCCGGGTGGGGTTTTGACACCCCTAAACGAGTGTGTAATTAACGACGAAAAGCTTTGGCAGAAAATTATGAACGAGACGCCGCTTAAAAAGTGGGCAACTCCCGAAGAAATTGCTGAGTGGGCATATTTTCTTACCGTAACGAACACCTTTTGTACGGGACAAAACATTCTTGTTGACGGTGGCGAGTCTATAAATTATCACTTTATATGGAAAGATTGAGATAGTAAGAAAAAGCTTCTAAAATCGTTTGATTTTAGAAGCTTTTTTGTATCCTGAAAACCACCAGCAGTGCTGGTGGTTCCAAAAAGCTTTAGCTTTGCCCAGTTTATTTATCCGAGCGAAGCGAGAAACCCGCCCCCTTTGCAAGTAATAAAATTTATGCTATCAAAACGGCTATAGAT
>JAFVSI010000044.1 GCA_017503865.1 Clostridia bacterium | reverse complement strand
ATCCTCCCTTCGTCAAATTCAAGTTTGTCGATTAGTTTTATATCCAATTTGAATTATACCATAAAATGATCGGAATGTAAATAATGTTATTAGCCTGTCAGTTTAACATATCCATCAAAACTGTCCTTTAGGGTACGCAGCATTCCACATCGGATTTTTTTATTCGTGAACGTAAAGTTCTTTATACGATTCAATAGCTTCGTTTATAATCTGTAAAGCTTCAGCACGGTCAAAAAGTTCTTTGACTGCAGTTTGCTTGTTTTCAAGCTGTTTATAAACAGTAAAGAAGTGCATAATTTCATCAAAAATATGCGAGGGAAGACCGTCAATTGACGTAATGTGATTATAAGTCGGGTCTGAAATCGGTACTGCAATAATCTTATCGTCGATAGCTCCCGAGTCGATCATTCGCATAACACCAATCGGCGTGACGTCAATGAGAGTCATAGGCTGAATCGGTACTGAACATATCACGAGAACGTCAAGCGGGTCTCCGTCATCTGCAAACGTTCTTGGAATAAATCCGTAATTTGCAGGGTAGTGAGTCGAAGTATAAAGAACTCGGTCAAGTCTGAGGAGTCCCGTGTATTTATCAAGCTCGTATTTACAGTTGCTACCCTTTGAGATCTCAATAACTGCAGTAAACTTTTCGGGAGTAATATTTTTAGGATCGATATCGTGCCAAATGTTCATATGATCTCCTTATTTTACGTATTCAAACTCGAAGTCGTAAATAGAAACCGTGTGTCCGTCAGCACAGCCGTGCTCCTCAAGAAGAGCAAAAACACCGCTGTTCTGGAGAACTCGTTGGAAGAAATTGAGTGACTCATAATTGTCGAAGTTGATCTGTCCCATAAGGTTATAGAGCCATTCACCTTCAACGTAGAATGTATCGTTTTCTCGTCTGACGGTTGTTTCCTTAGCATTGTTTACGTATACGTCCTCTGGAGCAAATTCGCTTTCATAGACGAGTACGGGCGGCAAGAGCTTTAATCTTTCGGAGACAAGATGCACCATATTTTCAAGTCCCTCACCAGTAGCTGCAGAAACGTAGAGCATTTCCCACTCGTTTTCGTCAACAAATTTTTCAAATGCTTCAATATCTACAAGCTCCTCGTCAAGTGCATCGCACTTGTTTGCAATAATTATTTGAGGACGCTCAGCAAGCTCGGGACTGTACTTTTTAAGCTCGTTGTTGATGGTTTTAATATCCTCAACAGGATCTCTGCCCTCAAAACAGGAAATATCAACAACGTGAAGAAGAAGGCGGCATCTGTCAACGTGACGAAGAAACTCATGACCAAGTCCAAGTCCTTCGGACGCTCCTTCTATGAGTCCGGGAATGTCAGCCGCAACAAACCCCGATTCTCCGCCTGTAGAAACAACACCGAGATTGGGTGAAAGTGTAGTGAAGTGATAATCGGCAATTTTAGGCTTTGCTGCACTTATCATTGAAAGTATTGACGATTTTCCAACGCTTGGGAAACCAATAAGACCAACGTCAGCAAGCATCTTTAGCTCGAGTATTACCTCTTTTTCCTCGCCCTTGGTGCCGTTCTTAGCGAACATAGGTATCTGGCGGGTGGGAGTAGCAAAATGCCGATTGCCCCAACCGCCTCTGCCGCCCTTGCAGCAGATATAGTCAGCTCCGTTATCCTGCGTCATATCGTGGATTATTTTGCCCGTTTCGGCGTCTTTTATGAGTGTTCCGGGCGGAACCATTATAACAACATCATCGGCACTTGCACCGTGAAATTTGTTGCCCTTGCCGTTTTCACCGTTCATCGCAACAAACTTTCTTTTGTATCTGAAGGCAAGAAGGGTATTCGAACCCTCGTCAACACGGAAAACTATATTTCCGCCACGACCGCCGTCTCCGCCGTCAGGTCCGCCGTGAGAAACGTATTTCTCACGGTGAAAAGCAACGGCACCGTGACCGCCGTCACCTGCCTTTATATAAATTTTTACGTTATCTATAAACATATATAACTCCTTTCAGAATTACTCGTTGTCACCCTTCATTCTTATAAGAAGTCTGATGGGAGTTCCGACAAAACCGAATGTCTGTCTTAAGCAATTCTCAATGTATCTTTGATACGAGAAGTGGAAAAGCTCAGCATCGTTGCAGAAAAGTACAAAGGTAGGGGGAGCGACACTCGCCTGTGTCATATAGTAAATTTTAAGTCTCTTACCCTTGTCAGACGGGGGCTGAACCTTCATAGTAGCCTCACCGAGAACGTCGTTGAGCATACCCGTAGAAATTCTCGTATTTGCTTGGTTGTGAACGTATTTGATACGCTCGAATATTGTGCTCATACGCTGTCCTGTCTTCGCAGATACGAAGAGAATGGGTGCATAGGGCATATATGCAAGTGCTGTTCTTATCTTGTCGGTAAATTCTTTTACTGAATGGTTATCCTTTTCAATAGAATCCCACTTGTTTACAACGATAATAGTCGCCTTGCCCGATTCGTGAGCGATACCTGCAATCTTTTCGTCCTGCTCGGTAATACCCGTCGAAGCATCAATTATAAGGAGGCAGACCTCAGCCCTCTCTACAGCCATATGTGCTTTGAGAACACTGTACTTTTCAATCTTATCGTTTACCTTGGATTTTCTTCTGATGCCTGCTGTGTCTATAAGGGTAAACTTGCCAAACTCGTTATCGATATGAGTGTCAACGGCATCTCTTGTTGTACCTGCGATATCGGAAACGATAAGTCTGTTTTCACCTATAAGATGGTTTATAGTAGAAGACTTACCCGCGTTTGGCTTGCCTATTACGGCTACCTTTATGCTGTCGTCTTCTTCTTCGTCAAAGTCAAAATCTAACGTAACGTTATAGACCTCATCAAGAAGGTCGCCTGTTCCGCTTCCGTGAATTGATGAAACAGCCACGGGATCGCAGTTAAATCCAAGCTCGAAGAATTCGTAGTATTCATAGGGAAGATGTCCGACGCTGTCACACTTATTTATGCAAGGAATTATAGGCTTACCGCTCTTCTTAAGCATAACGGCAATATCGCGGTCATCCGCAGTAAGGCCTGTTCTGACGTCACACATAAATAGGATAACATCAGCATCGTCAATGGCAATTTGAGCTTGATATTTCATCTGCTTAAGGATTATATCGTCAGTTTTAGGCTCGATACCGCCGGTATCGATAACTATAAAGCGGCGTCCACGCCACTCGGTCTCCCCGTAGATTCGGTCTCTTGTGACACCCGGGGTGTCTTCGACGATAGAGCGTCTTTCGCCGATAAGTTTATTAAAAAGCGTACTCTTGCCAACATTAGGTCTGCCGACAATAGCAATAATTGGTTTTGACATATTATTTCACCCCCAAAATAGAAGTTTTATATTCCGAGAACAGCTTTGATAAATTCTACACCCTCGTTTTCAGTTGGGCGTACCTTGACAGAAAGCTTTGCTGATAGCTCCTCGGGTGTTATTCCGTCAAGGAAGAGATCTCCGTCTGCACGCAGAGCGGTAGCAGGGAACAGTAGCTCGTCTCCGAGATCTTTACCGTTTAACTGATCTATAATATCCGTAGCGGTAAGAAGTCCTGCGACTGTAATCGTTTCACCAAAGAAATTGTTTTTGATCCTGAAAACGTTAACAGTAAGTCCTGATACAGCATTTTCTATTTTTTCACACATCTTTTTGATATGCTCGTAAGCCGCATATCCTGTAGCAACAGATACAGTTCTCGGCGAAGAAAAGCTTTCGGTATACTCGTCAATAAAGTCAAGTTCAAGGTCAACTTCGGATTTCAAAGAAGTTATAAGTCCAACACCGTTTTCTATCTGAGAGTATTCCTCATAGTAGCTCTCATCTGGCAGAGGTAATTTCGCAGTGATATAAAACTCATCACTGCAATAGAACAAACGCGTGCCGTACTCTTTAAGACAATACTCGCCAAAAGCATTAACCTCTCTTATGACCTCAAGGCATTCCTCGGGAGAAAAGGGCTCAAGAGGATAAAGCTTGTCTCTGAATTTTGTGAGACCTGCGGGAACTATGGAAACACTGTTAAGAGCAGGGAAGAGTTGGACGAGATCGTGCATACTGCGGGATAGCTCGTCCTTGTCATTAAGTCCCTTGCAAAGAACAATCTGACCGCAAAGCGATATTCCTGCACCTGCAAGCTTGTTAAGATATTTAAGAACCTCTCCAGCACGCTTGTTGTGCATCATTTTAACACGAAGCTCGGGGTTTGTGGTGTGGATTGAAACGTTGACGGGCGAGATGTGCATCTCAATTATTCTGTCAATATCCTTCTCACTTAGATTTGTAAGAGTTATATAATTTCCGTGAAGGAAAGACAGACGGGAATCGTCATCCTTAAAATACAACGATTTGCGAAGTCCCTTGGGCAACTGATCGATAAAGCAAAAAACGCACTTGTTTTCGCAAGAATGCTTTTTGTCCATCAACGGTGTCTCAAAGTCAAGCCCTATATCATCGTATTCATTTTTTGACATTTCAATTTTAAGTTTTTCTTCGTTGCGAAGGATCTCGAGTACAACGGCTCTGTTAGCAAGATGGAATCTATAATCAAGAACATCGTTTATCTCTCTGTTATTTATCGAAACGAGAAAGTCACCTGCCACGATTCCGGCTTTATCTGCTCGGCTGTTTGGCAAAACATCTGTAATTTGTACCATAAAATCTCCAAATATATCTATTAACAAATTATTATATCACATTTTTATATATTTGTCAAAATAAATTTTACAGTTTTTTAGTATTATAAAAGTGTAATAATCAGATATAAAAAAACATAGATTATAAATGAAATAAAATATATTGATAAAGGAGAATGATATGGATATATCGAATAAAGAGGAAAAGGGATTTAAGCGTATTTGTTTGCCTATGTGCGACAGAAGGGTTCCTTGTGATATTTCGAACGAGTTTACTATGCCCGATTACAAGCCTGAGATCCGCAGAGTTTTGCACGTTTGTCCCGTTGTTTCTGTTCCCGCAAAGTACATAAGCTCAAGCTCTGCTGAGTTTAGCGGAAACATCGACTACAACGTTTTATACGTTGGTGCTGACGGAGAGCTTCACTCAATGCCATTCTCATCTGAGTACAGCTTTGAAACACCAATCGAGGCTGAAGGCTTTGATTTTAACGATGAGATAGCAAGCTGTTGTGACACAGTGGTAGAGAGCTTGGCTGTAAGACTTTTAGGACCGAGAAAGATAAACGTTAAATGCAGAATTAACTCGCAGGTCAGAATTTTTGGCAGAAAACTTATTGATCAGAATTTTGATTTTGAAAACTCTTGCGATCACATAGAAACACTTGAAGAAAAGGTAAATAACGCAAGAATTATAAGAGTTGACAGTGATGCTATCGAAATGAGTGACGAAACTATAACAACGAGTGAAAATTCGGGCGTTATATCGGCAAACGCAGACGTACACGTATTATCGATCCGTCCAATTGACAGCTGTGCGACACTTAATGGAGAGATAATTCTAAAGTTACTTTGTGTCGATATAGACGATACTTCAAAAACTAACGTTATATCGAAAAAAATTCCATTTGTAACAGATGTTGATGCTGACGGTGTTACATCCGACTCTATTTGTGCAGCAAAGGGATACATTAGTGATCTTACGGTAACCGTTGAGGATGAGAGAATTATTTGCGATATGTCTCTTTGCTTACAGCTTGAAGCACAAAACAATGAAGAGATAAATGTTGTACGCGACGTCTATTCGACCAAGTATGAAACAAACTGCACAGTTAAGAGCTATAATCTGCCAAGTATAGGATTTGCTGAAAACGGTAACTTTTCAATGAATGAAAAGATTTCACGTGAAAGTTTGGGACTTCCCGAGAGCTTTGAAATCATTGACGTTTATGGCACTGTAACGGCTGAGGGGTGTGAAATAAGAGACTCAAAAGCAGAACTTCGCGGAACTGCAAAATACACCTTGATTGTTAAGGCTGGTGATGAATATTCGTCGCAACCCATAACACTTCCTGTAAAATACGTGTTCGACTGTGATGATAACAATATAACGTCTTATATTAACGAAATTAACGTGATAAGCTGTGCAGTTCGTTGCGACGGAGATACGGTCAGTCTCGACGCAGAACTTGGAGTTGTTTCGGTCGGACTTTCTTCAAACGTTGTTACAGTTGTTGATGACGTAAAATTTTCTGACGAGATTATAAAATCAAAGGGCGAAATAACAGTTGTTTACCCGAGTGCCGACGACGACCTTTGGTCTGTTGCTAAAAGATATCACGTATCCGTTTGCGAGATAGAAGAGAAGAATCCTACAATATCAGCTTACATAATAGTATAACAAATGCCGCAGTTTAACTGCGGCATTTTTACATATAACCGTCATTTTAGGAAAATATATTAAAAAGGAGTTTCGTATGAAAAAATATCTGATTTTAAAGAGAATATTTGATGTTTTAATATCTTATATATTTTTGATTTTTTCTTATTTTCCAATGCTTGTTATTGCCTTAATTATAAAAATAAGTGACGGCGGTCCCGTTATATTCAAGCAGATAAGAATCGGACTTAACCTTAGGCCTTTCGTTTGCTATAAATTTAGAACGATGACGATTGACGCTCCAAGTGACATTTCCACAAAGGATTTTCGAGATGCAAAGAGATACGTAACTAAATTCGGTGCATTTTTACGCAGGACAAGTCTTGACGAGCTACCTCAATTATTAAACGTGCTTGCGGGCGATATGAGCCTCATAGGACCAAGACCGCTTATCCCTAATGAAAAAAACGTTCACGAAATGAGGAAAAGGCTCGGTGTTTATGCAGTGAGACCGGGTATTAGCGGACTTGCACAGGTGTCGGGAAGAGACGAGCTTGACGATATTCTTAAAATAGAATGCGATGCAATGTATGCAGATAATCTATCTTTTAAAACAGATCTTGGAATAGCATTTAAAACAGTTGTAAACGTACTAAAACGCGAGGGATTTTCGGATAAAGGCGAAAGTGTTATTGACACACCGTAGTATTTTAGATATAATATATTTAATAAAGACTACGGAGTTTTAATATGGAAATATCACAAAGACAACTTGAAAAAATAAGAATAATATCGGCGTTCAGGAAATATACCCGTCTCGGTCTTTCAAGCACTAAGCTTTCTCCTTTCGACGCGTATGAGAGAATAAGGGGCGTTTGCAAGGATATAGAAACTGCCAACGACCTTCTTGCAGTTTATGACACAATGCGTTTTTTAAAAATACTCGGCAAGACTGAGGTTATTAAAGCGGTACACGCAGTATATTTTGATACGTTACGCAGAAAACCGAAAAAGAATGAGATAAGCTCAAGGGTTATTCGTTACGCGTACGATAATTACTGTGACGAGCGTACCGTTTACCGCCAGCTTGAATATGCGAGGCGGATATATAAATTGATACGTGAGAAAATATAGAATTCTGTCGTTCAATTGTTCCTTTTCACTATTGCAATTGATATTAAGATATGTTAAAATGTATTTAGATTAAAAATCCTTGAGAGGATATGACAATGACTAACAAAAATCCTGCGGGAAAAGCTTTTTATGCCGTAATATACTTTACTTTGGCTGTTGCATTGGTTCTGATTATTGCTTTGTTTTTTGTCGTTTTAGGCGACGGGGAAGTTGACGGTGATATTATAGATACGCCAAACAGCGATAAAGTCAATGATACGGATGCCGTTGACGTTGTACTTGACAACACACCACTCTTTCCTACGAGAGAAACACGGACAAGCTATGTCATTCCCCAAAACGAAAACGTAAAGACGATTAACGATTCAAAGGTTACCTCTGAGCACGCAATTTTAGTTGATCTTTCAAGCTATACTTCGATAGCGGAGAAGAGAGCTGACGAAAAGATATATCCTGCGTCAATGACAAAGGTTATGACACTTATCGTGGCTTGCGAGAGGATTACAAAGCTTGACGAGATGCTTACGGTTACCGACGAGATAGCACTCTTTGCGGAAAAAAATGACGGTTCAGGTATTGGCCTTAAAGTTGGTGAGAGCTATACTGTCGAGGATCTCTTGTTCCTAATTTCTTATCAGTCCGACACAATTGCTTCTTTGCTAATAGCTGACTACATTGCAGGAAGTGAAGAAGCTTTTGTTGTACTTATGAACGATAAAGCTAAGGAACTTGGTCTTACTTCAACAAGCTTTGCAAACTGCACAGGTCTTTATAATGATAACAATTACACCACTTGTCGAGAAATGGCTTCCATAATGGCTTATGCTCTCGATAACGAAATGGTGTTCAGATGTCTCTCTGAGTATCATGGTCGTCCTTTGACGATAGGCGGTGTTGATTGTATCGCTTATTCGGGTTGGTATAGTCAGCGTTTTAATGATAAGCCCGTATTTAATTTTAAAGAAAACGGTAAGAACATTTCTGCTAAAATAATTGCGGGAAAAACAGGATATACCGATGAATCGGGATACACGCTTGTTAGTTGTGCCGAAATTGACGGCAAGAGATACGTAAACGTAATTATTACGAGAACTAATAAAAACAGCACCGTTAAGGTGCAAGAGGATCCCTCAGCCGAACAAGTTAAGTACATATATAAGACGTACAAATAAAAACAAGGCATCTGCTTTTTGCAGATGCCTTTATTTTAACCGTGATAAAGTTTTTTAGTTTGATACTCGGGCTCGCATGTGAGGTGAATACCAAGCTTTCTGTAGATGTCCTTGTCGACGTTTGAAACAATAACTGAGGTGTGTGCCTCGGTTCCTTTTAGTTTGGGGAGCTGCTCCATAGCAATAGCTGCCATCGGGTTTGTGGTAGCCGAGATTGCAAGAGCAATCAAAATCTCGTCTGCGTGAAGTCTCGGGTTGTGGTTGCCGAGGTTGTTTATCTTTAAACTCTGCAAGGGCTCCATAACTACCTGAGGAAGAATAAGAAGCTCATCGTTAATGCCGCCAAGACGTTTAAGGGCGTTCAGAAGAGCAGATGCTGAAGCTCCCATAAGTGAGGACGTTTTGCCTGTTACTATAGTGCCGTCGTTAAGTTCGATAGCTGTAGCAGGGCCATTTGTTGCCGCAGCCTTGTCAAGTGAAGCTTTGACAACTGCACGGTAGTCAGTATTAACACCGACTCTATTCATAATAAGCTCTGCCTTGAGTATTTCATCATCATCGGCAAGGCCTTTTTTCTTTTTGCAAAGGGCATCGTAATAACGTCTGACTATCTCCATCTTAGCTGCATTTGAAACAGCCTCGTCGTCATAAATGCAATATCCCGCCATATTTACACCCATATCTGTAGGGGATTTGTAGGGGCATTCACCGTATATCTTTTCGAACATAGTTCTTACAACAGGGAATATTTCAATGTCTCTATTATAGTTTACCGAAAGAGTGCCATATGCGTCAAGATGGAAGGGATCTATCATATTGACGTCATTGAGGTCGACAGTAGCCGCCTCATACGCCATATTGACGGGGTGGCGAAGGGGGAGATTCCACACGGGGAAAGTCTCAAATTTTGCATATCCAGCTTTTATGCCGTGCTTGTGGTCGTGATAGAGCTGTGACATACAGGTAGCCATTTTTCCGCTTCCGGGACCTGGAGCAGTAACTACAACGAGGGAACGGGTAGTCTTGATGTAATCGTTCTTGCCGTAGCCTTCTTCGCTTACTATCTTTTCAATATTTGTGGGATAACCTGGAATGTTGTAATG
The DNA here is from genome assembly GCA_017503865.1 of Clostridia bacterium. GTDB lineage: Bacteria > Bacillota > Clostridia > Oscillospirales > CAG-272 > HGM12713. Next base: position 91,050 of record JAFVSI010000044.1, on the reverse strand, counting down.
CTTATAAACGTTTACGCCGAGGTTTTCGAGACGCTTTATAAAGGCGTCGGCTGCGGGCTGCTGTGCGTACTTTGTTATGACGACACCGCCAACGTAAAGACCGATAGCAGAAAATGCGTCCATAAGGCGGAGAGCATCCATATCATAAGAGATACCGAGGTCACCTCTTATCTTATTCTGCTCGATAGCCTGTCCGGATACTACAATAACTATCTCAACCTTTTCCTTAAGTTGAAGAAGCATCTTGATTTTAGAGTCGGGCATAAAACCGGGTAAAACTCTTGATGCGTGGAAGTCATCAAAAAGTTTGCCGCCAAATTCAATATATAGCTTGTCTCCAAAGCTGTCAATTCTTTCAAGTATCTTTTCAGATTGAAGTTTTATATATTTGTCATTATCAAAGCCTTTTATCAGCATTTTTTATATCCTCGGTTCAAAATACAATCAATATATATATTTTAATATATTTTGTCATCTTTTGCAAGGAGTTTTTGAAAAAAGTTAAATATTTTATTCAAAAGTGTAAAAAAACATTTATTGTCAAAATTTGTGACTTCAGCATAGCATTATAACGAAGAGCAAAGGCTCATTTTATAACATACGGAGGTTAGACATTATGGGAGAAAATAGATTTCCTTGCGGTCCTTCTTCGCAATCGTCTCAAAAAGAAACGGTTGCTATAGAAACCAACAGAATTCTTGATTCCTGTCGAGACAGAGATTGCTTTGAGGACGTTAAGGTAATTCTCACCGATTTTGGAAACGAGATAATCGAAAGAACGACAAGTGTTCGTGCAAAGGACGCTTGTATCGCTTGGACGAACATCATTATCGAGCCTGTACGTTTTAACAGAGGCTTTTATTCGGTAAATATTAAATTTTACGTTAAGATTTGCTTTGAGGCTTGTGTCGGCAACGGTAGAAGCCAGGAGTTTGAAGGAATTGCAGTACTTGAAAAGAAGGTTATACTCTACGGTAGTGAAAGTAATGTAAGTGTATTTAAGAGCAGTGCTGACAGCTCAGACTACTGTGCAGTCCCAGAGCTTTGCTGTGCAGGTAAAAACGTTCCTATGGCAGTTGTTGAGGTGGTTGACCCGATAATTCTTTCTACAAAGGTTCGAGAGCACGATGACTGCTGTAAGTGCTGTTGCTGCTGCCGTTGTGACGATATTCCTTGCGGAGTTGCATCAACGGTTTCGGGCACACTTTGTGACACACACGATGACGGTAGATACCTTACCGTTTCTCTTGGTATTTTCTCAGTTGTAAGGATAGTAAGACCTGCTCAGTATCTTATTTCTGCAACTGAGTACTGTGTACCCGATAAGGAGTGCATAAGTGCTGAGGATGACGATCCTTGCTGTGTATTCAGACAGATGGCATTCCCAACTCAAGAATTTTGCCCACCCGATTTTACCCCGCCAAAGGGTGACCATAGACCTGGCGGTAAGTGCGGCTGTCAAGGATAAGAAAAGCGGCGTAAAAACGCCGCTTTTTGTTTTATTTATTGTATTCTTTTGCAAGTGCCTCAAAGGCTGGTAAAGCACCGAGCACTTTGGACTTGTCGGTGCAATAGGCAACTCTAACATATCCCTTAACTCCGAAATCATCACAGGGAACAACGAGTATTTCGTGTGCTTTTGCTCTCTCGTAGAATTTGTATGCATCCTCTTCAAGTGCTTTAACGAAAAGATAAAAAGCTCCGTCGGGTTTTACGCATTCGTATCCGTATGCAGTAAGATTGTCATAGAGGAGATCGCGGTTTTCTTTGTATGCTTCAACGTTTACCTTTGCATTTATACAACGTGCTATAACGTGCTGAAAAATGCTTGGAGCACAAACGTATCCAAGAGATCTACCGGCACCGCAAACAGCAAGATAGATGTTCTCGCAGTCGTTCATTTTGGGGCAAACAGCTATGTATCCGATACGCTCACCCGGAAGGGAAAGAGATTTTGAATATGAATAGCAAACAAGAGTGTTATCGTAATAGTTCATAAGATAGGGAACCTCGACACCCGAATAAACGAGCTCGCGGTAAGGCTCATCGGCGATAAGATATATATCCTTGCCGTATTCGTGAGACTTTTTGCGAAGGATCTCGCAAAGCCCTTTGATAGTTTCCTCTGTATAGACAACTCCGCTTGGATTATTAGGTGAATTAACGATAACAGCCTTTGTGTTTTCATTGATTCGGCTTTCAAAATCAGCAAGATCGATCTGGAGCGTCTTTTCAGCAGGAGTACTAATAACTATTTTTGCACCCGCATTTTCAATGAATACTCTGTATTCGGTAAAGAAAGGAGCAAAAACAATACACTCATCATCTCCGCTTTCAACAAGAGCCTTAAGGCAGATTGAAAGAGAAGCGGCAGCACCGCACGTCATATAAATAAGGTTAGGTGAAATACCAACGCCAAAACGTTCGTTGATATTGTCAGCAATCACTTTTCTTACGTTTGCGTCTCCTTGTGCCGAGGTATATCCGTGAAGAAGAACGGAGTTCTCGGTATCAAGAAGCTCACGGATTGTATCGTTTACGTCTGCCGGAGCTGGAACACTGGGGTTTCCTAAGCTGAAATCGTAAACGTTTTCAGCACCTATCTCGGCGGCACGTGACTTACTGTATTCGAAAATTTCTCTAATGATAGAACGCTTGCTGCCAAGCCCATACATTTTTTGATTATATCCCATAATATCACCTGTAATTATATCCCGAGAAGCTTTTGTGCATTCTCGTAGAAAATTTTGTTTTCGATTGTTTTATCAAGGTCAAATGATTTCAAAATTTGAACGTCATTTTTTATGTCACTCCAAGGGGAGTCTGTTGCGAAAAGAATTTTATCCTCTCCGTGCTTTTTTATTATTTTTTTGAAAAGATCTTCATCAACAAATCTTAAAATATAGGCCGTGTCAAAATAAACGTCGGTCTCACAAAGCTTTTCGTAAACCTCGGTAAACATTTCGTTAGCTCCAAGATGTGCAAGGACAAGCTTGTTATACGGCACCTTTTTAATAAGATTTAAAGCTCTATCCGGGGGACATTTTACGGGCTCGCCACGGAAACCGCCATCAACTCCCGAATGTGTTACGACGATTAGGTCATACTCCTTCGCACATTCAAGGATCTTTACGTAATTGTCGTCATCAATAAATGTTCCTTGATAGTCTGGGTGGAGCTTTATTCCAAGAAAACCGTTCATTTTGATAAATTTCATTTTTCCTTCAATGTCTTCGCAAAGGGGGTGTATGCCAGCAAACGATATGAGTCTTTTTTTCTTGTCTGCAAAGATTTCATTTATGTTTGCGGCAAAGCGGTTTAAACTGTCAAATTGAGAAGGATTAGTCATAACGGGCAAGGTAACGGAGACGTCAACTGAAGCATTCTCCATAGCATCTAAAAGCCCGTTTACAGTACCGTCAGCGAAGGGGGGAATGCCACCCTTCGCTGAAAGTGTCTCAATTGTTCTATTAGCTATTTTATCGGGAAAAATGTGTGTGTGAAAATCAATAATCATTAAAATACCAAGCCTATTTTATACGTTTGCGAGGTCCTCGCAAGATATAGTATGGATATTGTTTTCCTCAAGTATGCGGTCGAGTTTTTGTATGTCTGACGTCTTAAGAACGACGTATGCCATATCAGACTCTATTGAAAGACCGTACATATATTCGATATTCCCACCGTTTTTGTCGATTGTTTCAAGAATTTTTTGTAGACTTCCAACCTTGTGAGGAATCTTGATGATAGATACTTCAGTAAGTAGGGAAGAAAATCCGTTTTCTGTAAGTTTTTCTCTACCGAGGGTTGCATTATCAACGATCAGCCTGAGAAGACCGTATTCAGTAGTGTCTGCAAGGCTGAGCGAAAGAATACTTACGTTGTTATCCTTGAGTACACCGAGAACCTCGGAAAGTCTGCCAGATCTGTTTTCAATAAAAACCGTTAGCTGTTTTACAAACATTTTAAATTCTCCTAAATAATTTAGTGTTCAGCATTGTATCCGGCTAAAAACGCCTTCTCATTGATTTCGATCGTTTTTGCAGGTACTGTTGAAGCAACGGTATTAAGCCAAGTTTGCTTATCAAAACCAATGAATGAAGCTGCATAACCGAGAACAACGGAATTGAGGACCTTGCTGTTGCCAAGCTCGATAGCGATTCTTTGACCGTCTATTGCATAAACCTCGTGCTCTTTTTTGAGTTCCTCGATAATATTTTCAGGATAGGTCTTAGCACCGATAACAACAGTTATAGGATCGATTCTGCAATCATTTACGACAAGCACTCCGTCCTTTTTGAGGAAGTGAGCATATCTTTGTGCCTCGAGTCTCTCGAAGGAGATTATAACGTCAGCTTGCCCTTCTTCAACAACGGGCTCGTTTACCTTTTCGCCAAAACGAACGAAGGTAACAACGCTACCGCCTCTTTGTGCCATTCCGTGAACCTCGGAAATTTTTACGTCACAGCCTTCGCTGAGGGCTGCTTTACCTATTATTCTACTTGTCAGCAGTGTACCTTGACCGCCAACACCTACAATCATAATATTCTTTGTCATAGCCATTATCTCTCCACAGTTTTTATTGCACCAAACTTACAGTAATTCTGGCAAAGACCGCAACCGTTACACATAGTAGCGTCGATCTTTACCTTGCCGTCCTCACCGCGAGTCATAGCAGGACAGCCTATTTTCATACAAGCACCGCACTTTCTGCAAGTATCAGGATCGACCTTACATACGTTCGGGAACTTCTGTCCCTTAAGAAGTACGCAAGGAGACTTTGCTATGATAACGGTAAGCTCATCACCGTTCACACTCGCCTTGACAACCTCTTCAAGCTTTTTGACATCAAAGGAATTGACCTCAATAACGTTTTTAACACCAACTGTACGGCAGAGAGCTGCAAGGTCGATAGCATAGGTGTCTTCACCCTTAAGTGTCTTACCTGTAGCCGCGTGCTCCTGATGTCCCGTCATACCTGTGGTGCGGTTATCGAGTATCATAACGGTACCTGTAGCTTTGTTATAAACCATATTTATAAGTGAGTTTATGCCTGTATGTAAGAAGGTGGAATCACCAATAACTGCAACCCAATTCTTTATAAAGTCCTTGCCGCGTCCTTTTTCCATTCCGTGAAGGGCTGAAATACTTGCACCCATACAAATTGTTGTATCGATGACACTAAGAGGAGCAACAGCTCCGAGTGTGTAGCATCCAATATCACCCGAAGCGTGAATTTTGAGCTTGTTAAGCACTGAAAATACGCTTCTGTGAGGGCAACCGGGGCAGAGAATAGGGGGACGGGCGGGAGCTTCTTTTTTCTCGAAAACAGCATCGTCAGCACCGAATAGAACACGTCTGAGCATATTTGCACTGTACTCGCCCTGTCTTGTGAAAAGGTCTTTTCCCTTAACGTCAAAGCCCCAAGCTCTAACTTGTTCTTCAATAACAGGCTCAAGCTCCTCGAATACGTAAACGGTCTCAACCTGATTTACAAAATCCTCAACAAGCTTCTTGGAGATGGGATTTACAAGACCGAATTTAAGAATGCTTGCGTTGGGGCAAACTTCCTTAACGTACTGATAAGCAATACCGCAAGTTATAAAGCCAATCTTTTTATCGTTGATTTCAAGTTTGTTTACCGGGAACTCTGCAGCATCGTTTGCCATACGCTTTTCTCTATCCTCGACAACAAGATGTCTGCCGATAGCAGATGCGGGCATCATAACGTATTTTGAGAGATTACGTGAATATTCTTTGTCCTCGACTTCGACTCTATCGCAAAGTTCAACCGTGCTTTGTGAGTGAGCGAGTTTAGTTGTTGTACGAAGAATTACGGGGGTGTCGTATTTTTCGCTGAGCTCGTAACCGTACTTTACAAAATCCTTTGCCTCTTGGCTATCAGAAGGTTCAAGCACGGGCACGTGTGCAGCACGAGCTATCATTCTTGTATCCTGTTCGTTTTGAGAGCTTGCAAGTCCGGGATCATCTGCAACAACGATAACTGCACCACCGTTTACACCTGTGTAAGAGAAGGTGTATAGAGGGTCACTTGCAACGTTGAGACCAACGTGTTTCATACAAGCAAGACTTCTAACTCCTGAGATCGAAGCACCGATAGCAACCTCAGCCGCTACCTTTTCGTTGGGTGCCCATTCGGTATATACTTCTTCATATTTTGCAAGATATTCGCTGATTTCTGTGCTGGGGGTTCCGGGGTAGGCACTTGAAAGCTTAACACCAGCCTCAAAAGCACCTCTTGCAATTGCCTCGTTACCGAGCATAATAGTTTTCTTACTCACTTTTATTTACTCCTTAAATCTTTTACTCTTTTTGCTTTTCCTTCGAATCTCTGAAGTGTGTTGGGAGACTCAAGCATTACCTTTGCGTCAAGACCGAGAATGATCTTAAGCTTGTTTCTGACTTCTGCCGTGATTTTTTCAAGCACTGAGAAGGAGTCGGTGCTGTGTGCAAGCTCAACCTTAACGGTAAGCTTGTCAAGGAATCCCTCTCTCTCAAGAATTATCTCATAATGAGGACCAAGCTCCTCGACGCTGAGAATAACCTCTTCTATCTGGCTCGGGAAAACGTTTACACCTCGAATCTTAAGCATATCGTCACTTCTGCCTGAAAGGTTTTCCATACGGCAGAAAGTTCTTCCGCACTTACATTTTTCATAGAAGAGACGGGTAATATCCTTTGTCCTGTATCTTATAAGCGGTAGAGCGTCCTTCTTGATACAAGTGATAACAAGCTCGCCTTGTTCACCCTCGGGAAGTACCTCACCGGTTTTAGGATCGATAATTTCAGGAATGAAATAGTCCTCGTTAATGTGCATTCCGCAATGCTCGAGACATTCACCCGAAACACCGGGGCCCATAAGCTCACTCATTCCGTAGTTTGATGTTATGAGGATATCCTTGCCCCAGAATTTGTGCATTTCCTCACGCATAGCATCGGTAAGAAGTTCACTACCGACAAGAGCTATTTTAACTTTGAGGTCTCTCTCGGGTTCAACACCCATTTCCTTTGCAACCTCAGCAAGACGAAGTGCATATGAGGGAGTTGCAACGAGCAAAGAGGTTTCAAAGTCTTGCATATACATAATCTGCTTTTGAGAATTACCGGTGGAAGAGGGAACAATCGCAGCACCGATATTCTCAAGTCCGTAGTGTAGACCAAGTGCACCCGTGAACATTCCGTATCCAAAGCAAATTTGAGCCACGTCCTTTTCGGTTGCACCGCCCATACAAGCAATACGTGAAACACATTCTGTCCAAGTCTCAAGGTCGCCTTGTGTATATCCTACAACGGTAGGTTTACCGGTAGTACCGCTTGAAGCGTGTATTCTTACGAGCTTATCCTTGGGAACTGCGAAGAGACCGAAGGGATAATTGTCTCTCATATCCTGCTTTGTTACGAATGGAAGCTTTGAGAGATCTTTGAGAGTTTTGATGTCCTCAGGTTTCACTCCAGCCTCGTCCATTTTTTTAGCATAAGCCGGAACCTTGCTGTAAACTCTGGTTATGGTTTCCTGCAGTCTTTCAAGTTGTATTTTTTCAATCTCTTCTCTCGGGAGAGTTTCTTCTTTTGACCAGATCATTTTTACTCCTTAAGTAATTTACAATATTAATTTATATGATATCATATTTTGTCGACAATGTCAACAATAAAAAGAACGAAACATAAATCAGTTAGTTCTTTAAATTTTATTTTTTCGTCGTAGTGGACTTTAACTAAAAAACAAGGGAGAAACTGTGTTTCTCCCTTGTTTTTTTGGTGGAGACAGATGGATTCGAACCATCGACCCCATGCATGTCAAGCATGTACTCTAACCAACTGAGCTATGCCTCCTTAACGATTTTGTATTATATCACACCTTTTTGGTTTTTGCAATACCTTTTTTGAAAAAAATCAAAATAGCCGCCCAAGCTAATGGGCGGCTATTTAAATACTTGCTTATTGTTCTTCCGATTTGTTCGCATACGGGGCAATCATATATTTATCGATGACGGGGTATGCCGCATAGGTAGTTATAAACAAGAACGAAGCAAACAAATAGATGAAGGGAAGGACAACCGGAAGAGAGAATCCGCTTGGGAAGGTAAGCACGATAAGATATCCGTTGATAACGAGAAGAATTGCTACCCCAAGTATGGCAAGGAGATTTCTCTTAATTCCAAGTACTGTAAATATAAGTGCGTTTTTGATTATTTTGGTAATCTTCATATCAAAGGTTATAAGCATAAGATAAATGTAAAATCTCATAACCATATAAACAATAACAAGTGCGAAAATTACAAAATACATAAAGTCAAGTGCAAACGTTCCGCCTCTTGAAAGGAAGAAGACAAAATCGACCGCAAGGACTATCATAATAAGTGCATCAATTAGACCAAGAAGGAAGCCTTGCTTGAAGTTTCGCTTGATTCCGTAGAAAAAATCAGACCATACAAAAACTGGCTCGCCGCGATACAGACCTCTTGCTACGTAAGCTGCACCGACGTTTTGCCAACCCCATGTAACGATCAAGAGAACGGCTAAAACTATCATAGTGATATTTATAATAGGTGCGAAAACGGGAAGGCCCATTTGCGTACTTACAAGGTCGAGCAAAGGTGCGGCTCCAACTGAATTTGCAAGCGAATCTATGCCGTAAAGCGGGGCAAAGGAAACGTCAGTTGCCGTAGGCGTTTTATTGCCGTAAATATACATGAGAACTATTGCGATGATCGGCAAAACCTGAAATATCATCAAAAGATTAAGCTGTATAAGTTTTGAGAACTTTCTAAAGAAAAGCTTGAAGAAAAATTTAAGATTCGGTGTGCGGTCTTCTTCTTCCTCAACACCTTTTCCGTCTCGATTCATATCGAACAAACGAAATTTTTTCTTTTTAGGTTCGCTTTCCGTTTCGTTGTAATCGTATCTCTTTTTCAATTCTATATTCCTCGTTAAAATTATTTGATTTTTCCTAATTCGTCTGCTCTGGCGGTGCATGCTTTCATAGCATCGATAATAGCTTGTTCAAAGTTGTTTTCGTCAAGAACAGCCAAAGCTCTTTCGGTAGTGCCGCCCTTTGATGCGACGGCATTTACCATTTTTTCGGGAGTGCCAAATCCACTTTTGATAAGCTCGGCAGAGCCGATTATCATATCACATACTGTCGAGACGAGGTTGTCATCAGGTAATCCCTGAACAACGGCTCCTTCATACATAGCCTTGATAAATTTGAAAACGTATGCAGGGGAAGATGACGTGACACCAATTGTCTTATTCATATCATCTTCGTTAATTTTGAGAACACTTCCGCTTGCTTCAAAAATTTCGGTAACAAGTTCAAAATTTTCGCTACTTACGTTATCGTTGTAACATACAGCAGAGACTCCTCTTGAAATTACCATCGGTAAATTTGGCAAAACTCTGACGATGTTTTTTGTATTTAAAGCTGTACCTATATAGCTTGTTGTAATTCCTGCCGCTATTGAGATATAAAGCTTATCCCTTGAAGAGGGAAGAGCAGATATTTCTTTTAGAAGCTCAGGAAATTTCTGCGGTTTTACCGAAAGCAATACGCAATCCGAACGGTCTACCGCATAGGCAACGCTGTCGCAAGCAACGGTATTTTCGTCAACAAGGCTTTCATATTGTGCTGAATTTATATCGTATAAGTATATCGTCGAAAAATCAAGTGATGAGCGTTTTATGCCCGAAATTATAGCTTTTGCCATATTTCCAACGCCTATAACTGCAAGTTTTTTTGACATTTTAATCTCCGTTTCTTATGTTACTTTGAAAATTATAACACAAAATTGTGAAAAATTAGTTAATATCCGAGTTTTTTCTTAAAATTTCAAAAGAAATTATCGAAGTTGCCGCAACCGAAGGTAATGAGCCCTTGAACTCTCTGCCGTAATCTATTCTGATTATCTCATCGGCTTTATCAAGAATAGCTCTCGAAATACCTCGCTTTTCGCCACCGATAATTACAAATAAAGGTTTTTTCAGGTCAGCCTCATATATGCTCTTAGAGTCCCTGATGCCTGCACAAACTACCGAATATCCAAGGGATTTAAAGGTGTCAACCGCGAGGGAAGGCTCAGCAACGTAAAGGTCAATTAGCTCGGAAGTGCCGGCAGAGGACTTGGTAACGACCGAGGTGGCGGAGAGCCAATTTCTCGGGCTTGTTATAATGCCGTCAGCACCTGAAGCGTAAATTGAACGGATAACGTAGCCGAAATTGTATGGATCTTCAACTCCTTCGACCATGTAATAAATGCCGTCAGGTTTGATTCTTTCGGGTGATAAAGAGGGAATTTCTTTATCTGAACAAAGGGCTATAACGCCGCCGTGTGTGTGACCTGTTACGTATTTATCTATTTCTGAATTATCAACAATATTGATATCAAAGCCGTGAACGGCTGATTTATGCCTTAAAAACGAAAGCTCACGGTGCTTTGTAGAGGTCTTAGACTTATCAAAGAGAATTCTATGAATTTTACGGGTTGTTTTTGCGTTATCAAGGGCCAAAATTAGTGCTGAAATGGTAGTCATTCCTTCAAAAACGACATAATTTGAAAAGTTTTGTATAATTGGCGGGTTAGAATTGAAATTTTCCATTATTTACCTCTAAAAGATAATTATTTTAGAATAGGAAGCATATAGTTGAATATAGTAAAAGATATGGAGAGAGCTTTTCTATGATGTATATATCAACCGAGAAGGAACGGTGCGTACAGCTTGCGACCTTCCTTGTGGAAAATCAAACAACTGTCAGAGCTGTAGCTAATAGATTTGGTATCAGCAAAAGCACAGTACATAAGGATATAACAGAAACGCTGAGATACGTTAATAAAACATTGTATTACCAAGCAAAGGCTGTGCTTGAGCAAAATAAAAAAGAAAGACATATTCGCGGTGGCGAGGCAACGAAAAATAAATATAAAAATTTGAAGTCGTAAATTGGTTTGAGTTGAACTGTAAAAATTGTGAAAGTCAAAAACCGTTAGAAATTAGCTCATAGAGGTATTGGTTTAGCTTAAAACCGCAAAAACGGCTAAAAACACTCTAAAAGCCCTTCTACAATTATACAAAATTTGCATTTTGTATAATTGGATGGATATTTTGATTTGACTAAACCAACACTTCTCTAACGTAGTTTTTTGTAAAATTTATCTTTTTTTCTCAAAAGTATTCCCTTTATAAGTTTTATGTGTTATAATGTATCCAACAAAGATTAGCCATTCATTGGCTAAGTATGGAGGAAAATATTATGGCACTTAAAATGAGATTTCTTTACTTTTCTAAAAAGGCAAAGATAAAGGCTATGGCTGAGCTTGTTAAAGCTGAGTTTGACCTTGCACAAAACCACAACGCGATCGACGTTATTCCCCCTGCCTACTCTTGCGAAAACGAGCGACTTGTTATTCTTGCAGTTTCCGGCAAGGGCGAGCCTGACGACATTCTTCGCAGATTCTGCTCCGAGCTTAACAAGAAAAAAGCACAAAACATTGCTCTTCTTGTTGACGGAGACGAGAAGCTTGCAAGCAGACTTCTCGAGACGCTTGAGGCTGCAGGTTCAAACGTAAACAGAGATGTTCTCTACTTCAAGATAGGCGGACTTCCCTTCCTTGGCGGTAAGGTAAGCGAGGACGAGAAGAAGACTCTTCTTGATTGGACTCATAAGGTTGTTGACAACATTCAGTAATAAAAACTGTAAATTTATCGGGTACATATTACATGTATCCGATATTTTTATGCAATTTACTTAAATTATCAACTGATATAATAACATATTTTTCGAATAATTTCAACTACTTTATATTGTAATTTTAAAAGTTATGTGTTATAATATAATGAATATTTTTATAATTCTAATCATATAAGGCGGAAAATAGATATGAAATACTTAATTCTTATTCCTGATGGAATGGCAGATGAACATATAGAGGCTCTTGGCGGTCTTTCCCCAATGGCAAAGGCAAAAAAGCCTATGATGGATTTTTTGGCGTCAAAATCTCTTGTCGGTACGGTTTCTAACGTTCCCGAAGGTATGGTGCCTGAAAGTGACACGGCTAATATGGCAATTCTTTCTTTCGATCCCAAGGTTTATTCTAAGGGACGCTCCCCTCTTGAAGCGGTTAGTATGGGAATTGATATGAAGCCCGATGAGACTGCTTATAGATGTAACGTTGTTACACTTACCGAGGACGAGGAAAATTATGAGGACAGAATTATTCTCGACCACAGTGCCGATGAGATAACGACCGCTGAGGCTGACAAGCTCATAAAAACTCTTGACGAAAAGCTTGGTAACGAGTTCAGAAAGTTCTATACAGGTGTCAGCTACCGTCATTGTCTTATTTGGAAGAATTCCGACGATAAGTATAACTTTATGAGACCTCACGATATCCTTGGCAAACGCATTGGCGATTACTTGCCAAAGGAGGCTGACGGAGGTGCTGAATTTCTCAAGCTTATGAAAGACAGCTATGATATTCTTAAGGATCACCCAGTAAATCTTGACAGAAAGGCTCGCGGACTTAAGCCTGCAAACTCTGCTTGGCTCTGGAGCCCCGGAAAAAAGCCTCAGCTTCCCTCTTTCAAGCAGAAATGGGGGCTTGATGCTTGTGTAATTTCGGCTGTTGATCTTATTAAGGGTATTGGTCTTTGTGCTGAAATGAAATCTATTGACGTTGAAGGTGCAACAGGAAACGTTCATACAAACTATGACGGAAAGGCTGCTGCGGCTATTGACGCATTTAAGAAGGGGGCTGATCTTGTTTACGTTCATGTTGAAGGTCCCGATGAGTGCGGACACAGAGCCGAGCTTGAAAACAAGGTGCTTTCAGTTGAGCTTATCGATAAGAAGATACTCGCACCTGTTTACGAGTATCTCTTGAATTCGGGTGAGGATTTCAAGATAATGGTACTTCCCGACCATCCCACTCCCATAAGACTCAGAACTCACACAATAACCCCTGTTCCCTTCTTCATTTATTCTTCTAATAATGAGGTGGCAGGTGTTGATACCTTTAACGAGGATACCTGTGAAGCTGCTTCAAATTATATTCCCGACGGATATAAGATTATGGAGATACTTATTGAAAAGTAAGTTTTCAAAATACTTTATTGAGAGGCATTAAAATGTCAGAAACCAAAAATGAAGCTATCGGAAAGAAAATAGTTGTTTCTTTGCTTGAATACGTTGAAATGCTCGTATTTGCTCTCGCTATAGTTGTAGTGATCTTCATGTTCTTCTTCCGCCTTTGCGAGGTTTCGGGTGATTCGATGAACAATACCCTTGTAAACAAGGAAAAGCTTATCGTATCAAACGTTTTTTACGAGCCCGACAACGGTGATGTCGTTGTGTTTCATCAAACGGGATATTTAAACGAGCCTGTAGTAAAAAGAGTTATCGCTGTTGGCGGAGAGACTGTCGATATTGATTTTTCAACTATGCAGATAACCGTTACCGACAAGGACGGAAAAGTTCGTGTTCTTGATGAACCGTATGCTTTTTACGATAAGGAAGGAAATACTGAGTTGAGATATTTCAACAATCCTACTGATTTCTCTTTTCCTTGTACGGTGCCGCAAGGATACTTGTTTGTTCTTGGAGATAACAGATATAATTCGCTTGACAGCCGCTATAAGGAAGTCGGCTTTGTTGATACGAGAAGAATACTCGGTAAGGTCGTTTTCAGAGTTTATCCCTTTGATAAGATAGGTATTGTAAATTGACTTTTAGGAGCAAATAATGTCAGAAAAGCAAATTCAGTGGTTTCCCGGACATATGGCGAAGACTAAACGTCTTATTTCGGAGAACCTTAAAAACGTTGATATAGTGATTGAAATTCTTGACGCAAGAATTCCCTATAGCTCAAGAAATCCCGTGATTTCCAAGCTTTGTGCTCAAAAGCCTGTTATCATCTTACTTAACAAGGCTTCCCTTGCGGATCAAAAAATTACAAAATATTGGTCTGATAAATATACCGATAGCAACACGGTGTGTATTGAGACCGACTGTATTACGGGTAAAGGTATTGACCAACTCCCCGTAGCTATAAAAAAACTGCTTTCAAACAAGATTGAAAAATATGACGCCAAAGGTATGTCGGGTAGAAGCGTTAAAGCAATGGTCGTAGGTGTGCCAAACGTCGGCAAATCTTCGCTTATAAACAAAATATGCGGAAACAAGAAGGCAAAGGTGGAAAACCGTCCCGGTGTTACCCTTGATAAACAGTGGGTAAGTACCAATATAGGTATTTTACTTCTCGATATGCCAGGAATACTTTGGCCTAAATTCGAGGATAAAACTGTTGGCGAGAATCTTGCTATAACGGGTGCTATTAAGGATGATATTCTTGATATTGAGAGTGTCGCTACAGCACTTGTATCGCGTCTTAGACACAGCTATCCCGAGCTTCTTTGTCAAAGATATAAGCTCGATAGCATTGAAAAATATAGCGAACTTGGTGATTACGATCTTCTTCTTGCTATCGGCAAAAAACGCGGTTGCATAATTTCGGGTGGCGAGATAGATTCAGAGCGAGTTGCAAATATGATAATTGACGAGTACAGGGCTGCAAAGATAGGACGAATATCTCTTGACGTGATTCCTACTAAAACGGGTGAAGAAAATGCTTGAATATTCAATTGAATCGGAAATAATTGCAAATGGATATGCAAACGTTTGCGGTGTGGACGAAGCTGGCAGAGGGCCTCTCTGCGGACCTGTAGTTGCTGCCGCTGTTATTCTCCCTATCGGTCTTCATATCGAGGGACTCAACGACTCCAAAAAACTCAGTGAAGCTAAGCGAGAAAAGCTCTATGACGTTATTACAAAAGATGCTTTGGCATACGCTATCTGTGAGGCGAGCGTTGAGGAGATCAATTCAACCGATATTCTTTCTGCCTCGCTCTTAGCAATGAGACGTGCCATTGACGATTTGCAGATCAAGGCCGATTATGCTCTCATTGATGGCAACGTTACAAGAGGCTTTACTCTTCCCTGTCGAGCTGTCGTTCACGGAGATGCAGTTTCGCCGTCTATTGCAGCAGCTTCAATTCTTGCTAAGGTCACAAGAGACAGACAGTGCATAGAGCTAGATAAGCAATATCCAATGTACGGAATTGCAAAGCACAAGGGATATGGAACAAAGGTACATATGGAAGCTCTGCGAGAGTACGGTCCGTCTCCTATTCATAGAACTAAATTTATAAGGTTTTTAAATGATTAAGCTATTTTCTAAAGCATACATTGGACAGTATGGCGAAAAGGTTGCTTGCCGTTTTTTGAGGCGAAAGGGCTATAGGATCGTCGCAAAAAATCACCGTGAAGCTCACAAAGAGATTGACATAATCGCAAAAAACAAGGATTATATAACTTTTGTTGAGGTGAAAACGAGGTCGGTTGACGATGATTTTTATAATGCTTACGGCACCCCTGCGTCGGCCGTAAATTCGGCAAAACGGTCTAATTTGATAACGGGAGCAAGGGCTTATTTACGTTCAAATCCATCAAACAGGCAACCGAGAATGGACGTTATTGAGGTTTACTTAAAAAAAGGATCGAAAAAGGTTCTTCGAGTCAATCACTTCGAGGGGGCATATCACGCTTAGAACCTATTGGTTTATATTAAATATTTCACATATATTTCAGGAAGGTAAAAAATGAAATTCTACAGTACACGCGACAGCGAACAAAAGAAATTTGATTCAGCACTTGTTATAAAGCAAGGTCTTGCTGATGACGGCGGTCTTTTTATTCCAGAGTCAATTCCCTCTCTTTCCGAGAAGGATATCAAGGAACTCGCAAAAATGACCTACCCCGAGAGAGCTGCAAAGATTCTTTCTATGTATCTCACCGATTATACGTATGACGAGCTTCTCTCCGATTGCAAAGAGGCATATTGTGAGACCTCTTTCCCCGGTGGAGCGGCACCTCTTAAAAATGTAAATGATAATATATATTCTCTCGAGCTTTGGCACGGTCCTACTGCCGCTTTCAAGGATATGGCACTTCAAATTATGCCGAGACTTCTCTCACGCGCTCTTGTTAAGACGGGCGAAGATAAGACAGCTCTTATTCTTGTCGCCACTTCTGGTGATACCGGTAAGGCGGCTCTTGAGGGGTATAAGGATATTGATAGAATTAAGATTATGGTATTCTATCCCGAAAGCGGTGTGAGCAAAGTTCAAAAGCTCCAAATGGCTACACAGACCGGTAACAACGTAAACGTTTGTGCTATCAAGGGTAATTTTGACGATGCTCAGACAGGTGTTAAAAAGATATTCTCTGACAGTGAGGCACATAAGGTGTTCGCTGAGAATTCCTATATCCTTTCGAGTGCTAACTCAATAAACTGGGGACGTCTTGCTCCTCAGATAGTTTACTATGTTTCCGCATATTGTGACCTTTTAAACAGCGGTGACATTAAATTTGGTGAGACGGTAAACGTTTGCGTTCCTACAGGTAACTTCGGTAATATCTTTGCAGCTTATCTTGCAAAGCTTATGGGACTTCCCATAGCAAAGTTTATATGTGCTTCTAACGCTAATAACGTTCTTACCGATTTCCTTAGAACAGGTACTTACGATAGAAACAGAAAATTCCATCTCACAATGTCTCCCTCTATGGATATTCTTATATCGAGCAATCTTGAGAGACTTCTCTGCTTCACCGCAGGAACTGACGAAACGAGAGCTTATATGAAGTCTCTCTCGGAGAATGGAAGCTATACTGTGAGTGATGCAACAAAGAAAGCAATCGCTGAAAACTTTGTTGGATATTTTGCAGACGAGGTTGATACCGCAAAGACACTTAAGAAGTATTATGATACTTACGGCTATCTTGCTGACACGCATACGTCTGTTGCACTTGACTGTGCTGAGCAGTATATCAAGGAGACGGGTGACACAAAGAAGATGATAGTTGCTTCTACTGCAAGCCCATATAAGTTTGCGGCAGACGTTTATAAGTCAATTACAGGCAATGCTGCTACTTCTGATACAGATGCTCTTGACGAACTTTCCGCTCTTACAAATACCGAGATTACGTATCCTTTGAGAAATCTTACCGAGAGGAAGGTCAACTTTACTACGGTCATAGAGTCCGAGGATATGCTCGAGGCTGTTTACAAGTTTATGTAAAAAAATGCACACAAAGCAAAAGCTTTGTGTGCATCAGGAATAGATTTACTTCTTTTCCTTAAACGTTGCACAAGCTGTATCTGCACTGCTTGTTGCAAAGCTGGGGCCTACTGCGATCTGTCCTGCCATACAGTGTGTTTCGCTGTCGTGGTAAACACAGTTCTTAACGTCACACTTGATTCCCTCGATAGGCTTTGTTGAGCAACAGCACTTGTCATTCATCTTTTCGTTGTTCATAAATATATACCTCCTTATGAGAATACTATTATTGTGTCTCGCTCGAGGCGACTTTATGTAAAACAATTTTAATTGGAGATTTTTATGTCTGTATTCGTTATGGCTGACCTTCATTTGTGTACCGATGACGCTTCCAAATCAATGGAAGTGTTCGGCAATAGATGGAAGGATTATCAAAATAGAATAGCACAAAATTGGAACAAGCTTGTCTCTGATAACGATACAGTTATAATTCCGGGTGACATTTCTTGGGCTCTTACCCTTAACGATGCCGTTTCTGATATTAAATTTCTTGCTTCACTTAACGGTAAAAAGGTTATAATGAAGGGTAATCACGATTTTTGGTGGACCTCTATCGCCAAAATGAACTCTCTCTTCAACGAGCTTGGAATCGAAAATATAAGTATTTTACACAACAATTCGCTTTTAGTTGAAGATTTTATTATAACAGGCAGCAGAGGTTGGTTTATCGATCCATCTACTCAGACAAAAAGTGTCAATGCTGATTTTGATAAGGTTAATAACCGTGAGCTTATACGTTTAAAAATAGGACTTGAGTCTGCTGTGAAGTTGAATGCACAACAAGCAGAAAAGAAAGAAATTATCTGTTTTTTCCACTTTCCTCCCGTATGGAGTGAGTTTAAGAACAAAGGCATATTAGACCTGCTTCTTGAGTATGGTGTAAACAGATGCTATTTCGGTCATATTCACGGCAATTATACGGCAAGCGGAGTATTTATTGAGGACGGAATAAAAATGAATTTAATTTCTGCGGATTTTCTTAATTTTATTCCCCAATATATAGAATAACATTACTAAATTTCCAATTTCTATTGACAAATTGGAAAATAGTTAGTAAAATAAATAGGTATGCAAAAAATATAAAATATAATGTATAAATTTTTTGGAGGCAAAAAAATGAGTTTGACAAAAAAAGAGTCTATCGAGAAGAACAGATTTGAACTTCAGTTCTCGGTTGACAAAGAAACTTTTGATGCTGCTGTGACAAAGGTATATAAGAAGCAGGTATCAAAGATCAACATCCCCGGCTTCAGAAAGGGTAAGGCTCCTAAGGCTATTATCGAAAAAATGTACGGTAAGGGATTCTTCTACGAGGACGCTATAAACGACCTTATTCCCGCTGCTTATGCCGAAGCTATTGCTGAGGCTGAGCTTCAGGTTGTTGGACAGCCCGAGTTTGACGTTGTTTCTATTGATGACAACGGCCTTGTTCTCTCCGCTAAGGTTTATGTAAAGCCTGAGGTTGAGATCAAGGAATATACAGGTATTGAGGTTGAGAAGAAGATCGCCGCTGTTACTGATGAGGAGATCGACAACGAGATCAAGACCGTTAGAGAGAGAAACTCTCGTGAGATCGAAGTTTCCGATAGAGCGGCAGAGCTTGATGATACAACTGTTATCGATTTCGAAGGATTTGTTGACGGTGTTGCTTTTGAGGGCGGCAAGGGTACCGAGTATGCTCTTAAGCTCGGCTCGGGTTCTTTCATTCCCGGATTTGAAGAGCAGATCGTTGGTAAGAACGTTGGAGATGAGTTTGACGTTAACGTTACCTTCCCCGAGTCTTATCACGCAAAGGAGCTTGCAGGCAAGCCCGCAGTATTCAAGGTTAAGATTCACTCTATAACCAAGGTTGAGCTTCCTGAGCTTGATGATGAGTTCGCAAAGGACGTTTCCGAATTTGACACGTTCGATGAATATAAGGCTGATATAAAGGCAAAAATCCAGAAGAGACACGAAACAGAAGCTGAAAATGCTCTTGATGACAAGCTTGCTGAGATCCTTATGGAAAAGCTCGAGGCTGATATTCCTGCCCCTATGTTCGAGGCTGAAACTGAGAACTTTGTACGTGACTATGACAACAGGCTCCGTGCAAGCGGACTTGACCTTGCTACATACCTCAAGTATACAGGTCTTACACTCGATGCTATCCGCGAGCAGCTTAGACCTCAGGCTGAGCGTCAGGTAAAGGTAAGACTTGCTCTTGAAAAGATCGCTGCTCTTGAGAATATCGAAGCTACCGCTGAGGATATTGCTGCTGAGTACGAGAACATCGCTAAGATGTACGGTATCGAGGTTGACCAGGTTAAGGCAAGTATTCCTGAGGACGCAATAGCTGAAGATATGAAGGTTAAGAAAGCTATGGAGTTTGTCAAGACAAACGCTCAGATTAAGGTTAAGAAAGCAAGAAAACCCAGAGCTCCCAAGGCAGCAGCTCCCGCAGCTGAAGAGACAAAGGCTGAGTAATTTTACTAATAAATAAATTTTAGCACTATGCTTCGCTGTTTTCCTAAAATAGCGAAGCATATGTCGCAGAATGGAGTATTTTATGATTTACGGTAACAAAGGAATTTACGATGCACTCGTTCCTATGGTAGTTGAGCAGACAAGTAAGGGTGAACGTTCTTACGATATTTTTTCGCGACTTCTCAACGATAGAATTATTTTCCTTTCGGACGAGGTCAATGACGCTACCGCTTCCCTCGTGGTCGCTCAGCTTCTTTTCCTTGAAGCTCAGGATCCCGATAAGGATATTTATTTTTATATCAACAGTCCCGGTGGTTCTGTAACCGCAGGTATGGCAATTTATGATACAATGAAGTTTATTAAGTGTGACGTCTCAACTATTTGTATCGGTATGGCGGCAAGTATGGGTGCTTTCCTTCTCTCTTCGGGTACAAAGGGCAAGAGAATTGCTCTTCCCAACAGTGAGATAATGATACATCAGCCTCTTGGCGGTGCTAAAGGGCAGGCTACCGATATCAAGATTCAGGCTGAGCTCATACTTAGAACAAGAGACAACCTTAATAGAATTCTTGCCGAGAATACAGGAAAATCGGTTGAGGAGATTGCCCGCGACACTGAAAGAGATAACTTTATGACGTCTAAGCAGGCACTTGAGTACGGCCTTATCGATAAGATTTACGATAAGCGTGCTTAATATATTTTGAAAGGATACCATTTATGGCTTCAAATAACGGCAATAATACCCCGCAGAAGGTCAGATTTTGCTCTTTTTGCGGGAGACGTGAGAATCAAGTTAATTTCTTGATTCCCTCTCCTACGGGCATATATATTTGTGATTTGTGCGTTGACGCTTGTGATAGACTCATAAACGATACTCTTGAAGAGGTAAACGGCGGCGAAGAGCTTTCGATGGCATCTTTGCCCAAGCCCACCGAGATCAAGAAAAGCCTTGATGAGTACGTTATAGGTCAGGATGACGCGAAGGTTGCTCTGTCGGTTGCTGTCTACAATCACTATAAACGAATCCTCAATAAGCAAAACAATGCTAACCATAAGGCAAAAGGGGCTGACGTGTCGGACGACGTAGAGCTCCAGAAGAGTAACGTTCTTTTGATCGGTCCTACGGGTGTTGGTAAGACGTATCTTGCTCAGACGCTTGCTAAAACTCTTAAGGTTCCCTTTGCAATTGCCGATGCAACAACTCTTACTGAGGCAGGCTACGTTGGTGAGGATGTTGAAAATATTCTTCTCCGTCTTATCCAAGCGGCTGACTACGATATAGACCGTGCTGAGCACGGTATAATCTATATCGATGAGGTAGATAAGATAGCAAGAAAGAGTGAAAACCGCTCTATAACACGCGACGTTTCGGGAGAAGGCGTTCAGCAGGCACTTCTAAAGATCCTTGAAGGGACTGTCGCAAACGTTCCCCCTCAGGGCGGTAGAAAGCATCCTAACCAAGAGTTCATACAGATAAACACTTCAAATATACTCTTTATTTGCGG
This sequence comes from Clostridia bacterium, assembly GCA_017503865.1. Lineage (GTDB taxonomy): Bacteria > Bacillota > Clostridia > Oscillospirales > CAG-272 > HGM12713. Next base: position 69,892 of record JAFVSI010000044.1, on the reverse strand, counting down.
TGGTGCCTTTGAGGGACTTGATAAGCTTATTGAGCGACGTCAAGGAAATCAAACGGTTGGATTTTCAAGTGAGATAAAGAAAAAGGAAGAACGTAAAAAGAAGGGGATTTTCAAGGACGTTGTTCCCCATGATATTGTAAAGTTCGGTCTTATCCCGGAACTTGTCGGCAGAATTCCTGTTATTGTTACACTTGACGATCTTGACAAGGAGAGTCTTGTTCGTATAATTTCCGAGCCTAAGAATTCACTAATAAACCAGTACGTCAAGCTTTTTGAAATGGATGGCGTCAAGCTTAGTTTTGAGGATGATGCACTTCCTTCAGTTGCGGCTCTTGCTATTGAGAGAAATACGGGCGCACGTGGTCTTCGTTCCATTATGGAAAATCTTATGATGAAGCTTATGTACGAAATTCCCTCAAGAATTGACGTCGAAGAGGTTATAATCACCTCCGATTGTGTGAATGGAAAATCTGAGCCTCAGTATGTACTCAAAGAGGTTGTTTCCCTAGGCAAAGAAGTTGCCGGTGAATTAGAATAAAAAACAGAGAGCATATGCTCTCTGTTTTTTTATTAAAGTTTGGGATTGATTTCAAGTAATACCTTCATTGTATTTGTCTTGCCACTTACGATTTCGTCAAATGTTTTCTGGGCATCCGAAAGCGGACGGACGTGTGATATAACGTGCATTAACTTTTCTGTGTTGTTTTTAACGTAATCTATAGCATCCTTGAAGTCTACCGCCGTATAAACACGAGAGCCGATGATTGTCTGTTCTGCAAAGTTTACTGTTCGGAGGTCAATGGATGCGGCATCTTTAAATACACTGAGCAAGAGAATTTCTGCTCTTACACCGGCAATTGCCGTCATACTCTTTGCAGCAGCTGCACTGCCGCTTGCCTCAACTAAAATATCAACACCTTCGCCGTCGGTTTTGTTACGAATATATTCAACGGAATCACATGCAACAGGATCTATCACCTCAAGACCGAGGCTTCTGGCACGTTCAGCTCGTTCTGAGTTGGTTTCTATACAGTACAAGTGGCTAACTCCCGCATCTTTAAGCATAAGAGCGCTTAGGAGTCCCATAGGACCAAGTCCTATAACAGCAGCTGAACCGTAAAATTGCTTTCGTATCATTCTGAATCCGTGAATAACAACCGCAACGGGCTCGATCAGTGTTGCAATCTTTAAGGGAAGTTCACTCGGTAGTTTTAATATGTTCTTTTCGGGAATTGCTGTGTATTCAGCCATGCCTCCGTCAGTATCGGTGCCATACAAACGAAGACTTCTGCAAACGTGAGCGTTACCCGACAAACAAGCACGACAACGGCCACAGTAATAAAGAGGATTTACAACAACGTGGTCGCCAACATTAAGCGGAGTTTCAACTCCGTCCCCTATTGCTTCAACAGTACCTGTGAATTCGTGACCCATTACGAGGGGAGTGCGAGCTCTTGGGTGTTTGCCCATAAATACACTTACGTCAGAGCCGCAAATGCCCGCATATGCGACTTTAATCAAAACCTTGTTCTTGTATTCGGGAATATCTCTTTCGTGTATTTCAACGGCGTTTTTGTCAGTCCAAACTAATGCTTTCATAGGTGTCTCCTTTATTTAACAAGATATCCGCCGTCAACTGGGATCACAGCACCGCAAACGTAATCGGACGCATCGGATGCCAAAAACACGGTTATTCCCTTCATATCGTCGGGGGTGCCCCATCTGCCCGCAGGGATACGAGCATTTATTTGTGCCATTCTTTCCTCGTTTGCAACAAGAGCGGTGTTTAGGTCGGTCTTCATATAACCGGGAGCAATTGCATTTACGTTGATTCCCTTGCCTGCCCAGTCGTTTGAAAGTGCTTTAGTAAGCTGTACAACTCCTCCCTTAGATGCAGCATATGCTGGTATGGTTTGACCGCCAAAGAAGGAGATCATAGACGCTACGTTTATGATTTTACCTTTGTTTTTCTTTATCATTATTTTTCCGGCTTCCTGGCACATAATCCAAACGGAGTTGAGATTTATATTAATCACCTCATCCCACTCATCCATTGGAAATTCCTCAGCAGGGTGTCTGCGTTGAATGCCCGCTGCAGTTGCCATGATATCAAGGTCGCCACCGAGAAGTTCAAGAGCCTCGTTAAATGCTCTGTAATTCTCTTCTCTTTCAATAAGATTAGCTTTTACTCCTTTGCACGACAAGCCTCTGTCGGCGAGATTCTTTGCACTTTCGTACACGCCGTCAGACGAACCTATAATTACTACGTCGCATCCTGCCTCTGCAAGTGCTTCCGCCATACCGTAACCCAGACCCTTTGTGCCTCCGGTTACTATCGCTTTTTTACCTTTTAAATCAAACAAATTTCTCATAATCTCCTCCGTTAAATTGTTTAACGAATATAGTTTAACATACAATATAATCAATAAAAATAGCAAATATTGCATAAATAATTGACATAATTGCATTTTTTTGATAATATATACGCGCAGGGGGGTGATAGTGTGGAGGATTCTTTTTCAAGCTATATAAGAGGTGAGCAAATTTTGTTGAAATATGCTAAAGGTGTTGGTGCTTTACGCGGCAAAGAGTTTCACGAATATCACGAGCTTATTTTATTTATTGATGGTGACGTTGATTTTTATTCTGATGAGATGCATGTTAAGCTTGTACCTGATCAGCTGATTATTATACCAAAAGAAAAATATCATCAATTCGTTATTAATGGCAATGAAAACAATTACGTACGATGTGTATTCAGCTTTTATGAGACTCCTGAAATTCGTGAGTTGCTTGACGGAGCTTTTTATAACGTGCGTGTTATTGAGGCTTCTGAGTATGCCTTGATTCTTGTTAATAAGGTTATTGAGCTTTCGCAAAGCGAACTTTCAAGCCAACAGAAAAATGTTTTACTCAGAGCTATGTTAATTGTTCTTATAAGCGAGATATCCTGCGAGATGCCTCATCGAAAAAGTCTTGAAAAAACAGCCAGAAGTCCTTTGCTGATGAAATGTATTGATTACATAAACCATAATTTGTTCGGCGATATTTCAATCAAGAAATTGGCAAAGCAGCTTAACGTTTCTCAGTCAACTATAAGTCATACTTTTAAAAAGGAAATGAACATTTCACCGTACAGGTATATACTTCAAAAAAGACTGATAAATGCCCAAACACGAATTGCAAACGGAGAGAGTGCAACAGCTGTTGCTTTTGAGTGTGGATTCTCTGATTATTCAGGATTTTATAAACAATATAAAAAAGCTTTTGGAGTTGTTCCGTCCGGAAATAAGATTTCGTTTTAATGTAAAATAAAAAATGCAGAACTCAGATTGAGTTCTGCATTTTTTTATGTTAAAGTGAAGAATAGTTAGGAGCTTCCTTAGTGATATTAATGTCGTGAGGATGAGATTCACGAAGACCTGCACTTGTTATGCGAACGAACTGCGCGTTCTTTCTGAGTGTTTCAATGTCGGGAGCACCGCAATAACCCATGCCTGAACGAAGACCGCCCATAAGCTGGTAAATCGTGTCAGCGAGGGGACCCTTGAAGGGAACGCGTCCCTCAACACCTTCGGGAACGAGCTTCTTGTTGCCTTCCTGGAAGTAACGGTCCTTAGAACCTTTTTCCATAGCCGCGATAGATCCCATACCTCTGTAAACTTTGAATCTTCTTCCCTGGTAAAGTTCTTCTTCTCCGGGGCTCTCTTCGCATCCTGCGAACATAGAACCGATCATAACGGACGAAGCACCCGCAGCGATAGCCTTAACAATGTCGCCGCTGTACTTAAGTCCACCGTCAGCGATTACGGGAATATTGTACTTGTTAGCAACCTCAGCCGCATCGCAAATAGCTGTGATCTGAGGAACACCGATACCTGCAACGACACGTGTTGTGCAGATAGAGCCGGGGCCGATACCAACCTTTATGGCATCTGCACCTGCTTTAATGAGGTCGAGAGCTGCTTCACCTGTCGCAATGTTACCTGCTATAAGCTGACACTCGGGGAAAGCCTCCTTAACCTTAGCGATACTGTTGATAATATTCTGAGAATGTCCGTGTGCGGAGTCAAGAACGAGGTAGTCTGCACCAACCTCAAGAAGAGCCTTGGCTCTGTCAAGAACATCCTTTGTAGCACCGATAGCGGCACCGCAGATAAGACGGCCTCTTGCATCCTTAGCGGAATTCGGGTACTTTGTTGCTTTTTCAATATCCTTGATGGTGATAAGACCGCGAAGAATGTTGTTCTCGTCAACCAAGGGGAGTTTTTCTATCTTATGCTTACGGAGAATCTCCTGAGCCTCAGGAAGAGTAGTTCCTGCGGGAGCTGTGACGAGGTTGTCCTTAGTCATAACGTCAGAAATTCGGCCATTGTAGTCAACAAGAAATCTCATATCTCTGTTAGTAATGATACCGACAATTCTCTTCTGGTCGTCACATATCGGCACACCGGAGATGCGGAACTTACGCATAAGATCTTCTGCTTCGTAAACGTAGTTATCGGGACCGAGGAATATGGGGTTAGTAATAACACCGTTCTCGCTTCTCTTAACTCTGTCGACGTTATCAACCTGAGCATCAATGGTCATATTCTTGTGAATAGTACCTGCACCGCCCTCACGAGCAATGGCAATTGCAAGCTGAGCCTCGGTAACGGTATCCATTGCCGCACTCAAAACCGGGACGTTAAGCGTGATCTTGTTTGTAAGTCTTGTTTTTAGCGATACGTCTGCGGGAAGCACGTCACTTTTAGCGGGAACCAAAAGCACATCATCGAACGTAAGGCCTTCTTTTGCGAATTTTGAATCTTTAGACATTTTTAACCTCCAAGCAACAAAATATATTAGCAATAATTATATCAAAATTCGCATAAAAAGTCAAGATAAAATGACTAAAATATTGAAATATCATAATTCACAATATTTGTTGAGGAAATGATTGAAAATTTCACATATTTATAGTATAATTATATTGGTTAAATGTATATATGGGAGATCTATTGTTTTATGAGATATAACACTGTGTTGTTTGATGCTGACGGAACACTCCTTGATTTTAAAAGGTCAGAGGACGAGGCTGTCAGAAAAACTATGGAAGAGTTTGGAATTGTTCCTACCGATGAGCTTGTGGCTAAATATAGCGAGATAAACGACGGTCTTTGGAAAGCTCTTGAGAGGGGCGAAATTGAAAAAAAGGTGCTACTCTACCACAGGTTTGAGCTGTTTTGTGAGCTTTTCGGTTACGATTGTGATGCAAAAGCGATGGCGAAATCATATATGGAGAACCTTTCAAAAATGTCATACATAATTGAGGGTGCTGACGTTCTTTGCTCTCGTCTTTACGGGAAAGTGAAAATGCATATTGTAACAAACGGCGTCGAGTTTATTCAAAAAGGACGTTTTTCTGGTTGTCCTATAACAAAATATTTTGACGAAATTTTCATTTCTGGAGTTTTAGGATTTGAAAAGCCTGATATAAACTATTTTAATAAGGTAGATGAGATAATTTCTATTGACAAATCCAAAACATTGATTGTTGGCGATTCCCTTTCGTCAGATATTAAAGGAGGTATCAATTTCGGAATTGACACCTGTTGGTATAATCCTGCATCTAAGGTAGCTCCTCTGGATATGAAAATCACGCATATAGCGAGTGACTTTGATTCAATTTACGATTTTATTATCGGGTAAAGGATTGTTTTTATGAGAGATTTGTCCGAATTATATTCGAGTACGTCAATCGAGAAAAAAGAATCGTTTGATTTGTCACGTGCTTCAACCTTCCGAATTGGCGGATTGGCAAAACTTGCTCTTTTTCCAAAAAACGAAGAAGAACTTTTGAAGGCTATAAGAATTTCAAAGGAAAATGAAGTACGTTTCGAGATTATCGGTAACGGTTCAAACGTTTTATTTGCTGACGAAGGTTTTGACGGTGCAATTATTTTTACAAACAAGATAAATAACGTTACGCTTGACGATTGTTATATTACTGCACAAACAGGTACAAAACTTGTAAAAATTTCTTCACTCGCACTTGAGAATTCCCTATCCGGATTTGAGTTTGCTCACGGAATACCTGGAACAGTTGGCGGAGCGATGATTATGAACGCAGGTGCATATGGCTCTGATATGGCAAGTGTTGTTGTTTCATCAAGATACTATGACACTAAGACGTATAAAATCGAGGTAATTTCACGCGAAGAACATAAATTTGCTTACCGTGATAGCCTTTTTGCGTGTGATCGGTCACTTGTTTTTCTATCAACGACAATAAGGCTGCAGCACGCTGATAAATACGAAATTGTAGAAAAAATTTCAAAAAACACTGAATCTCGAAGGAATAGTCAGCCGCTTGAATATCCAAACTGCGGTAGCTTTTTTAAGCGTCCCGACGGGTATTTCGCAGCTAAACTAATCGACGATGCCAATCTTAAAGGATATTCTATAGGCGGTGCCGAAGTATCGACAAAGCACGCAGGATTTATTGTAAACAAGGGCGGTGCTACTGCAAATGACGTTCTTTTGCTATCCAAGCATATCGAAGATACCGTTTATCAAAAACACGGTGTAAAGCTTGAGCGAGAGGTCAAATATATATTTTAGTTGAAAGGTGAAAATATGTCTTTTTCAGAGGATATTAAAAGAGAACTTCTTGATATTCAAACTAAGAAGAATTGTTGTAAAAAAGCTTTTCTATTGGGACTTTTGATAAATGCTGTCCGCGTTGACGGTAGATCGTTTGAATTTTCAAATATTTTAGAAGACGTGAGTGATAACGCAAGAGAACTTTTACAAAAGATATATTCTCTCAGACCTCAAAAATACGTTGTTTTAAAACCTGGAAAAAAGTATTATGCTATTTCATTTTCATCGAATTCAATTTCGAACTTTTTTGAAGAGCTTAATTCAAATCCTGACGGTATTATACAAGACGCGGCAGAATTCAAATGTCCTGCTTGTGAGCAAGCTTTTTTGAGAGGGGTATTTTTATCGACTGCAAAGATAAGCGATCCAAACAAATCCTTCAATCTTGAGTTTTCATTTGATCCAAAAAACATATCGGTTGCATCGAAATTTTACAGATTTTTATCGATGCTCGGATTTGTCCCCAAAATAACAAACCGTCAAAACAGCATAGGTCTATATATTAAGAATAACGGAGTTATCTCGGATATTTTATACTATATCGGTGTTGTAAAAACGAGCTTTGATTATTCTCAAATGGGAATAAAAAAAGAGATTAGAAATTACGAAAACAGGGTTACAAACTGTTTGGCAAAGAATATATACAGAGCTGTTAGTGCTTCTCACAATCATATAGAAGCGATACAAAAGCTAATTGAAGCCCACAAATTTGATTCCCTTCCCGAAGAGTTAAGAGTAACTGCATTGCTCAGGCTTAACAACCCCGAGGTTTCAATGGTCGAGCTTGGACTTATGCACTCTCCCCCAATATCAAAATCAGGTCTTAGTCATAGACTTAACAGAATTATTCTTGAAGCCCAAAATATAAAATAAATTTAGAAGTTTAAATTGGAGATCAATATGTCGGAATTTGTCCACCTTCATCTTCATAGTGAATACAGCCTTCTTGACGGTGCCTGTCGCATAGCAGATATACCGAAAAGAGCGGCAGAATGCGGTCATACCGCCGTCGCTATAACCGATCACGGTGTTATGTACGGTGTGGTCGATTTTTATAACGCTTGCAAGGCTGAAAATATAAAGCCTATTATTGGCTGTGAGGTCTACTGTGCCCAAGGGTCAAGATTTAGCAAAGGTAGTGCTGATGCAAGACCGTACCATCTTGTTCTTCTATGTAAAAACGAGACGGGATATAAAAATTTAATATATATGGTCTCTAAGGGCTTTACAGAAGGTTTTTATTCGAGACCGAGAATAGACGAAGAGCTTTTACGCGACCACAGCGAAGGACTTATTGCTTTGTCTGCCTGTCTTGCAGGTAAAATCCCGAGGGAGCTTTCAAAGGGCAATTATGATGCCGCAAAGGAATATGCCTTAAAAATGAAGGACATATTTGGAAAGGATAATTTCTATATTGAAATTCAAAATCATGGCATAGCTGAGCAAATTCAAATACTTCCCTCCCTCGTTTCTCTTGCTGAGGAATGCGATTTAGGTCTCGTTGCTACAAACGACTGTCATTATCTAAGACGAAATGATGCCGAGATGCAAGCTGTTCTTATGTGCATTCAAACCAATAATGTTATAACTGACGGACGCCCAATCGGCTTTGAGACTGACGAGTTTTATTATAAGACTACCGATGAAATGGAGATGCTTTTCGGTAAATATGAAGGTGCTATTGAAAACACCGTCAAGATTGCCAATATGTGCAATTTTGATTTCAAATTTGACGGTATGCTCCTTCCCTCATATAAAACTCCTGACGGTAAGAGTCCCGCTGAATTACTTCGAGAGCTTACATTAAAAGGCTTTGAAAGCAAGGTGCGAGAGGGCAAGATAACCTTCTCTAAGCACTCAAAGGAAGAGTACACAGATAGAATAGAATATGAGCTCAGTACTATTGAGAGCATGGGCTATTCCGATTATTTTTTGATTGTTGAGGACTACGTAAACTATGCTAAGCGAAAAGGAATTCCCGTAGGCCCTGGAAGAGGCTCGGGAGCGGGTAGTATAGTCGCCTATCTTATAGGAATTACCGATGTTGACTCTATTGAATTTGATCTCTTCTTTGAGCGATTTTTGAATCCCGAGCGAGTCAGTATGCCTGATATTGACGTTGACTTTTGCTATAACAGGCGAGACGAGGTTATTCAGTATATGTACGAAAGGTACGGTGCTGATAACGTTTCGCAGATCATAGCTTTCGGTACACTTGCAGCAAAGGCGGCTGTAAGAGACGTTGGTCGAGCACTCGGAATGTCGTATGCTGATGTTGATAAGGTTGCTAAGGCAATTCCAAGAGACCTCGGTGTAACTATTAAGAGTGCTTTAAAGCAGAGAGCTTTAAGAGAGCTATATGAGGAATCGGATCAAAACAAGAAGCTTATTGATACTGCTATGGCTATTGAAGGAATGCCGAGAAATATTACTATTCACGCGGCAGGACTTGTTGTGACCGAAAAACCGATCTCAAGCTTCGTTCCTCTTGCCACAAGTAAGGACGCAATAGTTACCCAGTTTGATATGAATACCTCGGCAAGTCTCGGACTAATAAAGTTTGACTTTCTTGGACTTAGGTATTTGACAATAGTTGATGATACCGTCAAGGCTATAGCAGAAAACGACAGCAGCTTTGATTTAAATAAAATTCCCTTTGATGATAAAAAGACCTATGAGTTACTTTCAAGCGGAAATACTCTCGGTCTGTTTCAGCTCGAATCCGATGGAATGCGTCAGGTGCTTTCTGAGCTTATGCCCTCGAGGTTTGACGATATTATTGCGGCTATAGCACTTTACCGTCCGGGACCTATGGATTCTATTCCGAAATACATCGAAGGAAGGCACAATCCTGACAAGATAAAATATTCTATCGAGTGTCTTGAGCCTATCCTATCCTCGACCTATGGCTGTATCGTATATCAGGAGCAGGTGATGAGTATCTGTCGAGAGGTCGCAGGTTTTACCTTCGGTCACGCTGACATTGTAAGACGTGCAATGGCAAAGAAAAAGGCAGAGCTTCTTAATGCAGAAAGAGATTCTTTTTTAAACGGTGCTATCGAAAGAAACATCGACAAAGCACTTGCGGGCGAGCTTTTTGACGAGCTTACTTCTTTTGCAAATTATGCCTTTAATAAGAGCCACGCGACCGCTTATGCGATAATTTCTTATCAAACCGCTTATTTAAAGGCACACTACCCTACCGAATATATGGCGGCACTTTTGACTTCTGTTCAAGACAATTTAACAAAGCTTGCCGAGTATATTGCTGAGTGTCAAAAGCTTGGAATCAACGTTCTTCCCCCCGATATCAATGCGAGTGGCGTTTATTTTACCGCTAAGGGTAAGGATATAGTTTTCGGTTTGCAAGCTCTTAAGAACGTAGGTAAGCAATTTGTCGAAAACATTATATCCGAGCGTCGAAGACGAGCGTTTTCAAGCTTTGAGGACTTTGTTGAGCGAATGAGCGAATATGATATAAACAAGCGAATGGTCGAGACTCTTATAAAGTCAGGTGCTTTTGATAATCTTGGTGTTTATAGAAGCCGTCTTCTTAATTCGTACGAAAAGATTATTGATCAACAAACTGAAAAGAATCGCAATAATATATCTGGACAGCTTGATATGTTTTCTATGCCTCAGGTTTTGGGAACGTCTATCGAACAACCGAAGTTTGAATATCCTAATATTGCTGAATTCTCGCTAAAGGAGCTTTTGGCACTCGAGAGGGAGAGTTCGGGAATGTATTTTTCGGGACACCCAATTGAGAGCTATGGTAAACACGCGAAATATCTCGCCCTTAATAACCTTTCATTTCTTCATAGCGACGCAGAACTTAACGATAAAAAATCTGTTAAAATTGCTGCTATGGTGACGTCAGTGACTGTTAAAACAACTAAGCGAAACGAGAAAATGGCTTTTGTTACTGTCGAGGATAGATTTGGTGAGATAGAATGCATTTTGTTTGCTGATAAGTATGCAAGATTCATACAAAACCTTCGAATCGATGCTCCGCTTTCTATCGAAGGAACACTCTCGATACGTGACGATGAGTCACCGCGAATAATTGTCTCAAGTATTGACGAGCTTGTGGATAATACGAGGTTTGTAGAACCCCAAATAAAACGAGAACCTGAGATAAAGTCAGAAAAAGAAAAAGGAAGCTCTAAAATAGAGCTTCCAACAAAGCCTAAAAAAATCTATTTAAAGGTTCCCGATATGGAATGTCAAAAATATTTGAAGGCTTTAAATCTTGTTGATATTTTCGGTGGTACCACACAGGTTATATTCTTTAACGATGCTACGAAGAAGTATATTTCGTACAGCAACGGCATATCGCTTTCGGATTTTGTTCTTTCGGAGCTTTGTGAGCTTCTCGGTAAAGATAACGTTGTACTAAAATAATTATCCTGTATAATCCTCGATAATTGACCGAAGCTCAACATCACTAAATACCACAATTCCCTTCTCAAGCAGTTCTCTATCTGCTTTGGGAAGGGTTTTTGTATATACTTCAATAACGTCAACAAGAGTTTCTTCTTCATTAAAAATTCCGATTTTTTCACCGTAGCTTTTTACCGTAAAGTATTTAATTCTTTGCGGCTGTGTTGTAGTTTCTTCATTTTCGCTCGTGATTTCGGAGTATATTGGAACGTATATTATTTTTGTTTCTTCTTCTTTTGAAACGTATGCGTTTAAGCCCGTGTCGATTTGTACGTTTTCAGAAGGTTTATTTAATATATAAACAGATAGCACTAAAACACCGACCATAACGATTACGTAAAAGCAAAGTATAATTAACGACTTACTTTCGTTTTTCATAAGTATCCCTCCAATAAAGATAACTTATTATTGTCTTTATAATGATTAGATATTCATTTTAGAGCTAATAATAGAATTATCATTTAAAAGAAGCCGAGGAATTTATGAAATCAATATTAAAAAAATTTATTATCCGCCCTTTACTTATACTTCTGATACTTTTAATAATAACTTCAAGTGTGGTTGGACTCGTGTTTGCGATATATATTGAAAAACACATTGACAAGAGCGTTGATGAGACTCTATTTTCGCCTCTTGGTAACGGTGCCTCAACAAAGCTGTATTATTATGAGTTCAGTGATAGAGAAAACAGAGTGGGAAAGCTTTGCGAAATTTCAAGCAAGGAGCTATACAGTTCTTATAAGTGTAAGAGTGTGAGTTATGAACAATTGCCGAAAAATCTTATAAATGCGTTTGTAAGTATCGAGGATAAACGTTTTTTCACACACAGCGGGGTTGATTGGAAAAGAACGCTTTCTGCGGGTGTAAATTATTTTTTAAAATTCAGTAACAGCTACGGCGGCTCGACAATAACTCAGCAGCTGATAAAAAACGTTACCGATAATGATGAATATTCTTTTCAACGAAAGCTACAGGAAATATATTGGGCACTTGATCTCGAAACAAAGATGGACAAAAGAGAGATACTTACTATGTATCTGAACGTGATCAATTTGTCGCAGGGATGCTTTGGTGTTGGTGCTGCTGCGGAATACTATTATTCCAAGGACATAAGTGAGTTAACTTTATCAGAATGTGCTACAATTGCGGCAATTACAAACAGCCCCACCTATTACGATCCTATAAGGAATCCTGAGAATAATAGAAAGAGACGAGATCTTATTCTTGGAGAAATGCTTGAACAAGGCTATATTGACGGTGACGAATATACGAGTGCTATAAACGATGATATAGTACTAAACGTGAACACATATGAAACCGGTACTGTAAATTCTTGGTACGTTGATATGGTGATTGAGGACGTCATCAATGACTTGATGACTGAGAGAGGATACAGCCGCTCGGTTGCAAATCTCTTGCTTTATACAGGCGGTCTTAGGATTTATATGGCAATGGACAAAGATGTGCAGGATTTGCTTGATAAATATTATTCGGAAGAGGAGAATTTTTATAAATCGACCAATAGCGAGATGCCGCAATCTGCTACAATCGTAATAGATCCAAAAACCGGAGATATATTAGGCGTAGCTGGAGCAATCGGTGAGAAAAACGCGAATAGAGTGCAGAACTTTGCAACGCAAACAGTTCGTCCTGCGGGTTCTGTAATAAAACCTTTGTCGGTTTACGCTCCGGCACTTGAAGGTGGTAAGATAAATTGGGCAAGTGTTTATGATGACGTACCAATAAGATTTAACGTAAACTCTCAAGGAACTAAATATTCGACGTGGCCTAAAAATGCGTCGGGAGTTTACAGAGGTCTTACAAATATAAACTATGCTCTTGAGAATTCTATAAATACGGTTTCCGTAAGCGTTTTAGACGACGTAGGTCTTGAGACTTCATTTGAGTTTTTGTATAACAAATTAAATATGAAAAGTTTAATTTTAAAAGGCAACGATAAAAACGGAAACTCAGTTACCGATATGGATTACGCGGCTCTTGCATTAGGTCAGTTTAATTACGGAGTGACACTTAGGGAAACTACGGCAGCTTACTCGATTTTCGCTAATAAAGGAATATACAATGACTTTCGTTCATATTTGAAGGTTGTTGATATATCCGGTAACGAGATATTATCAAAAGAGTATAAAGGTGAGTCGATAATCAGTGAGGAAAATGCTGACATTATGACAATGATGCTTCAAAACGTTATAACGAATGGCACTGCTAAGGAAATGAACGTTGATAGATGGCTTGACGTTGCGGGAAAAACAGGTACTACTCAAAACAATTATGACAAGTGGTTTATAGGATATTCTCCTTACTATATTTGCGGTACTTGGCTTGGTTACGAGTACCCTAAAAGTCTTGCGGATTATAACGGAAAATCCTGTAACAAAATATGGGATGAGATAGTTGCTCTTCTTCACGAGAAGGAAAGAAATAAAAATGATACTTTAAAATTCAGCTTCAGTAATAATATTGTTGAAGCTAAGTACTGTGCAGATTCGGGTAAGCTTTTAACTGAGGCTTGTATGTCTGATATTCGCGGTAGCCGAGCTGAGATAGGTTACTTTGTGAGAGGGACGGTTCCAAAGGATTATTGTAATATACACGTAATGGTAGAATATGATGCCGTGACTGAATGTATTGCTGCTAATGAATGTCCAAAGGAAAACATTATTTCGGTCGGTTTAATAAACGTTAAGCGTACTTTTCCGTGCCAGGTTTATATTTCTGACGCACAATATGTCTGGAGAAATATAGGTAAGACTACGCAACCTGAAACAGCCTCGTCACTTCCTTTTTATTCAAATTTAATTCCAAACGGCAATTTTTCAGGTGTTAGCCGAACAGATAAGCAAGTCAACTGTTACTGCAGAGAGCATTTTAATTATTTTATGTGGAAAGAAGAAAAAAATGAAGCCAACCCATAAATGGGTTGGCTTAAATTTACTTATAAGTCGCGTCTTCCGTCAAGTGCTCTGCCAAGAGTAATTTCATCGGTATATTCAAGCTCGGAGCCTACAGGAATACCGTAAGCAAGTCTTGTTACCCTGACACCGAGCGGTTTAAGATACTTTGAAATATACATTGCGGTTACTTCGCCGTCTGGCGTAGGATTAGTTGCGATAATAACTTCGGAAACATCCTCCGTTCCCACTCGCTCAATTAGCTCGCGGAAACGGATCTTATCGGGCGTTATTCCGTTTACAGGTGAAATAGCACCGTGAAGAACGTGATAGACACCTTTAAATTCCCTTACTTTTTCAATGGACAGGAGTGCCTTTACGTCCTCAACAACGCAAATAATGCCTTTGTCTCTCATAAGATCGTTACATACGAAGCAAGAGTCCTTGTCAGTAAGATTTCCGCAAATAGGGCACTCGTGTATTTTCTGCTTTGCATCTATGAGTGCTTTTGCAAAGTCCTCGACTACCTCATTGTCAAAATCGAGAATCGAGTATGCCATACGCATAGCAGATTTTTTTCCAACTCCTTGAAGTCTTGCAAAATGCTCGGCAAGTCTTTCAAGAGATTCTATGTAATCCGCCATATCAGAAGAGACCGGGAAGCCCTACGCTGCCGGTGATTTTCGACATTTCTGCACTGTTTGTTTCTTCAACTCTCTTTATTGCCTCGTTGACAGCTGCTACGAGAATGTCGGAAAGAGTTTCAATATCATCGGGATCAACTATCTCGGGCTTGATGTCAATGCTTAAAACTTCCTTTTTACCGTTTATCTTAACTTCAACGACACCGCCACCTGCACTAATGTCATATTCTCTCGAGTCAAGGTCAGCCTGAAGTGCTTCCATATCCTCTTGCATCTTTTGAGCCTGACGAAGCATTGCACTCATATTCTGAGGACCGCCGCCCATTCCCTTAGGTATATTTGCTCTCATATTTGTTTCTCCTTTTGATTTAATTTAATTCATAAAGTTCATCAAGGTCATCGCTATTGTCTATAATCGACTCATTGACGATATATTCAATTTCGTTCTCGGTCAACTGCTTGTTTAAAAGCTCGCTAAGCTTTGAAGAAACTATCGTTCTTAAGCTTGATTGATTAAACATATTAAACGACCAGGTGGTTTTAAATCTTATTGAAACGTGTCCGTCAGGCTTTAAATAAGCTTTAGCGTTATTTTTCAATACCGACAAAACACCCGGTTCGTTTGATTCTATACTGTCGATCATATCAACCCACCCTCTTATTAGCTTGTCTTTGGCGGTTGTATTCTTTTTTTGATCGACAGTTGGTTTATCATCTGTAATCTTTACCGTGTTCTCAGGTGTAACGTCGTTTACAGTCGACGTTGTTACGTTAGTTGCTTTAGGCTGCTCAGTAACAGCTATCTGAGGAACGTTATTAACGACTTGAGTAGAAACATTGATTGTTGAAAGCTTTGTTTCAAGCTTGGCAAGTCTTGACGACAGTGCATCAGTTGAAGTGTCAAGACTGTCATCGCTCATTCTTATAAGTGCCATCTCCGCGACGTAACGTTTTGTGTATGTCGACTTTAGCATAACGTAAAGTGAGTCGTTAAGTATTTTAATGAAATATAGCAACGTCTCCTTAGAAAAAAGAGATGCAGTGCTTAAATATTGCTGTTTTTCACTGTCAGTAAGATCAAGATACTCATCAGCCTTTGAGGACGTCTTGAAAACAAGTAAATTTCTACAATAAGCGATAAGGTCATTGAAGAAAACGGAAATGTCTTTCGAAGAGTTTACCATGTCGTTAACGACCGAAAAAATAACGTCAAAATTCTTTTGACTTACCGCATAAAGAAGCTCTATAATGGTATCGTTTGAAATGGATCCTATTGTTTCAACAACATCGTCAAGTGTAAGTGAGGTTCGGTTACCTGCACAAAGCTCAAGAAGGCTTATTGCGTCTCTTAGTCCGCCTTGTGAATATTTTGCAATCATTCTAAGAGCATTGTTATCTGCAGTAATACCCTCATTTCTCGCAATGTGAGCAAGGCGTGCCATAATATCGCTGACGGTTATTCTTCTGAAATCGAAACGCTGACAACGTGATATAATTGTAGCTGGAAGCTTATGAAGTTCAGTAGTTGCAAGAATAAAAACAACGTGTGAGGGCGGTTCCTCAAGCGTTTTCAAAAGTGCGTTGAATGCACTTCCCGTAAGCATATGAACCTCGTCGACGATATAAACACGGTATTTTAGTAATGAAGGAGTGTATACAACCTCATCACGAATATCTCTGATATTTTCAACGCTGTTGTTTGATGCAGCGTCCATTTCGAGAACGTCGGTAGCAGTTCCGTTATCAATAGCGAGGCAAGAAGCACACTTGTTGCAAGGATTTCCGTTTACAGGAGACTCGCAGTTGACTGCCTTTGCAAGAATTTTTGCACAAGTTGTTTTACCGGTACCGCGTGAACCGCAAAAAAGATATGCGTGTGAAAATTTTACGTTTTGAACCTCATATTTCAGAACAGAGGTAATATGATCCTGACCGCTTACATCATCAAATACGGCAGGACGCCACTTTCTATACAACGCTTGATGCAAAATTTTCACCTCCATAAAAAAGATAGGCTGCAAAATAAGACCATACACCTTTAGATCGAATGTCGCCCCTACGCGAACTTCGTACCTACTGCTCCGAACAGGCTACCTCACGGCACATCAGTTAAACTGCTTAATGCTGCTTGGTTCCCCACCTGACATGGTTCACAATCACCGATTGCGTAAGACCCATTCTTCAACGCAGCAGGACACGACACAAGACCGTAAAAGCTAAATCCTCAAAAAAGGAATGAACCCCTGCTGTAGCGGATTTCAGGTACAAGGCACCGCTAATTCCCCGGCTGGTATGGCCTTATTTCACAGCCTCGGCTGTATTGCGAGAATTTCTCCTCGGCTAATATATTATAGCAGATTTTAATCTGTTTTGCAATAGCTTTTTGAATTTTATTTACTATTAAGATTATCGACATAAAGTACTTGAAATACAAGGGAATTTTTGTTATAATCAAAATATACCTATTAGGAGATTAGTAATATGAAAGCAATCGTTTATACGTCAAATACTGGATTTACCAAAGAATATGCTGAAATGCTCAAATATAAGCTTTCTCTTCCCCTTTTCGACCTTGATGAAGCTAAAATGAACCTCGAAAAAGGAACTGAGATTATTTATATGGGTTGGCTCTTTGCAAGCTCTGTCAAGGGATATAAAAAAGCTTCAAGAAGATATAAAGTTAAGGCTGTCTGCGGTGTTGGTCTTGCAGATACGGGTTGCCTTTTAGAGGAAGTAAGAAAAGCGATATCATTGCCCGAGAGCATTCCACTTTTTACTATTCAGGGCGGAATTAGACTTTCGAAACTTAAAGGTATAAATAAATCTATGATTAAAATGCTTACAAAAGTCTTTTTGAGCAAAAAGAATCCAACCGATGAAGATAAAAGAATGGTAGAATTGCTTACAACAGAAGCAAGCTACGTCAAGGAAGAAAATCTTTCTGCGTTTCTTGAGTGGTACGAAAACGCTAAGTAAAATTCCCTTTTGTTCTTGACAAAAAACTTTAAATATGATAAGATGTTATAGTTGCTTGATAGCACTCAAGTAACTATATATGCGGATGTGGCGGAATTGGCAGACGCGCTGGATTCAGGTTCCAGTGAAAGCAATTTCATATGGGTTCAAGTCCCTTTATCCGCACCAAAAAACAACGAACTTTTTTGTTCGTTGTTTTTTTGTTTTTCTATGGAGAGAGCACGTGTCAAAATATGTCAATAAAACATAGACTGTTGGTGGGATGTCATATCCCGTAATATCTATTTAGGAGATAATCAATGGCTATATTTTCTAATCAGGCAACCTTGACTTACAGCGGCATTTCGACAAGCTCAAACGTTGCTTACGGTGAAATTCTTGATGCTTTATCTGTATACAAGACGTCTATTGAAGGAACTTATGCGCCTAATTCAATCGTCACTTACGTTGTAACGCTAAGAAACACATCAAACACACCTCTTAACGGTATAACTCTTACTGACGATTTGGGCGGATATGATTATAATGGAACGACGTTATATCCTTTAGATTACAGTGCCGATTCTGTTGCACTGTTCATTGACGGTGTTCCTCAAGTTGCACCGACAGTTACTGCCGGTCCCCCTCTTGAATTTAGCGGAATTAACGTTCCTGCAAATGCTGATGCGGTTCTTGTATATCAGGCAAGAGTAAATTCTTTTGCGAACTTAAATATAGGCGGAAGTATTGTTAATACTGTTACAGCGGCAGGTACAGGTGTTACAACGCCCCTCACCGCTTCTGCGACAATAGTTCCTGTTAGCGAGGCAGCTCTCACGATAACAAAATCTATTACACCAACACAGGTTGTTGACAACGAAAGAGTGACCTATACCTTTGTCATTCAAAACACAGGCACAAATGAAGTTGTTGCAACCGATGACGCTGTTATAAGCGACATTTTTGATCCTGTATTGACTGATCTTGTAGTAGCCTATAACGGTGTTACTTGGACTGATGGCACACAGTACAATTATGATGAAACAACGGGATTGTTTGTTACAAATCCCGGTCAGATTACTGTGCCGGCTGCAAGTTATATTCAGGATCCCGTGACCGGAGAGTATTCTTCGACTCCGGGTACAGTAACTCTTATTGTTACGGGAACAATATAACGTATAGAACTTCAATGTGGAGACCGTAATTGGTCTCCACATTTTTTTAATTTTTACTTGACATAGCATTTTTTATGCACTATAATGTTTTTATAAATTTCTAAGGAGCGTCTATGAGTAATTGTTATGATATTGCCGTATGTGGCGGTGGAATTGCAGGAATTTCGGCAGCTTTAGCAGCTGCTCGCGAAGGGAAAAAAGTAGTTTTATTCGAAAAGGAATATATGCTTGGCGGTCTTGCAACTGCCGGGCTTATTACAATATATCTTCCCCTTTGTGATGGATACGGTCATCAGGTTTCTTTCGGTATTGCTGAGGAGCTTCTCAAGCTTTCGATAACGTACGGTGCTGAAGATAAATATCCTGAAAATTGGCTTGACGGTCTTGGTACGAAGACAGAAAAGGACAAGCGTTACCAAGTACAGTATAACGCCCAAACCTTTGCAATTGTTGCTGAAAAGCTTCTTCTTGAGAATAACGTTGACATAATGTACGGTAGCTATGCTATTGATGCTAAAGCCGACGATGGAAAGATAAGATCATTGTCAGTAGTAAATAAATCGGGAATACGTGAATATACCGTCAAATCAGTTGTCGACGCTACGGGTGACTGCGATATAGCTCACTTTGTTGGTGCTCCTACCGTGACCTTTAGGCAGGGGAACGTTCTTGCGGCTTGGTACTATTTTACCGATGAGAAGGGGTACAATCTTCAAATGCTCGGTGCTTCTGACGTGCCAGAAAATGAGCGTACAGGAAACGAGGAAACACCTCTAATCAAGAGAAGATTCACAGGTCTTGACGGAAAAGAGCTCTCTGAAATGGTTTGTCTTTCACATCAAAAGCTTCTAAATCATTGGCTTGATAAAAAAGCTAATAATAAAAATGCGGTTATTTCTACGATACCTACTATTCCTCAAATTCGTATGACTAGAAAAATCGTTGGCGAATATGAGCTTTCGTACACCGAAGAACATAAATATTTTGAGGATTCTATCGGTATGGTCTCTAACTGGAAAAAGCGTGGGCCTGTGTATGAAGTTCCGTTTAGGACTTTATATTATAAAAATATGAAGAATCTTATTGTTGCCGGCAGGTGTACTTCAGTTGACGAGACCTTGTGGGACGTTATGAGGGTAATTCCC
Source organism: Clostridia bacterium (assembly GCA_017503865.1). Classification (GTDB taxonomy): domain Bacteria; phylum Bacillota; class Clostridia; order Oscillospirales; family CAG-272; genus HGM12713. The sequence goes on along the minus strand of JAFVSI010000044.1, from coordinate 49,973 downwards.
TGCTGTGCTGTAACCGGTCAGGCAGCAGGAACAGCGGCTGCTTTAACAGATGATTTTTCGAGTCTTGACATTAAATTGTTGCAAGATAAGCTTATTGCTAACGGTGTTGTCTTGCATGAAAAATGTTTATGATTAAATTCAGAGCACACAAATCGAATTTCAGGTTTGTGTGCTTTCTTTTATTTATCATTAAATTTACTAAACATTTTGTTGACTTATTATATAAGTGTGTGTTATAATTGATATGCTACACAAATTGCATACTTTATTCTCGTTTGTGGAAAGATATTTTGTAAAAAAGTGTTTTTCCTCTTTTACTGTACCATAAACGGGAAATGTAATTGTGTAGCAACAATTTGAGGAGCACTTTTTAGGTGCACCCTGTTCGGTGCACCTTTTTTAATAACAAAATCAGGCAATTCAACAAACTGTTTATCTTTTCCACTTCTTGTCGATTTACAAGAGTTAACTATTTGTTTATAATAAAATCATGTTGAATCCAACAAATCAAAATCAAAAAGGAGTTTTTACATTATGATTGGCAGTAATATTAAAAAATTACGTGTTCAACAAGGAATGACACAAAAGAATTTAGCTGATAAGTTATTTGTGTCTGCACAGGCTGTATCAAGATGGGAAAATAACGAGGTAGAACCCTCAGTAAGTACCATTCTTGAATTAGCTAAAATTTTCGGGGTTTCTACTGATGAAATAATGGGTATAGAAAGTCAAAAAGTAGACGATGATACTGAACCTTTAAAAGAAAAAGAAAATACATATCACGATATTCCCAGACAGTTTTTGGCTGTTTGTCATAACTGTAACCAACCCATTTATGAGTCAAACGAAATTGTGCGTAAGTACGATTCTGTAGTATGGTGTAAATCATGTGAGACTAATCGAATTACAAAAGAAAGAAATGCAAGGATTGATAAATCTATTAAGAGAAGAGTAAAATCTTTTATTATTTCCCCGATACTTGCGGGAATTTGGTTGTGGATTGCGATTTCAGGAGGCGGATTTACAGATTTTGAAACAGTAATGTTGTCGATTTTTGGAACAATATCTATATTTACCTTTACGTCTTGTTGTTTGTTGGCAAACAATTTCATTGGTGAAATGACACTTACGATTATGTCTTGGGGATTTGTAAAAATGCCGGGATTGATATTTACATTAGACCTTGACGGCTGTCTATGGTTTTTGACAGTAAAACTTGGACTATTCCTTCTTGGTATGGCAATATTCCTTGCGTTTGCTTTGTTTGCTTTAATTCTTGGACTTATACTTTCAGTTTTCGTATATCCTTTTGCGATTGTTAAGAATTATAGACGTCCGGACGAAATCGAGGATGTTTTTTAAAATTTTAATATAATAAATGTAAGGAGTATCTTATGAAAAAAATTATTAGCTTGTTGTTAGCACTGTTATTCATTATCTCTCTCGTTTCTTGTGGCAACGAATCAGCTTTAGGCAATAATGACACTGACGGAGCAACTCAAAATCAGGACGTTGTAACGGATGAAAAAGATAGCGAAATATTCGTTGAAACTGATGTCCCTGCTACTTCGACAACAAAAGAACCCGAAACCCAGAGACCTGCGGAAGAAACAAAGCCTCAATCTGATACAACAACTGCCCCTAAGGAAGAAGTAACAACGGCACCGAAGGAAGATGAGACAACAAAACCTACTGAACAGCCTACTTTGTCAAATAACAAGGTTAAGTTTTCTAATGCTCTTAAGGCTCTTTTAGATTTTTATAAATGGAACCCTAAAGATGTAATCCCAAGTTCTTTGCGTGCAGAAAACAAAAGTAAGTTAGTAAACGTAAACTCAATTCCTGCTGATTATTTAAGTTTTGTTCAAACCTCAAACATTCCTAAAAACGGAATAGGTGAACAGATGAATATGGTTATTGAAAACATTGAAGAAGCACAGGTTTTCTTTAACACGCTTTCTGTTATTGACGGTGTTGCTTCTGCATCTGTAATTGCCTTTAATAATTATCTTGATAAAAATCCCAGTGATACAGCTCATCATCAGTTTGAATCCGGAGTTTATTCAGTTACAATAAACTGTACTGAAAATGATGTAAACTACGTTTTAAATTATTCTGCAAATATTCCTGTTTTAGGACAGCAGGACATACAGATTGCATTGTCAATGAATACTGAAACTGAAGTTAAAAAAGTACGTATTCAAATCGGTGATGCCAACGCACTAACCTATACTATAAATAAAAATTCTTATTCATTTGCAATCAAGTATCTTAATTTGAAATATTCTTATATTGACTTTACAAAGAATTCTGATAATACAATTAACGGTCACATTTATGAATATTTGAAAGCTTCGTCTATCGAAATACCCAACACTGCAGATTTTTATATAAATGATGATTATGTAACCGTTGTTGGAAACAAAGCAGATGGTCTTGTTGGTTTTTCGGGATCAATATGCGAGCTCTACTCTACAAAAACAGGGGAAATGCTTGCATATGAAGTTAAGGAATCCGCTGCGAAGATAACGTACAACACAATGTGGTTTAATTTGTTTGACGTTGATGGAATTATTTCCATTAAATTCACTCCTAAAACTGATGATCAAAAAGCATCGTTTAGTATAAATAATAGTGATACAGTTTGGAAGGCTAAAAACTATGGTATAAGCGGCGGTCTTAAAATTGCTTCAAGAAGATTTGATTTGGAATTCAGAACACAATATTTCTATAAATACGATGCCGAAAACGAGAAATATGTAAAGATATCCGTAGATGTTCCAATGTTGTTCGTCCAAGAAGAGGTTTACAGCGACTTAATTAAGGACGTTAAATCTGAAAATGACGTTGAGATCAAAATCAACATTAACGAAAAGTACGTACAAAAACTAAATAGTGAGTACGATACAAAAACAGCTCTTTATGAAAAGAATAAAAACGTTTATACTGTTGATAGCATCAATAATTACATTGGTAGCAAAGTAACGTTTAACTAAACAAAAAACGTCAGTCGAGTGACTGACGTTTTTTGTTTTACATCTCAAAAACTTCTACACCGAGAATGTTGCAAAGGTTGCGGATTGATTCCCTATTATCACCGAAAGTGATAATGTAGTGCTGACAAGCAACGTTGTCGGCAAACTTTTCAACACTGGGAATCTCGATCTCAAGTGCTGAAAGCTGCGGAGCGGGGGCATCCCAGCCGCATTCTTCCCAAAGAGGCGGATTCTTGCCGTTTCCAAGTATTACGTGCATAACATATTTTCCGTCCTTATAAACAAGTCGAGACATTGTAAGAGTACCTGTTTTTACTTTAGAAACGTTGAGGATTCCCTGGCTAAGTAATCCAAACGCTGCAGGAAGAACAGTATAGGTGTCTCCGTCAACCATATCAGCGGCAACGAAATCGGGAACACCCGCAAGGACACTGTTATCAAAGAATTCATAGAATTCAAGATAACCTGCGAGCTGTCCTGTGAGTCTTGACATAATAAGCTGAGTTACAGCACCGAGAGAATCGTTTTCGGGAACGGTCGTGTAGCCGTCCTCAGAAAGGAGCATAAATATAGGTGCAGGCGGGAATCCGCAGAGCTTCTTCATTCCGTCAACGTCTTTAAGAGAAATCGCCTTGTATCCTCTCTCGTCAGCAATATGCTTAACTGCGAGATAATAACCCGCAGCCTTCATCATAGGCTCGTCATCAGCGGGCTTGAGGAAATTCCATTTGAGTATTCTTTCGTTAACAACCTTTCTCTTCTCTGCGTCAGTGAGTTTGTTGTATCTCTGCTCTATCTCGAGCATTTCGAAGGTCTCGATTTCAACACTGGTTGTTTTCTTTAAGGACATTCCATCATAAAGTGTTCCATAAAGATTCATGTCACGGTATCCTGCCATGCCGACTTTATCGTGAAGAAGTGCTTTTGCAGCAACTGCTGCTCTGCAGTAATTTGCGACCTCTGCACTTCTTGTTTTTTTACCGATAATATCGTAGATGTACTTAAACTTGTAGCCAAGTCCTTCGAAGGTGGCACGGAGACCGGTAGTTCCCGCTTGATCTGCTGTTGTAACGAGGCGTTCGCCCTCGTACCAGCCACAAAGTCCCCATAAAACCATAGGAAGATGACGATAGTGCTCGGTAACCTTAATTACTGCGTGTGTAGGAATCCAACCTGCAACGCAAACTACAAGTGCATCAAATTTTTCTTCTGCAAGCTTTTTTACAGCATCGTTTACCTGTGTTTCCTCATAGTCATCTGCTACGGGATAAACGGAGACGAGGTCGAGTCCTTCCGCTTTGAGTGCAGCCTCTGCTGCTGAGCATTTTCTGATGATAACGTCAACGGGAGTGTTGACTTCACCAAATCCAATAAAACCGATTTTTGACATCTTAATACTCCTTTAAATTTTAGTTATTTTATCTTAGTTGACATAAAATTTTTGTTGTGTTATTATATAGATGTATTGAATTTAAAACGGAGAGTAATTATGATAGCATCATTTGAATACCGTACTGACACAATAGCAATTTCACCGTCGGGGCGACACACGGTTGAATACCCTCTTCTTATACACCCACAAATTGAATTTATATATATTGAAAGCGGTTCTGCAATTTGCTCTGTTGACAATTATGAGAAAACTTTACACGCGGGGAATATGGTAATTGTGTTTCCATATATTCCTCACAGATATAAATTCATTGATGCAGAATACTGTATGGTTATGTTTGATCCTAATCTTTGCCCCGATTTCACCAAGGAAATCAGGGGATGCAAGCCTAAATATCCTTTTATTGCAGGCGAATCTGTCAAAAAGCTTAATGACGTTCTCAAAAAAGCTCACGAAGCAAGAAAAAGCCATACTGAGCTTGGTGATAAAATCACTAAGGGTTATATTAACGTTCTTGTTGGCGAAGCATTGAGAAGCTTGAATTTTATTGAAAACAAGAATGAAAACGGAGACGTTCTGGCACGCATTCTTAAATATTGCAGTGAAAATTTTAAGAATGACATTAGTGTTGAGTCTCTTGCAAAGACAGTAGGAATTTCTCAAAAATACTGTTCAAATGTAATTAGCTCGCGGTTAGGACAAAACTTCAGAGAGTATATCAATACTCTTAGAATGTTTGAGGCAATAAAGCTTTTAAGGTCCACCGAGCATCCTATTACATATATAGCTCTCGAGGTAGGATATAAAAACCAAAGTACGTTTAACAGGGTGTTTCTTGAACGTTACGGTGTGACTCCGAGTGAGTATAGAAAAACAAAACTGAATTTAATATAAAGTTAATGTTTGTAGGTGTGGCGACTGTGTCGCCACACTTTTTTAATCTTTGATTATCAAATAGTAAATGCTTTCGTATTGATCTCCGATATGGAATTTGAGACAGCCGTCCTCGTACCTTGAAGGCACGCGACCGATAAAGAATCCTTGTGGATCAACAGCCATAACTCGAGCACCTGCATAGCAGTTTCTGAGGGATATGTCTGCTTCAATTACTTCAGCAAGAACAGGTGGCTCACCCAAATTATTGATCTTCATATCGTTGTCATCTACAAATTCGTATTCGAGTCCTGTGTTTATAGCATCACCGGTAGCAGTAAGCAGAATATTGTCTGATTCGCTAAGCGGTTTGTCGGTAAGAGTACTGAAAGCAATAACACCGTGCTCATTCGTGCTCTCGACCGAAAGTCCGTCGAGTTCAATTTTTCCGTTTTTAGCGAGAAGACCGTAAACAGCTTTTGTGTTTTCGGTATTGATATAACCGTAATTATCTTTCCAGCTGCGGAAAAGCTGTCCGTCGACCGATGCAATTTCACACTTAGATGCGTCATACGGTTTGATTTCAGCGGGTTCACCCTCATCAAAGGAGACGAACACTCTGCACTTCTCAGGTGCGGCTGCAAGTCCGTCATATTTAAACGTTCCTTTTTCTGAAAGCTTTAATGTAATTTCATCGTTACTTGGCGTAACATCGCCTCGTCTGGTCATAAGTGCTGCGTGATAAAAAAGACCATACTTAGCGGGATCGTTCCAGGTTGCAAACATACCGACACGGTATGCAACACCGTTCACGTACGGAGAATACAATTCCTTGCCGACCATCTTCATATCCTCAAGTCTTGTTGAGTATGAGTAAGTGTGTATAGCAAATCCAGCCCATTTTTGGTAAGAACCTATAGCCGCGAAAAGCAAGGGGCATTCCGCACGGTTAGGATTTGGCCAAGGCATATCCCACTCCGAGACGAAGAAGGGCATATTCTTAAACCTGAATTTAGTAAGTAGTGACGTAACGGGGTCCTCAATCTGTGTCAAGGATTTACGAGAGGCGAGACCGTCATTCCACTTCCAATCGCAAAGATACGTATGACCGTCAGTAAAATCAGTTACAAGCTGAGTTTTAATCATTTGATCGACAAGATCGTAATTGGTTCCCGCAATCGGTATCTTGACACCAATTGAACGCATATGCTCAAGCATTTCAAGATAATAAGCCGTTTGAAGCTCGGATTTAAATTGATTTATTATCGTTCCGCGCTCGGTTTTTAGATCTGCGTTTTCAATGTCGAATTCAATTCCCTTTTCATCAAGCCATCTTCTCATTCTTGATCTGAAGTCGGATGTGTAAGGCTCAACGCCGAACTGACGTTCTCTGTCAAGGTCGCACTCGTTTATTATCTCAGTGAGAACGATAACAGGATCATCTTTATATTTGAGCTTTGTATAAGGATTATAGTGATTCCAGATTTGAGTCATAAAATCCTTTTGAAGGTCTATCATGCGTCTATCGTAGAGTGCGTAGGGCTGTCTTGAAGCGTCGACAAGCTGATGCGAGTTCTCTACTCCGTCTTCATCTTTAAAACGTCTGTAAGTGAGCATATCAAGGTAGACGTATATTCCCTTTTCTTTAAGTGAATATATTAGATAGTCAAGTCTATCCATGCTCTCGGGGTCGAAGTGTTGAGTGTCAGAAACTCTTTTTCCCCGCTTGAATCTAAAAATGTTTGGAATGTCCCATTCAGCATCAAGTTGATGGAAGCGGACAATGTTGCAACCTGTCATCGCAAGACGTGAAGCAAACTGTTCAGCGTAGCTGTGTGAAGGAAAATTAGCTCCACCGTTTACGTTGACACCCCAAAATCTTCCCTCGGTACCATCTTCAAATCTGAACACGTCTCCGTCAGGCTTGAGAAAACCGTGCTTTCCTGCAGGAGCTTCGTTCTCAAAAATGTAAGAAATGTCGATTGGCATATCATCGCAAAACATAGGAAAAGGTATGAATTTTGACATTTTGATTCTCCTTTACTTATTTATATAAAATGATTATACCATTTAACAAAAACTCAGTCAAGTGATTTTACGACTAAAAACAATGAAAAAGTAATGTTTATCCTTCGTTTTTGTAAGGATTTATGTGAACCATAATATGTTTGACATTGTCTATTGTTTCTTCGATCGTATCGTGTAATTTTTCAGCAATTTCGTGTCCTTCGACAACGCTTATCGTAGACAGCACAGAGATTTCAATATCAACGTATATTCGATTTCCAAACACTCTTGTTTGTATTAGGTCGATTCCACATATGCCCTCTTGCTTTTCAGCCAGTTCTTTAATTTGTGTTTGTATATCCTCGGGACAGGCAGTGTCAACCATTTTCCCAATAGCATCAATGAAAATATTTATTGAAGCTTTTATTATAAATATACTGACGATAAGACTTGCTATACTGTCGAGTATAGGAACTCCTAATCTGCTTCCAACAATTCCAATTAAAACGCAAAGTGTTGCGAATACGTCACTACGATTATCCCAAGCAATTCCCATAAGTGAGCTTGAATCAAGTAGTTTAGCATAGTGTCTTGTGTACCAATACATTCCCTCTTTAACTGCCATAGACACAATAGCTATAACAATGGCAAGAGCACCGGGGATTGTTTGTTCGCTTGATTCTCCGGAAGATATTTTTCCTATGGCTATATATCCCATAAAAAGTCCTGTTACAAGAATGAAGACTGCTAATATTATTGCTGCAACGCACTCAAATCTTTCGTGACCGTAGGGATGGTCTTTATCCGCCTTCTTACTTGACAAATGAAGGCCGATAATTACGATTCCTGCTCCTAAAACATCGGATATAGAATTGACAGAGTCGCTGATGAGTGCCGATGAGTGTGCAATAACGCCTACAAAAAACTTAAATATAGCCAATAATAAATTTAATATAACGTTAATATAAGTAATTTTTTTGCCCGCTGATTGAAAATGAAATTTTAAAGATTTCAAGATAACACCTCGATTAAAAAAATAAAAAGCACCCACTGACAGTAAATTCATGTACTGTCCCGTGGGTGTAAACTAACCACTGTTACATTGTAAGGCGGCGAGTGCCTGATCAGATTAAAAAACAAAGGAGAGCAAAGCTCTCCTCTGTTTTGGTGCGAGAAACGGGACTTGAACCCGTACGGTGTAACCACACGCCCCTCAAACGTGCGCGTCTGCCAGTTCCGCCACTCTCGCATGTTGCCTTTCGTGACAACATTGATATTATACTACTTTTTTGAAAAATGTCAAGAGGTTTTTCAAAAAAAGTTTAAAATATTTATTTAATTTAAAAATCCTAATTTTTCAATCATATATTGAATAATAAATACACTGTGGTATGATATGAAAAACATTAAAATTAAATTCGATTTCTTTTCAGTTTTTATATTTTTTGTAAGTTTGTTTATTAAAAACAAATATACGTCCTTAACTATTTTAGCGGTTACTATACATGAGGTTGGACACGTTTTTGCTGCTTTTATATTTAAAATCAAAATCACTGAATTAAGTGTTGGAATTCTTGGTGCAAGATTGAAAACATCACATTCTTTAACTTCTTATTTTCAAGAGATAATGCTCTGTCTTTTTGGTCCGTTATTTAATTTCATTAGTTTTGGTTTGATATTAGTTCTATACCATAATAATCTCTCAAACAAATTGCTTTATTTTGCAACAGCATCGATATTACTTGGGACTCTAAATCTCATGCCTATTAAAAGCTTTGACGGCGGTAGAATACTTGAAAGTATTTTATCATTGTTTTTGTCACCTAAACATACTTTGAATACTGTTAAACTTGTATCATTCTTTTTTGTTCTTACATTATGGATAATTTCGGTGTATTTTCTTTTGATTTATACATCCTCATTAGGACTATTTGTTTTTTCTGCGGCACTTTTTTGTAATATTTTTGTTGATGAAAATTTCTAAACGATAAAATTGAAGAAAAAAAGAGTAATCGAGAGAATAACGGAGATTTTAACAGTTTTTTGCTAAATAATCCCATTTTTCTTAAAATAAACCCAAATAATTTGATTTTTTCAGGATTTTCTTAAAAATTTTGTAATATATATTGCAATTTGCTTTATTATCTGCTACAATAATCACATAATTTTAATTTGACTTAAAATTTGCTTAAATATTATTGTTTTAAGGGGTATTTATGCCAAATGAAAAAGAAACTTATCGAATTGAGAAATGTTTGTAAGTCATTTGATGACGAGCCTGTACTTTCCAATATTGATTTATTTATTACCGACAAGGAGTTTGTTACCCTTCTCGGTCCTTCGGGATGCGGTAAAACTACTACCTTGCGTATAATCGGCGGTTTTGAGACGCCGGATAGCGGTGAGGTTATTTTTGACGGACAGTCTATAGCTGACGTTCCTCCTTATAAGAGAAACGTTAATACAGTTTTTCAAAAATATGCACTATTCCCTCACCTTAACGTATATGAAAATATTGCGTTTGGTCTTAGAATTTCAAAGGTTAAGGAAGATGAAATAAGAAGACGCGTTAAAGAAATGCTCGAGCTTGTAAATCTTCGCGGTTTTGAGAGACGTAACGTGACAATGCTTTCGGGCGGTCAGCAGCAGCGAGTTGCTATTGCCCGTGCACTTATAAATCACCCCAAGGTTCTTCTTCTTGACGAGCCTCTCGGTGCACTCGACCTTAAGCTTCGAAAGGATATGCAGAACGAGCTTAAAAATATTCAGCACAAAACGGGCATTACCTTTATTTACGTAACTCACGACCAAGAGGAAGCTCTTTCTATGTCGGATACCGTTGTCGTTATGGCTGACGGTAAAATCCAACAAATCGGTACGCCTACTGACATTTACAACGAGCCTATAAATGCTTTCGTCGCAGACTTTATTGGTGAGTCTAACATTATAGACGGTGTTATGCTTGAGGACTATAAGGTTAAATTTGCCGGACAAGTTTTCAAGTGTCTTGATAAGGGATTTGACAAAAACGAGCCTATTGACGTTGTTGTTCGTCCTGAGGACGTTGACGTTGTTAAGCCCGAGGACGGTATGCTGACAGGTGTTGTAACTTCAGTAACATTCAAGGGTGTTCATTATGAAATAATTGTTGACATTAAGGGCTTTAAGTGGATGATCCAGTCAACCGATTACGTTGCTCCCGAAGCTACTATAGGACTCTTTATCGAGCCCGACGCAATACATATTATGAAAAAGTCCGAATACTCAAATATGTTTGGAGATTATTCTACCTTCTCTGATGAAATGGATCATCTTTCTGACATTGTTGAGGAGGATGAATGATGAAGAATAGACGTTCACTCTTTGAACGGATCGCAGGAGCTCCTTACGTTGCTTGGTCAGCAATGTTTATAATTGCTCCGCTCTTGTTCGTTCTCTATTTCGCGTTTACTGATAGAAACGGAAGCTTTACCTTTGAGAATATTCTCTCGCTTACTTCTTATTCGCAAACCTTTGTAATGTCGCTTGCTTTTTCTCTTATTGCAACGACGGTCTGCTTGCTCATAGGTTATCCTTTGGCGTACTGTATGTCAAAGACCTCTGAGAGAGTACGCGGTATTCTTATGGTGCTTCTTATGCTTCCAATGTGGATAAGCTTGCTTATAAGAACCTACTCCTTAATGGCTCTACTTGATAACGGCGGTCTTGTCAGCACCTTGCTTGTAAAGCTTGGCTTTGAGAAGCTTACATTTATAGGTACTGACGGTGCTGTTATTCTTGGTATGATATACGACTTTTTGCCATATATGGTACTTCCCATATATACTTCGCTTACAAAGCTCGATAAGAGGTATATTGAGGCATCTGCTGACCTTGGTTGCAATCCTTTGCAAACACTTATCAAGGTTATGCTCCCCCTCACTATGCCCGGAATTATATCCGGTGTAACGATGGTATTCGTGCCTTCAATAAGTACCTTCTATATCTCACAAAAGCTCGGCGGCGGTTCTTTTGACCTCATAGGCGATACTATTGAAAGACAGTTCCAAAATGCCGTAACTTATCATACAGGTGCCGCAATATCGCTCGTTATGATGATTCTTATTCTCATTTCACTTGCGATAATGAATAAATTTTCAGATAATGACGAGGAGATAATAGTATGAAATTTCTTTCTCGTTTCTATATTTTCATAATTTTTGCGATTCTTTACGCACCGATATTTGTAGTTATTCTTTTTTCTTTCAATGCTTCGGGCGACCTCAGCTCCTTTTCGGGATTTACTCTTCATTGGTACTCCGAATTGTTCAGAGACGGTCAGGCTCTTATAGCTCTTAAGAATTCGCTTATAATTGCGGTAACTTCTTCATTGTTTGCAACAATAATGGGTACTTTTGCCGCATTTAGTATTGCTCATTCCAAAAACAAATACTATCAAAAAACAATGAAGGCTGTCTCAAATATACCGATGATGAATCCCGATATAGTAACCGGTGTTTCTATGATGTTGCTTTTTGTTGGCGTTGCATCAATACTTGGTTTTAAAAATTCTCTCGGTATATGGACAATGATAATCGCCCATACGACATTTAATCTTCCTTACGTTATTCTTTCCGTTCTTCCTAAATTCAAGCAGATGGATAAGAATCTTATTGAGGCGGCTCTTGACCTCGGTTGCACTCCTGTTCAAACGTTCTTTAAAATAGAAGTTCCCTGCATTTTACCCGGAATTTTGTCAGGTCTTATGATGAGCTTTACACTTTCGCTTGATGACTTTGTTATTAGCCATTTTGTAAGCCACCCCGACATTCAGACGCTTCCACTTTATATTTACAACCAAACCGCACACAACGTTAAATTCAGTATGTATGCTCTTTGTACGTTGATAATAGTTACTATATTCTTACTTTTGGTCGCTGTAAATTTGATGGGATCTAAAAAGAAAAAAGTTCCTCAAACTAAAAAGCTTACAGGGGGTGTATCAAGATGATTAAAAGAGTTTTTTCATTCATTTTGATTTTGCTTCTTATCGCTTGTATTTCTTTGCCGCTTGCATCTTGCGAAAGTGATGAGACAGTTACTACCCTTTACGTTTACAATTGGGGTGAATACATTTCTGACGGTTCTGAGGGCACTCTTGACGTCAACGCCGCCTTTGAGGAATACTGTGCTGACGTTTTAGGTATGAACGTTAATGTAAACTACTCAACGTTTTCGAGTAATGAGAGTATGTACGCAAAGGTCAGCAGCGGCTCGGCTGTTTATGACGTTATCATTCCATCCGACTATATGATCGAAAGAATGATATCTGAAGATCTTCTTTCACCTCTCGATATTTCAAAAATACCTAATTATCAGTATATCGATGAAAAGTTCAAGGGTGAGAACGTTTACTATGAAGGCGAGTCCGACAATATATATTCTGTTCCCTACTTCTATGGAATGATAGGTGTTATATACAATACTTCAATCGTTAGTGAAGACGATGCAGCTCTTCAAAGCTGGAATCTTATGTGGGACAAGAAATATGAGCGTGATATTTTACAGTTCAACAATAGCCGTGATGCGTTTGGAACTGCACTTTACAGACGCGGATATGACGTTAACGAAGCGACTGACGAGGAATGGATAACAGCTCTAAACGACCTTAAGGAGCAAAAGGACATTGTTCAAGGTTACGTTATGGACGAGATATTCAATAAAATGTCGAGTGGCTCTGCTGCTATTGCAGCATATTATGCAGGTGACTTCTTAACGATGTACGAAAATAACGACGAGCTTGCTTTCTATTATCCCAAGGAAGGAACAAACTCGTATATTGACGCTATGTGTATTCCTAAAAATGCAGAAAGCTACGATCTCGCACTTGAGTATATAAACTTTATGTGTCAGACTGACGTTGCTATAGCTAATGCTGAATACACATATTACGCTTCCCCGCTTACTACGGTTGTAAATGACGAAGGATACCGTGAGACTATGAGTGAGGTGCATGAGGATGCAATTGAGATCCTTTACGGAGATATGTCAGAATCCGTGCCCACGCAGGCGTACTTGAACCTTTCTCCCGAGCGTCTTTCCTTTGTAAACGATTTGTGGGAGGAGCTCAAGGTTGAAAGCGGTATTAGACCGGGTATTTATATTACTTGCGGTGTTATACTCCTTTGCTTGCTTGCTCTTGTTGTTTCACACGCTATCAAGAAAAAAATCAGAAATAATTATTAAGAGAAAACCGTACGATTTTATCGTACGGTTTTTTTGTGTCATAAAAAGTATAGCTTATGATTGTTTCTCATATTATAAAACATAAAGATATGGGAGATGATGACTTGAACAGTTTTGGAAGATTTATTGTAAACGGAAGCCTTATGACACTTGTTGCACTGTTTATGCGTGCAGTATCTGTTATATTTAATGTATATATTTCAAATCAAATAGGTGCAGAGGGACTTGGTTTGTTTACGCTTATAACCACTGTTTACGGTTTTGCGTTGACAGTTGCAACTTCAGGCGTAAATCTTGCAGCTACAAGGCTTGTATCTGAGGCACTTGGAAAATGCAAGAGCAATACCAACAAAACACCTCAAAAAAACAAAGAACTTGAAGTAATAGTAAAAAAATGTATTAACTATTCCCTTGCATTTAGTTTGTCGGTTGGTATAGTATTGTTTTTAAGTGCAGATTTTATTGGAAACAAAATTCTTTTTGACAAAAGAACAATATCTTCGCTTAGATTACTTGCATTCACTCTTACTCCTACTGCAATATCATCGGCTTTGAGCGGCTATTTTACGGCTGTAAGACGTGTTTATAAAAATGCTATAGTGCAGCTTTTTTCACAGTTTACTAGAATTTTTGTAACGGTTTTGATTTTTTCTGTTATATATGCCGCCGATACGGAAAAAGCGTGCTTAGGTATTGTTTGTGGCACCGCTTTAAGTGAGGTTTTATCGTTTGCTTTACAATTTATTCTATATATCAACGAGAAAAATGAGAAAATAAGCTTTAAAATAGACAAGGATTACAAAAAGAATGTACATAAAAAACTTCTTGGAATTGCTCTTCCCGTTGCTTTCAGTACCTATTTGCGATCGGGACTTATATCGCTAGAGCATATTCTTATACCTATTGGTCTTGAAAAAAGCGGTGCCAATAAATCAGCTTCACTCGCCGCGTACGGTACAGTTCAAAGTATGGTTTTTCCAATCGTTCTTTTCCCTTCTGCAATATTAAGCTCGTTTGCTGGACTTTTGATTCCTGAGGTTGCAGAGTCAAACGCCGCAAATAACGCTGAGAAAATTAAACGCATAAGCGAAAAAGTTTTCAAAACTGCTTTGTTGTTTGCTATAGGTGCCGCGGGGATTATCGGTTGTTTTGCAAAGCTTCTTGGCGATGGCATTTATCCCGGTAGTGACGCAGGAAAATATATAAGGGTAATTGCACCGCTGATACCCGTTATGTATATAGATACCTCAACCGACGCAATTCTCAAAGGGCTTGGTGAGCAGGTTTATACTATGTTTGTAAATATAGTTGACGCAGGACTTTCGGTTATACTTGTTATTATACTGCTACCCAAATTCGGCATATGGGGATATATTATGACAGTGTATTTTACGGAACTTCTTAACGCCACATTAAGTATCACAAGACTACTCAGCAAGGTTTCGTTTAAACCAAACGTATTTACTTGGATTTTTAAGCCTATTATATCTGTAATAGGAGCAACGATTCTAACGAAATATATCTTTTCAACTTTGCAATTCAAGTTTATTTCAAATATTTTGGAGCTTGTGATTTGTATAGTAACTTCACTAACTCTATATTTGCTATTTCTTATTATCTCAGGAGCAGTCAAAAGACAACAAATAAAAGAAATTATATTATATACTAAAAAAAGTATTACATAAAAAATGCTTCGGGATAACCCGAAGCATTTTAAATTATGATTAAACAGTATGAATACCAAGCGATGCGTCAGCGTTTTCAGCATCGAGGGCGTATTTTTTTGCCTTTCTGTACTCAAAGAACTTGAGAGCAACCTGCTCAAAGAGGGCGTAAGAAAGAACGTCCTCGTCTTGCTCGATATACTGCTCTATCTGTGCACGAAGAGTGTCAAGCTCGGGTGCAAGATTGTCAGCAGGACGGCAAGTGATAACGGGTGTGTCACCGATTATCTTCTTGACGAACTCGGGATCGACCTCAACGGGAGCCTTACCGTACTGACCTTGAACTAAGCCCTTGAATTCCTTTGTTACCATCTTATATCTTTCACCGCCAATAACGTTGAATACAGCCTGAGTACCAACGATCTGCGATGAAGGAGTAACAAGAGGCGGATAACCTGCATCAGCTCTTACGCGAGGAACCTCCTCGAGAACTTCAGTGAGCTTATCGGATTTTCCTGCCTGCTTAAGCTGAGAAACAAGGTTTGAGAGCATTCCGCCCGGAACCTGATAAATAAGAGCGTTTACGTCGACCTTAAGCATCTTAGGATCAAGCTGACCGCTTGCGAGATACTTTTCACGGAGAGGTGCAAAGTACTTTGTAATCTCATCAAGCTCAGAAAGCTTTATGCCCGTATCAAATTCGGTTCCTGCGAGTGTAGCAACAAGTGCCTCAGTGGGCGGCTGAGAAGTACCCATAGCCATAGGAGATATTGCTGTATCAACAACATCAGCACCAGCTTCGATTGCTTTAAGAAGTGTCATAGAAGCGAGACCTGAGGTGTAGTGGGTATGAACCTGAATAGGAGCTTTAACGGTCTCTTTAAGTGCTTTGACGAGGTCATACGCATCGTAAGGCTTAAGAAGTCCTGCCATATCCTTGATACAAATAGAGTCAGCACCCATATCCTCAAGGGTTTTTGCATAATTACAGAAGTAATCGGTTGTATAAACGGGACCGGTTGTGTAGCTTATTGCAGCTTGAACGTGACCGCCTTCCTTCTTTGTAGCCTTGATAGCAGTTTCGAGGTTTCTCGGGTCATTGAGAGCGTCGAAAATTCTAAGAATATCAATTCCGTTAGCTATTGATTTTTGAACGAAATATTCAACAACGTCGTCAGAATAATGACGGTATCCGAGAATATTTTGTCCTCTGAAAAGCATTTGAAGCTTTGTGTTCTTAACGGATTCACGGATCTTTCTAAGTCTCTCCCAGGGATCCTCGTTAAGAAAACGCATACAAGAGTCAAACGTTGCACCGCCCCAAGCCTCGAGTGAGTGATAACCTATTTTATCAAGCTTTTCGAGGATAGGAAGCATTTCCTCGGTCGTCATTCTTGTAGCAATAAGTGATTGGTGAGAGTCACGAAGGACTGTCTCTGTAATTTTAACCTTTGCCATATATTTATTCTCCTTATTATACCTAAATTAAGCAAACCACGAGAGAAATACTCCCGCTGCAACGGCTGAACCTATAACACCCGCAACGTTGGGGCCCATAGCGTGCATCAAAAGGAAGTTTGAGGGATCCTCAGCCTGACCGACCTTTTGAGAAACACGAGCCGCCATAGGAACTGCCGATACACCTGCAGAACCGATAAGAGGATTTATCTTTCCACCGCTGAGAACGTTCATTATCTTTGCCGTAATAAGGCCGCCGCAAGTAGAAATACAGAACGCAACGAGACCAAGTGCTATAATAAGTATTGTCTCAAATCTCAAGAAGTTATCGGCACTTGCAGTAGCACCAACTGTAATTCCGAGGAAGATGGTTACAATATTCATAAGCTCGTTCTGCGCAGTCTTAGAAAGTCTATCGGTAAGTCCGCAAACGTTAAGTAGATTACCGAACATAAGACAACCAATAAGAGGAAGAGCGTCGGGAATAATCAAGCCAACAACCGCTGTAACAACAATTGGGAAAAGTATTTTTTCCGTTTTGGATACAGGACGAAGTGTTGTCATTTTAATTTGACGTTCCTTCTTAGTAGTAAGCATTTTCATAAAGGGCGGCTGAATAAGTGGGATAAGAGCCATATAGCTGTATGCCGCAATGGCGATAGCACCGAGCAACGCAGGAGCAAGAGTCTTGGTTACAAGAATAGCTGTAGGACCGTCAGCTCCGCCTATGATGCCGATAGCAGCAGCCTGCTCGGGAGTAAATACACCTGAAAGAAGTGCACCTGAAAATGCAACGAACACACCGAGCTGTGCACCGGCACCGATGAACAAGCTCTTGGGATTTGAGATAAGAGGAGTAAAATCGGTCATCGCACCAATACCGATGAAAATGAGGCAAGGATAGATACCGAGCTTTACACCGAGATACAAAAGGTCAAGAAGACCGCCGTGATGAAGAACATCTCCGTAGTTAACGGAAGTGAGGTCGCTCATAAGATAATCGTACACGTTTTGAGCAATTTCGGGACTCTCGATATTTCCAACAATTTCAAACCCGTTCATAACACCACTTATTTCGTAGTGCTCAATTGCTTCAACAACCGACAAACCTAATGATTTCAACTCGATAAGTTCAGCGTGGTTGAATATTCCATCGGAAAAAGCTGTATCTAAAGCATTTATGATAGATTCATCAGGAATAAACATTTCGAGGTGGAACATTCCACCACCGGGAAGGTTAGTCAAAAGCATTCCAATTGCTATAGGAAGAAGCAATAGAGGCTCAAATTTCTTGACGATTGCAAGATAAATGAGTACTGCCGATAAAGCTAACATTATAAGTGTCTTTAGCCAATCCTCAGAAGTGAGAAGCCTTGCTATACCGGTACTGTTTATAAAGTTAATTATGCTGTCAAGCATTTGAATAGTATCCTTTCAAAATTACTCTTAGTTGAGAGACAAAAGAACGTCATCAGTCTGTACACTAGCACCCTGAACAACGTTTACGCCTGCAACTACACCGTCAGAGGGAGCACAAATCTCGTTTTCCATCTTCATAGCTTCAAGGATACAAAGAACGTCGCCCTTCTTAACGCTGTCGCCAGCCTTAACGTTTACCTTGATAATATTACCGGGCATGGGAGCTTTAACGGATACGGAACCTGTTGCAGCAGGAGCTGCTTTAGGAGCAGCCTTGGGTGCAGCAGGAGCGACAGGTGCTACAGGAGCGGGAGTTGCGGGAGCAACAGGGGCAGCGACGGGAGCGGGTGCGTACTGAGCACCAACTTCCTCAACCTCAACCTCATAAAGAACACCGTTTACAGTTACATTATATTTTTTCATTTCAAATTTACCTCACACTCAATTATTTTTATTATTCCAAGTTGCCTTGGGACGAACTCGCTTAAAAGAAACTACTCTAAAACCGCCTGAATACTGGTTGGAAAGCTCAGGATCGTCAGCTATATACGCAGATATAGCCGCTATAATCGCCGCAACAGTTGCGTCGTCAGAGCTTTCTACAGGTTCTGAGGATGCGATTTCGGGTACGGATTTTTGGACACCCTTGCTTTCATCAGTTTTAACATTGTCATTTGATTCGTTTTTGCTTGGATCTCTGTAGAAAAAGAGCTTGAACATTACAAGAACCAACCAAATAATAGCAAGGACGGAAAAGACAGCGAGCAGACCTAAAACCGTCATTTCAAGAGATAATTCAATCCTCTCAGACGATAATGCACCGCCAAGATTTTCAGTAGTTTTTGCTAAAACGTTTAATACCATATTTACCTCCAAGATCAAAGGGGTAAATTATAATGCTTACGTGCAGGAGTTTTGTCCGCCTTGAAAGCAAGCATTGAAAGAGCTGCACAAATTCTCTTACGAAGTTCTGAAGCTTCGATTACGTCATCAATTTCGCCAAGCTCAAGAGCCTCGGTGGAAGAAGCAACCTTTTCCTTCCATTCAGCTTCGACGTCTTCACGTTTAACGTCAGTGCTTACCTTATCGTTCCACACAAAAGCAACTGATGCTTCGGGCGAAAGAACGCTTATGCAAGCACTGTCAAGTGCATAAGCTATATCAGCACCGAGAGCCTTAGAACCGAGCAAGGTAAATGCAGCTCCGTAAGCCTTACCGATAACAACCGTTACCTTAGCACTTGTTGATGTAGCATATGCAGAAGCAAGTCGAGCAAGTTCGGAGGAATATGCGGTATATTCAGCCTCGAGCGAAACGTCAAGTCCTTCGCTGTCAACAAGATTTACAAAAGGAATGTTGAAGCTGTCGCAGAAAGCAATAAGCTTTGCTATAACACGTGCTGATTTTGCATCAAGAATTCCCTTCTTTTCGGGATTTGAAGCAGCAACACAGGCAAGAATTCCGCCAAACGTTGCAAGATATGCGTTTAAGTTGTCACAGTAGTCGCCGTAAAGCTTAACGGACGTCGAGCTGTCAGCAATTTTAGAAATCAACTCATCGGGGGTATAAGCCGATGCATCAAAGTCAACAACACGGTTTACGTCATCAGCCGAATCGCAAACCAATGCTCCTTCTGCGTTGTTAGAAGGAAGAAGGTCGATAAGCTGTTTAACGTATGCAAAAGCTGATGCTTCGCTATCTGCACAGTAAACAGAAGTTCCTGTTTTAGCAGCAAAGTCAGATTCTTTAACGTCGTCTCCAACAACAAAAGGCGGGTTTACGTAAAGCTTCGACACGTTTTTGATTGTTACAGCAAAATCGAACATGGAAGCTATTAGTGCCATTGAACCGGCACACATACCGTCGATTACTGCGATTTGAGGAATGATTCCAGAAGCCTCGGAAACACACTTCATAACCTTTCCGTACGCTGCAAGAGCAGCCGCACCGTCATAAACAACGGCACCTAAGCTATCAAACACTCCAATTACAGGAGCTCCGTTTTTGAGGGCGAGAGAATATAGATCAGTAATCTTCTTAGCTTGCTTTTCATCAAAAGCCCCTTTTTTTCTTGAAGAATCCTGCGAAAATGCGAAAACAAGCTTTCCGCAAACTGCACCGTATCCACAAACGACGCCCGAAAATTCGTCCGCGTCCTTTTTGCGTGAATAAGCACCAAGCTCAACAAAGGTTCCGGCATCGAAAATCGATTCTAGTCTTTCCTTTGATTGACCGTACACTAACTGGTTATTTTGCACCATAAATACGCCTCCGTTTTATGAAATATAGGTAAAGAAATAGATTAAATATTATAAAAAACCTTCTACCCCAATTTTACTTAAATTATACCCTAATTTCCATATTATTTCAATGAATTTATTGAAAAATGAAATGTTAACTTTTTGTAAATACAGAAAAAAGAGTCCAACTTACAAAGTTGGACTCTAACTTTATAGTACCTTTTGCAAAAATTGTACAAGTCTTGGATTTTTTGGACTGTTGAAGAACTGTTCTGGGGGAGCTTCTTCAAGAATGAGTCCCTCACTAATAAACAGTACTCTTTCAGCGACCTCACGTGCAAATCCCATCTCGTGAGTAACAACGATCATCGTCATACCTTCGGATGCAAGCTGCTTGATAAGGTCAAGAACCTCACCAACCATCTCGGGATCAAGTGCTGAAGTGGGTTCGTCAAAGAGCATGACCTCGGGATCCATCGCGAGTGCACGAACGATAGCAATTCTCTGCTTTTGTCCGCCTGAAAGCTGGCTGGGATATGCGTCAGCTTTTTCGAGGAGTCCCACACGTTCAAGAAGCTCGTCAGCTCTCTTTGCCGCTTCCTCGGGAGTCTTAAGCTTAAGGCTTACGGGAGCAAAGGTTATATTTTCTTTGACCGTCATATGTGGGAAAAGATTGAAATGCTGGAAAACCATTCCCATCTTCTGACGTGCAAGGTCAATTTGAATATAGTTGTTAAGATAAATATCTTTAACAAGATCCTTGAAAGCACGTCCTTCACGCTTTTCATTGAGAAGGTCGTTCTCCTTAATTTCCGCTATTATCTCGTTGCTGAGATCTTCGTCGGATATTATTGGATTTTCAGCACGCTTCTTCTCAAACATCTTTCCGTATGTTAAAGACGCTTTAATTACGTCAAAATGGAGATAAGGGTCAACAGGAGTGATAAGCTTACCGTTTACCCAAATTTCACCGTACGTAGGCTTTTCAAGAAGATTAAGACATCTGAGGAAGGTTGATTTACCACCGCCCGAAGGCCCGATAATAACGATTTTTTCGCCTTTATTGATCTGACAGTTTATGCCTTGAAGGATCATTTTCTTTCCGTCAAAAGTTTTATAAAGTCCCTTAACGTCTATAATTACTTTATTATCTGTCACTCTTAGCCAACCTCCTTTCAAGAAGCTTCAAAAGGTAGCTTAATCCATACACAACTGCAAGGTAAACAAGAGCAATTGAAATGTATGGGAAATACACGTTCATTGTACGTGAAATTACACGCTCAGCTGCCTTAGTAAGGTCGATAACACCGAGAAATCCAATAATTGAAGTCTCTTTTAGTAGTGAAATAAATTCATTACCGATAGCCGGCAACACGTTTTTGATAGCTTGAGGCAAAACGATGCTCTTCATAGTCGTAAAGGATGAAAGTCCAAGAGAACGCCCTGCTTCGGTCTGACCGATATCAACTGCATTGATACCGCCACGCATTATCTCGGCAACATACGCACCTGAGTTAAGACCAAAACCGATCATTCCAATAAGAACTGCCTGTGTTGACCAAACGAAAATTATGTTGTATGTAATCAAGAGCTGAACTACAACAGGCGTACCTCTAATGACCGTCGTGTATATCTCGCAGATCTTATCAAGAATAACAAGCTTTCCGGTTTGCTTATGGAATACACGGATAATCGCTACTATAGCACCGATTATAACACCGATAATCGTTGCAACAAAAGCAATTTGGATAGTATTCCAAAAGCCGTTAAGGAACATTTTATATCTATCTTCTGCGATAAAGGTTTTGACAAAGCCATCTATTATTTTGTCAAACATATTATAAAACCTCTCAAACAAGTATCAGCGGGAGAACTTACGGTCTCCCGCTGTAAGTAATTTAATTAAATGTGGAAGCTTATGCTCCAACTTCCTTAGCCTTTGCAGAATACTCCTCTACCCACTTATCAATTGTTCCGTCAGCCATAAGCTTTTCAAGAACCTTGTTGATAGCGTCAAGAAGTTCCTTGTTGCCCTTCTGTACGCAGATACCGTACTCCTCAACCTCAGCTGCGGGAGTTCCGTCAGCCTTAACGAGAGAGAAAGCCTTGAGTGTGCTATCGTTTGCAACGATGAGCTGAGCTGTGAGCTTATCAGTAACAACTGCATCCTGCTTGTTCATAGAAGCTGCTGCAACTGCGGGAGATGTGTAAGGAATGATCTCAGAGCCAGCAAGAGTGCCGTCAGCGATAAGGTCAGCGATAAGCATATCGGAAGTTGTACCGTTCTGGATACCAACCTTCTTGCCCTTGAGGTCCTCAAGAGTCTTGATTGCTTCGTTAGAAGCAGGAACGATTATGTACTGCTCTGTGGAAGAATAAGGAATCGAGAAGTCAACCTGCTCTGCACGGTCAGGTCTGATTGTAATACCTGCGGCACCTGCATCTGCCTTGCCGTTCTGAACGGATGTGCAAATTGTGTCAAAAGCAACGTCAGTTATTACAAGCTCTTTACCAAGCTCTTCAGCAACTGCTTGCATAATAGCAATGTCTACACCAACGATCTCGTTGTTGTAAATGAACTCGTAAGGTGCGAAGCCTGCTTCTGTGTAAACCAAAAGTGTGTTGTCATCCTTTTTGCCGCAGCTTGCGAAGCAAAGTACGGAAAGAAGCATTGTAGCGACCAAGATTAAAGATAGAATTTTTTTCATTTTTTTGTTCTCCTTATGTAAAAAATTATTTTCTATGAGTGGATTATACAACCTTTATTTTTATTTGTCAATAGTTTTTTGAAAATTTTTGCATAAAAATTCAAATATTTTTTTAAACGCTGAATAAAAAGAGTGCATATTCGTATAAATATGCAAATATGCACTCCAAACAACTTATTTATTCAATATTTTTTTCAAATATTGTCCAGTATAGGAAAATGGAACTCTTGAAACTTCTTCGGGTGTTCCCTTCGCAACAACCGTTCCGCCGTTCTCCCCACCTTCAGGACCAAGGTCAATGATATAATCAGCTGTTTTAATAACGTCAAGATTATGCTCGATAACAAGGACAGAATTTCCGCCCTCAACGAGTCTTTGAAGTATATCAATAAGCTTTGCTACGTCAGCTGTGTGAAGTCCTGTAGTAGGTTCGTCGAGAATATAAAGCGTTTTTCCTGTGCTTCTTCTCGAAAGCTCGGTAGCAAGCTTTACTCGTTGAGCTTCACCGCCCGAAAGCGTTGTTGATGATTGACCGAGCTTAATATATCCAAGTCCAACGTCATATAAAGTTTTTAGCTTTTCACGAATTTTTGGTAATCCGTCAAAAAAGCTAACGCCTTCTTCAACAGTCATATCGAGAACGTCTGCAATGTTCTTACCTTTATATTTAACTTCAAGAGTATCCTTGTTGTACCTCTTCCCCTTACAAACGTCACAAGTTACGTAAACGTCGGGGAGAAAATGCATCTCGATTTTTCTTACACCGTCGCCCTCGCAAGCTTCGCAACGGCCGCCTTTAACGTTAAAGGAAAATCTTCCGGATTTATAACCGCGTGCATTTGCGTCAGCTGTACGTCCAAAAAGGTCTCTAATGTCACTGAATACACCCGTGTAGGTTGCAGGATTTGATCGTGGAGTTCTACCAATCGGGCTTTGATCAATGTCAATTACTTTATCAAGATTAGAAATTCCTTCAATGCGGTCATAGCCGTTTGCAAATCTTGCGGCACCGTTAAGCTTATAAGAAAGAACAGGGTTGATTACACCGTTTACAAGCGATGATTTTCCAGAACCCGAAACACCTGTGACACACACAAAGCAACCAAGCGGAATATCAACGTTAATATTCTTAAGATTGTGCTCGCGTGCACCTTTAACGGATAGAAAATTGCCGTTACCTTTTCTGCGGTTTGCAGGAATCCTGATTTTCTTACGTCCCGATAGGTATGCACCGGTTATCGACGCCTCGTTATCCATAACTTCACGTGGTGTTCCCTGTGCAACTATCTCGCCACCGTGAACACCTGCACCGGGACCAATATCAACGATATAGTCGGATTCAGCCATTGTCTCTTCATCGTGTTCTACAACAACAACGGTATTTCCGAGGTCACGAAGCCTCTTAAGTGTTGCTATAAGCTTAGAATTGTCTCTTTGATGGAGCCCTATGCTCGGCTCGTCGAGAATGTAAATAACACCCATAAGAGAAGAACCGATTTGAGTAGCAAGGCGTATTCTTTGTGCTTCACCGCCCGAGAGAGTGCCTGCAGAACGTGAAAGTGTCAAATAATCAAGACCAACGCTAACAAGAAATCCAAGTCTGCTCTTGATTTCCTTGATTATTTCCGAGGAAATAATCATTTCGCTTTGATTGAACCTAAGACTGTTAATAAACTCAAGTTCTTTTTCAACTGACATAGCACAAAAATCGCTTATGTTAACTCCACCGACAGTAACGGACAGTATTTGTTGTGAAAGCCGTTTACCGTCACACCTTGGACAAGGAGCTTCCTCAACAAATTGCTCATAATACTCCTCAGCAGAGCCCTGCATCATTCTCGCTTCAAGCATAGGCACAAGTCCTTCGAAGCGTGCCTTTTGGTGATGTGCCTCTTTAGCAAAATATCTAACGATGTCATACAGTTCATTACCTGTACCGTAGTAAAGAATTTGCATTTGTTCTTCGGTAAGCTCTTCTATAGGAGTATCAAGCGAAAAACCGTATTTTTGTGCGACAGCTGCAAACAAAGGACCGTTCCAGCTTTCCTCCTCTAAGGTTTTGAAGCCGTTAACAGCGATAGCACCTTTGCGTAAAGAAAGAGATTTGTCGGGAATCAATCGTTCAACTGCGACCTTACGCATTTGACCGAGACCTGCACAATGAGAACAAGCACCGGCAGGGTTGTTGAACGAGAACATTCGAGGTTCAAGTTCACCAAAAGAAATTCCGTGCTCTTCACAAGCATAATTTTGGGAGAAAGAGTATTCTTTTGACTCTCCCTCACGCGGAACAGTAACAATAAGAAGATTTCCTTCTGCCAACCCGAGTGCATTTTCAACAGAGTCTGACAGACGTGAGCGAATATCACCGCGAATTACAAGACGGTCTACGATTACTTCTATGTTATGCTTGAGATTCTTGTCAAGCTCGATTTCTTCTGTCAAATCGTAAATATAGCCGTC
Organism: Clostridia bacterium; assembly: GCA_017503865.1. Taxonomy (GTDB): domain Bacteria; phylum Bacillota; class Clostridia; order Oscillospirales; family CAG-272; genus HGM12713. The sequence continues at coordinate 24,527 of JAFVSI010000044.1, read as the reverse complement.
AACTCTTACACGAACGTAACCGTTCTTTTTTGCCTCGGTAAAAACCTTTTCGTGTCTTCCCTTCTTAGCACGGACAATTGGGGCAAGCACCATAAAACGCTCACCCTCTGGAAATTCCATTATCTTATCTATAATGTCGTCAACGTTCTGACTTCTTATTTCTTTTCCGCATATAGGACAGTGTGGAATGCCGACACGAGCGTAAAGCAGACGTAGATAGTCATATATTTCGGTAACAGTACCGACAGTTGAACGGGGATTTTTAGAGGTTGTTTTTTGATCTATCGAAATTGCAGGAGATAATCCCTCGATCAAATCAATATCGGGCTTGTCCATCTGACCTAAAAACTGACGGGCGTACGACGATAAGGATTCGACGAATCTTCTATGTGCCTCTGCATAAATTGTATCGAATGCAAGTGAGGATTTACCCGATCCCGATAGACCTGTAAATATAACAAGCTTATCCCTTGGTATCTCAAGGCTTAGGTTTTTTAGATTATTCTCTCTTGCTCCTTTAATAATAATGTTGTTTGCCATATTTTCTTTTTATTTCCTTTTCTTTATACGGCTGTTTTTTTCAAGTTCAGCACGAAGCTCACCAATTTTATCTCTAATGAACGCCGCTTCTTCAAACTCAAGCCTTCTTGATGCTTCTCTCATTTTCTTGGTGAGGTCATCAATTAGCTTGTCTATTTCAGACTTTGACATCTTTGAAGGATTCATCTTTTTGGATTCAAGCTTCTTAGTCGCAGAATCATCACGTTCGATCTCAATAAGATCGCGTATTCCCTTAACAATAGTTTTGGGAATTATACCGTGTTCTTCGTTATACTTCTGCTGAATATCGCGTCTTCGGTTAGTCTCGGCTATGGCTCTCTCCATAGATCCTGTAACTGTATCAGCGTACATAATAACCTTACCTTCAGCGTTTCTTGCAGCTCTACCAATAGTCTGTATAAGGCTTCGCTCAGCTCTTAGAAAGCCTTCTTTGTCAGCATCAAGAATAGCAACAAGGGATACCTCAGGAATATCAAGACCTTCACGGAGCAGATTGATACCGACAAGCACGTCAAATTTACCGAGTCGAAGGTCTCTGATTATTTCGATACGCTCCATGGTATCGACGTTAAAATGAATATATCTTACCTTTATAGAGTTGTTTTCGAGATACTCCGTAAGGTCCTCCGCCATACTTCTTGTAAGTGTTGTAACAAGGACTCTCTCGTTTTTCTCAACTCTAAGTCTTATTTCACCAATAAGATCGTCGACCTGCCCTTCAACGGGACGAACTACGATTTCGGGATCAACAAGACCGGTTGGACGAATGATTTGTTCAACTGTTTGTTCGGAATGCTCTGCTTCATAGTCTCCCGGTGTAGCTGAAACGAATACAGTTTGATGAATTTTAGATTCAAATTCTTCGAAATATAGTGGTCGGTTATCGTAAGCAGAAGGCAACCGGAATCCGTAATCGATAAGATTTTTCTTTCTTGCCGTGTCTCCGCCGCTCATTCCTTTGACTTGAGGTAAGGTAACGTGTGATTCATCTACAAACAATACGAAATCATCAGGAAAATAATCAAGAAGTGTGTAAGGTGTCGAGCCCGGCTCTCTACCCGAAAGCACTCTTGAATAGTTTTCAACGCCTGAACAAAAGCCTACCTCGCGGAGCATCTCAATATCGTATTTAACTCTCTCCTCAATTCTTTGTGCTTCTATAAGCTGCCCGTTTGAACGGAAGAATTCACTGCGTTCAATCATTTCATCAAAAATTTCCTTAAGAGCTTTTTCTCGCTTTTCATCTGAAACGGCATAGTGAGTTGCGGGATGGATAGGACAATAAATTAGAGATCGGATAACGTCACCCGTGACGATGTTGATTTCAGAAACTCTATCGATCTCATCACCGAAAAATTCCACGCGAATAGCCTTGTCATTCATATCGGAAGGGATTATTTCGACGGTGTCGCCGCGAACTCTGAACTTATTTCTTTCGAGTGAAAGATCGTTTCTGTCGTAGCTTATTCTAACGAGATTTTTCACAAGCTCGTCGCGAGAAATTTCAAGACCGGGACGAAGTGCGATAACGAGATCCTTGTATTCCTGAGGATCACCAAGAGAATAAATGCAGGAAACACTTGCGACGATAATCACATCACGTCTCTCAAACAGCGAGGAAGTAGCACTGTGACGTAGCATATCGATTTCCTCATTTATCATCGCATCCTTCTCGATATACATATCCTTTCCCGGTATATAGGCTTCAGGCTGATAATAATCGTAATAAGAGACGAAGTACTCGACCGCATTTTCGGGAAAGAACTCACGAAATTCGGAGCAAAGCTGTGCTGCGAGTGTTTTGTTATGTGCGAGAACGAGTGTAGGCCTGTTAATCTCGGCAATAACATTTGCCATAGTAAAGGTTTTTCCCGAACCCGTAACACCGAGAAGGGTTTGATTCTTTTTTCCGCTCTTGATCCCCTCTACAAGCTTTTTTATAGCCTCGGGCTGATCACCTGTTGGCTCATATTTTGAATGCAGAATAAACTTGTCAGGCATTGTTTGCTCCTTTCGTTTTAGTATTATTTAAAAGAATGAAAGCTGATCGGTTTCACTCAGCGAGTCGAGAACTCCCATTTTGCGGAGTACCTCAATGACCTTTTTAGAAAGGCCCGCTCTCTTTTGAAGGTCCTCGACGGAAAAAATAGGTTCTTCCTCTCTTGCCTTAATTATGTTTTCGGCAGCAGAATCGCCAAGACCGTTGAGTGATGAAAATGGCATACGAATACCCTTTTCTTCAGGAATAAACTTAAAGGAATCCGACCTTTCAAGGTCAATAGGAAGAAATTTGATTCCTCGAGACATAGCTTCGTTTATAAGCTTGATAACCGAAAGAGAGTTTTTCTCTTTTTGAGTAACCGTTCTGTCTTTAATCTTCTTCTCTATATCCTTAATGTAAGCGACGACCTTTGGTCTGCCACCCGAAACAAGCTCTGCATCAAAATCATCGGAAGCAACTGTAAACATTGCACAGTAGTACGCAATAGGCTTGTGTACCTTATACCAGCCAAGTCTGATTGCAGACATAACGTAAGCTGCTGCGTGAGCCTTCGGGAACATATATTTTATCTTTTTACACGAATCAATATACCATTCCGGAACATTTTTTTCACGCATCAATGCTTCCCAATCGGGGTTAAGTCCTCTTCCCTTTCTTACAGACTCCATTATTTTAAACGAGGTTGCGTTTTCAAGACCGTAACGAATAAGGTCGTTCATTATGTTGTCTCGACATCCTATTACCTTTGATATGTCACAGGTGCCATTTTTAATAAGCTCCTGTGCGTTACCTGTCCATACGTCAGTTCCGTGCGAGAGTCCCGAAATCTGCAAAAGGTCGGCAAAGGTTTGCGGTCTTGCCTCTTCAAGCATCTTTATAACGAAATTGGTGCCAAATTCGGGAAGCCCGTAAGTTCCTGTATTACAGTCAATATCCTCGGGAGATACCTGAAGCGGTTTGGTGGATACAAAAAGATCGTAAACGGCTTTATTATTCATTGGAACATCGAGAACGCTCGTATTCGTGAAGGTCTCGAGATACTTATATTTGGTAGGAATTTCGTGTCCAAGTTCATCAAGTTTCAAAATAGTATCGTGAAGATATGAGAACGCAAAGTGAGTTGTAAAGACATTTTTGGTTGGATCTTCGGCAGGATACTGAACGGGTGTAAAATCGTAAACATCATACTCACGCGGGATAACGATTATACCGCCCGGGTGCTGTCCTGTATTCTTCTTAACTCCAAGACATGTTATCATAAGTCGTTCCATCTCAGACTCACTAATGCTAACACCTTTTTGCTCAAAGTAGTTAAGGATAGAGCCATAAGCCGTTTTATCAGCAAGCGTGCCTATAGTACCCGCTCTGAAAACGTTTTCAGAACCAAAAAGTTCTTCCGTGTATTTGTGTACTCGTCCTTGCACGTCACCCGAGAAGTTAAGGTCTATATCGGGTGATTTATCTCCGTAGAATCCAAGGAAGGTCTCAAAAGGTATATTGTGTCCGTCTGCGTTAAGCTTTGTTCCGCAAACCGGACAGGTCTTGTCGGGCATGTCAAAGCCGGAGCCGTATGCTTTACCCGTTTCAAAATCAGAATATCTGCAATTCGGGCAATAATAGTGTGCTGGCAAAGGATTAACTTCTGAAATGCCCGCCATTGTTGCAACGAATGAGGAGCCGACCGAGCCTCTTGAACCAACAAGATAACCCTGCTTTTCACTGTACCAAACAAGCTTTTGGGCAATCATATAAAGCACGGCAAACCCGTTTTTGATAATCGAAGTAAGCTCTTTTTCAAGCCTTTTTTCAACTATTTCGGGTAAATCGTCACCGTACATGCTATGAGCCTTGTCCCAACACAGCTTTTGCAGATCTTCTTCCGCTCCGTCCATTTTAGGAGTAAAAGCTCCCTTAGGAATAGGCCTTACGTAGTCGATCATATCGGCAATAAGATTAGTGTTTGTAACAACGACCTCGTATGCCTTTTCTTCGCCAAGATAAGCAAATTCCTCAAGCATTTCTTCGGTCGTGCGATAATAGAGATTTATATCTCTGTCTGCATCCGAGAACTTCATACTTGAAAGTATTATTTTTCTGTTTATCTCATCTTCTTTATTTAAGAAATGTGCGTCACAGGTGGCAACAACGGGTTTTTTGTATTTTTCACCGAGTGCCACTATTCTTCTATTTAAATCACGAAGTCCGTCATCGTTAGCGACCTTGCCCTCATTTACTAAGAAGCGGTTGTTACAAATAGGCTGTATTTCGAGATAATCATAAAATGAGACGATATTCTCAATATCTTTATCAGGTCTGTTTTCAAGAATTGCCGTGAAAAGCTCACCTGCTTCACAAGCAGATCCGATTATTAAACCTTCACGGTGTTTTTCAAGCTCTGTTTTAGGAATACGTGGAACCTTTTTTGCCCGTCCAACGCTACCGTAATATTCAAGGAAGCTCTTTGAAACGAGCTTGTAAAGATTTTTAAGACCGACTGCATTCTTAACAAGAATGATCTGATGATACGGTTTTAGTGCAATGGGATTAGTCTTTGCACTCATCTCAGTTTTAAGCATTGAGAAGTTGTTGATATCAAGATTTGACAGTGCCTCGGTCATCTTGAAGAAGATAAGCGAAAGCATTTCGGCATCATCACAAGCTCTGTGATGGTTAAAGTCGCCAAGCTCATAAAACTTAGCAAGAGCGTCAAGCTTATGAGATTTAAGACTCGGATTCAAATATCTTGAAAGAGCAACAGTATCAAGAAAACTGTTTTCAAATGGCAAACCGAGAGATTTCGCTGCGGCACGAATAAATCCTGTATCAAAAAGTGCGTTATGAGCAATCAACAGTCTGTCACCGATAAAATCAAGAAACTTAGGCAATACGGTGTCTATTTTCTCGGCATCGGCTACCATTTCATCTGTTATACCTGTAAGTTTAACGATATCCTCGGGAATAGGAAGTTCGGGATTAACAAACACACTGAACCTATCAATAACCTTACCGCATTTTATTTTAACCGCACCTATTTCAGTGATCTTACAGTTTTCCTGCGAGAGACCGGTTGTTTCAATATCGAAAACAATAAACTCGTTATCAAAATCGCCGTTATACTCTCCGTAAATAGCACTCGAAGTATCGTTTACAAAGTAGGATTCAAGACCATAAATGACCTTCATACCGCACTTTTCTGCGGTTAACATTGCGTCGGGAAATCCTTGAAGATTTCCGTGGTCTGTGATAGCAACTGCGGGATGTCCCCATTTTTTTGCTGTTTTTACAGCAACATCAGGCGGAATTAGAGCATCCATTGTTGACATAGCGGTATGTAAGTGAAGCTCAACACGCTTTTTAGGTGCATTGTCAACTCGCTCGATCTTTGATATTATGGCAATATTTTGGTAGTTAATATATAGGTCGGTTTCGTTTTTTTCAAACTTTGTATATCCAAAGACGGCAATAGAAGTTCCGACCTTTATAATTTCTGAAATCTCTAAATTTTGGTCGAGAGACAATGAGAAATTCTTAACGTACATTGAAGCACAGCCGTCGAAAATTCCGAACGACACGTTATATTTGTCTCCCTTACGTGTTAATTCGCTTTTGAACGAAAAAACCGTTCCAATAACAACAACGTTACCTACCGACCTCGACAAACTTGATATAGTTACAGGTTTGATATCAAATTCATTTCCCAGACAAAAATTAGGCTCACCTATATCGTACGTATTGACACCAATCTTGCAGTGAGTGTCGTCAACCCATTCAACCTGAGCATCGTCACTTAATATATTCCTAAGTCTTGGAAGTTTTGGCTTGTCCGACTCAGCAGCACCGCCGTCTGCGTGGGAAGAGGCAGAGTATTCTCTTTCTGCTCTTTGAATAAGCTTGTCTATTTCTTCAAGTCTTTGCTTTTGAAAATCGTTATAACCGCCACCGCCAAATTCCTTGTGAGAAATTGTAACGTGCACTTGAATAGAAAACTCGCTGTTGATTATGGCTTCAATAACTCTCGGTGTGCTTGCATCTTCAAGCAGAGTTATACCACCGATACCAAAAGGTATTTCTATCTCAAGATATTTGTTTTCAAGGTCGAGCTTGTAGTCGTAATCCGAGAAAAAACCTCTTGCAACAATTCCAACTTCTTCTGTTTCACACAAGATTTCAGGAACGTAATCATAGTTAAATAACTCAGCGGGATATTTTGGCAAAATTTTGGCAAAATTTAGACTGTAAGCTTTACAAAGTCCTGCCTGTATATTGTAAAGAGTCTTTTTAGGTATTATTCTCGGGAAATGAGCTTCTATTTCAATTATTCTTTTTTCTTTACTTACTCTTGTACGAATACTCGACGCTGAAAGCAAAATATCAACGTATTCTTCGGGAGGTAAATACTTTGAAAATATCTCTAAAAAATTCTTTTCCATATTTATTCTTCTTAATTTAAATTGTTTTTGATTTCCTCGATTAGTATCGGAACGATATCATACTCAGATATTTTTTTTATAATAGTTCCTTTTTTAAACAACAACGCTTCACCAATTCCACCTGCAACCCCGATGTCAGCTTCCCTTGCCTCTCCGGGTCCGTTTACAGCACAGCCCATTAAAGCAACTTTTATGGGAGTGTCCATAAGACCGTTTTCGCGAGCAGCATCCTCAAATCTCGATACGAGCGAAATAAGGTCTATCTTTGTTCTTCCGCATGTTGGGCAGCTAACTATTTGAAGTCCGCTTTGACCTTCAAAGCCAATGGAATTAATAATTCTCTTAGCCGCATATATTTCTTCAATGGGGTCGTCGGTAAGAGAAACTCTTATAGTGTCACCAATGCCGTCGCACAAAAGCGAGCCAATACCGATAGCACTTTTTATCGAGCCTATCTCCTTACTACCCGCTTCAGTCACGCCAAGATGCAATGGATAGTCACATCTGCTCGCAACAATTCTATTTGCTTCTATCATTATTAGCGGATCCGAGGATTTAATTGAAATAACTATATCGTAAAATCCAAACTTTTCAAGTAATTTTGCATTGTATATTGCCGATTCTGCAAGAGCTTCTGCTGTAGGAGAGCCATACTTTTTCAAAATTGTCTTTTCAAGAGAACCGCTGTTGACGCCAATTCTTATAGGTATATTTCGAGCACTGCAAGCGTCACATACAAGCTTAATCTTTTCTTCGTCACCGATATTGCCGGGATTTATTCTGATTTTATCGAATCCAAGCTCCGCACAACGCAGAGCAATCTTATAGTCAAAATGAATATCCGCTACGATAGGTATGTTAGTCTTATCTTTAATCTTTGTGATTATTTCTGCTGCCTCAAGGTCAGGTACCGTAATACGAACTATATCGCAGCCCGCTTTTTCAAGTGCCAAAATTTGTTCGATCGTGCCCTTTTCGTCGTGGGGATCTGTATTCGTCATAGACTGTATGAGGATTTTTGATTCTCCCCCAAGGAAAAGATTACCTACCTTAACTTTTCTCGTATTTCTTCGTATTTCGTTATATTTCATCTTAAAAGTCCAAAAACATCCTTTACAATAACTAATGCCATGAATGCAAAAAGAATCATCATTCCCGCAAAATTGACAAAATTTTCAACTTCTCTTTTAATAGGCTTTCTTCGTATGCCCTCAAGTATAAGAAAAAGAAGTCTACCGCCGTCAAGAACCGGGAATGGAATTAAATTGAAAACTCCGAGGTTTATTGAAATTACTATTACAACGTACAAAAGTGTATAGAAGCTCGATTGAGCGGCTTCAACTATTACCTCGGTTACACCTACAGGACCTGAGACCGATTCAAGGCCGTAACGACCGCCAAATAGATCGAAAATAGAATCAAGAACCATTTTTACTGTAGATACCGAGCGGTGATATGCGTGTTTAAAATAGTTTCTAAAATTAGAATTCTCTTGATTCGTAATAAAGTCATATACTCCGAATTCAACTCCGTTATCGGTAACAACGGGAAAGGGTACGTCCTCAAGCACAACCTTTTGACCGTCTCGCTTCACGGTGACGTCAATTGGCTCATATCCTTGATTCATGACCTCGTAAATTATATCATTCATCGTGAATACGCGCGTGTCGCCGATTTTTACTATCTCGTCACCAATCTCAAGTTTTTGAGAACTTAAAGCATTTTCTCCAAAATGATTAACAGTAGTTCCGTACAAAGCCTTTTGTCCGGTTACCAACACGAGCATAAGCAGAAAACCGAGTAGAATATTCATAAGCGGTCCTGCTATAACAATGCAAATGCGTTTCCATACCTTTTGATTACAAAATGCGTTGTTTTCGCTCGATTCCTCATCCTCACCAACCATACTTACAAATCCGCCTATAGGTAGAAGACGGAGTCTGTAAACCGTCGAATACTTTTTAGATGTCCAAGAGAATAGCTTTGGACCCATACCTATTGCAAATTCCTTGACACCAACACCACAAGCCCGGGCACATAAAAAATGCCCGAGCTCGTGAATGAATATTAAGAGTCCAAAGACTAATAAAGCAACAAGAACGTAAAGAATGGTAATAATATAAATCACACTCCAAATTAAGAGTAAAATGAGAGTCGTACCAAGGAAGTATTTATCTAAAATTTTAACGATTTTATAATTTCATTTGCATAGAGTCTTGCTTCGGAATCAAAAGCAAGAATTTCATTTAAGTCGGGGGTCTTATTGAGATAACTCATTGAATTTACGACTTGTTTAACTACTTTCATTATATCAGAAAAGGAAATTTTTTTATTAAGAAAGGCGTCAACAGCAACCTCGTTAGCTGCGTTTAAAACTGCGGGTGCAGCTCCGCCGGTCTTGATTGCACTAATTGCGATTGACAATAACGGGAAAGTATCATAATCGGGCTTCCCGAAATTTAGCGTTGAAACACTAAATAGATCGAGCTCGTTTATGATGGCATTATTCTTATTCGGATAGTTTAGAGCATACTGAACACAGAATCTCATATCGGGAACAGACATTTGTGCGATAATACTGTTATCAATATATTCAACCATTGAGTGTATTATACTTTCCTTATGAATAACAACTTCGATGTTTTCGGGTGAAACATCAAACAAATGCACAGCTTCAATTACCTCAAAGCCCTTATTCATCAAAGTTGCACTGTCGACGGTAATTTTAGGTCCCATTTTCCAAGTCGGATGTGCAAGTGCCTCTTCGACTGTAATTTTTGAAAGATCATTGTGAGATTTCCCGTAAAAAGGACCGCCGGAAGCAGTGAGTAAAATTTTTTTGACTTCTCCGTGAGTCCCAGCCTTCATACACTGAAAAATTGCACAATGTTCACTGTCAACAGGTATAATTTCAACGTTGTTTTTTCTTGCTGCAGTCATAACGATATCACCTGCGACTACAAGAGACTCTTTATTGGCGAGAGCAAGACGTTTTTTGTTTTCTATAACAGCAAGGGTTGGCTTAAGTCCCGCTTGGCCAATAATTGAGTTCACGGCTACACACGAGTCAGACCTTGAGATCATCTCGCAAATTCCTTCTTCTCCCGAAAGAACACGAACGTTAGTGTCGGCAAGACGAACCTTTAAATCTGCAGCCGCTTTTTCATCAGCCATAGCACAGTAATCTACCGAAAATTCACGTGCTTGCTGTTCAACTCTTTTTACGTTTGAATTCGCACTGATGGCCGTTACTCTTCTTTTTTCAAAGCGGGCAACGTCAATTGCCTGCTCACCAACTGAACCGGTAGAACCGAGTATAATAATTGAATCGGTTGAATTTTGCATCAAAACATACCGCCTATGATTACTATATCAATGCTGCTGAAATATGCACATATAGCAGCAAGAAGCATAGCTACAGAAAGGATAGAATCAAATCTGTCAAGTACGCCGCCGTGACCTGGGAATATCTTTCCGTAATCCTTAATACCGTACTGACGCTTGATTACAGACATCGTAAGGTCGCCAATTTGTGATACGACAGATATAAGAAGACCGCTGACAAGAAGGATGACGTAATTGATTTCCACCGAAGGATCAATAACTTTGATTATAAATCCAAAAGCTACGAAAGCTATCATGCAGAATATGATTCCGCCGATGCTACCTTCAACGGTTTTTTTAGGGCTGACTTTTGGAATGAGCTTATGTTTACCAAAAAGCATACCGCAGAAGTACGCGAATATATCGGTGATCCAAGCACCGACAAAGATAAGAAGGTATATGTATTTTCCGTTTTGTATACCGTCGAGGTCGTGAACGTACAAAATAGCGTTAAACGCAAGTATTATATACAGCGTAACTGTAAAAATCTGAGATATATCGGCGAATTTAAATTCTTCACCTGACATTAAGCAATAAGTAAACAAGTTAATGAGATAAATTGCGACCGAAGCGAGAACGACAGCTTCAAAACAAACGATTATGTATCTTTGAACAAAGGGCAGAGCTGCTGCTATCAGAAAAGCGGGTAAATAAATACCGAGATACTTCATAGCACCGATACATTTATACATTTCATATAATGCAATACAGGTTATAACCGAAACAGCAATAGGAAGAACTGCTGTATCTGCAAAAATTAGTATTGGAACAAGAATACATATTGAAACAATAGAAGTAATAATTCTTTTTAACATAATTATCCCCCATTAAACTGAGCCAAAGCGGCGTTTTCTTTTATAAAAAGCCTCAACTGCAAGATCGACCGTTTTTTCATCCATGTCAGGCCACAAAACGTCAGTAAAATACAATTCGGCGTATGCAGCTTGCCAAAGCAAGAAATTGGAAAGACGCAATTCCCCTCCCGTTCTTACAAGAAGGTCAAGCGAAGGAGATTCGGACGTGTAAAGAGATCTTTCAATATCTTCCTCACACACCTGTTTTTTTCCTTCGACAATCAATTTGTTGCAAGCCATTACAAGTTCTGATTTTGAACCGTAGTTGAGAGCAATATTAACAATATGCTTTTTTTCTTTGCTTTTATCCTCAAGCATATATATTTTATCACACAGTGTATCCTTTAACACGGACACATCTCCGATAAATTTATATCTAATATCGTTTTGGTCAACGTCTTTTAAAAGACGGTCGAGATAATCGTCAAGTAGATTCATAAGAGCGTCGACCTCTTTTTTCGGACGTTTCCAATTCTCAGTCGAAAACGCGTAAAAGGTTGCAGCCTCAATTCCGTGAAATGCACATCGCTCAATTACAGTTTTGAGAGTCTTCGCTCCGTACTTGTGACCGTATTCACGTGGCATACCTCGTTTTTCTGCCCATCTACCGTTGCCGTCCATAATAAAAGCTATATGGCGTAATTTTGTGCTATTAGTATTAGCATCAATTTTTATCATATTTTACTCCAAGAAAAAAGCATACTTTACATTTATGAAAATCAGGGGCGGGAGAACCCGCCCCAATTAAATTGCAGGACAAAATTAGATTTGCATGATTTCCTTTTCTTTTTTTGCGGAAACAGCATCAACGTTCTTTACGAACTTGTCGGTAAGATCCTGGATAGCCTTTTCAGCATTCTTAACATCGTCCTCAGTAAGCTCACCGTCTTTTTTCATCTTCTTAGCGAGATCGTTAGCATCGCGTCTGATGTTTCTAACAGCAACCTTAGCCTCTTCACCCATCTTTTGAACCTGCTTAACAAGCTCACGACGGCGTTCCTCAGTAGGCTGAGGGAACACTATACGGATCATCTTACCGTCGTTGGTAGGAGTGATTCCAAGGTCGGAGGCAAGAATAGCCTTTTCCATCTCCTTGAGAGTTGTTGCGTCGTAAGGAGTGATCGTAACGGTTTTCGAGTCGGCAACACGAACGTCTGCCATTGTTGTAAGAAGTGTAGGTGCACCCCAATACTCAAAAGTCACTTTAGAAAGAACAGCAGTGTTTGCCTGTCCAGCTCTGATTACAGCGAGATTCTGCTCGTAAGCATCGATTGCCTTTACCATCTTTTCTTCAAAAGGTTTTGTGTTAAAAATCATAATATCCTCCAAAGTATTTTATATCATTTTGAAATTTTTATTCAATTAGCAGTGAAGCTCGGTGCCTATTTTCTCCCCCATAACTACACGGTAGATATTCATAGGATCTTTGAGCTCAAACGCATAAGCTTTAATATCGTTGTCCATACAGAACGTTGTAGCGGTAAGGTCAAGAGCCTTGAGCTTCTTTTCAACGACCTCTGCGTAAGTAATTTCCTCATAGCGAACAGCACTTGGATCAAGCTTGGGATCGGCAGAGTAAACACCGTCAATGTTCTTCGCCATAAGCACTGCATCAGCTTCAATTTCAGCAGCGCGTAGAACGGCAGCGGTGTCGGTAGAGAAATAAGGAGCACCAAGTCCGCAAGCGAAGATAACGACCTTTCCTGCTTCAAGAGCGGCAACTGCACCGCGAGCTGTATACTGTTCAGCGTAAGTATTCATTTCAACAGCCGACATAACGACAGCATCTATACCGTGCTGTATAAAAGTGTCTTTCAGAGCCAAAGAATTTATAGCTGTTGCAAGCATTCCCATGCTGTCTGCAGTGACGCGATTCATTTTTCCGCCTTGTCTACCTCTCCAAATGTTACCTGCACCAACTATGACAGCAACTTCAACGCCCTCGTTTAGAGTTTTCTTGATTACTTCGGCAATATCGGCAATAAAGTCAAAGTTCAAAATACCGTCAGTATTTGCACAAAGAGCTTCGCCAGATAATTTAAGCAAAACTCTCTTATATTTAGTTTTCGACATATAAACGTCCTTTCTCAAACTTACATATATTTCTTATCACTTATTGTACTACAAATATTAAATTTTGTAAACACTTTATTTGATTTTTTTACAAATATTTTATATAATGTTGAAAAAGCACTTACGCCAATTTTTAACGCAAGTGCTTTTTATTTTTTAATTATTATTAGTTGTCATCATCAGACGAACCAATATACTGAAATTAACAATCCTTTTCAAATACTTCTTTGAATTTAGCAAGCTTTGCTTTTGCTTCTTCAGAAGTTTTACCTCTTATACAGAAGTAAAATTTACACTTAGGCTCAGTACCGCTCGGGCGAACAGCTACCCAGCTTGTGTCATCAAATATAAATCTTAAAACGTTTGATGACGGGAAGCCTTGATCCATCATTTCCTTCGATTTGTAATCCTCTATCTTTACGACCGCAATAGAGTCGATCTGCTTAGGAGGGGCGTTGCGAAGACCTTCTACCAAAGAGGTTATCTTTTTCGCACCGTCGAGCCCCTTAAATGTGAAGCTGTCAACAGAGTCAACATAGTAACCGTGCTTTTTGTAGAGAGAGTTTAGTGCGTCATACAGTGTCATTCCAAGCTCTTTATAGTATGCTGCACATTCACAAAGCATAAGAGATGCCTGTACTGCGTCCTTATCACGAACAAAATCTGCCGCAAGACAACCGTAGCTCTCCTCGTAACCGAAAACAAAATTTTTGTCACCCTTGAGTTGATGTCTGTATATTTTGTCACCGATAAATTTAAAGCCTGTAAGAGTTTTTTCTACCGACACACCGTAAGACTCGGCAACTCTGTCTCCAAGATCGGAAGTAACAACGGTATTGAACATAACAGGGTTCTCAGGCATAGTACCGAGCTTTGTTCTTTGCATAAGTATATAATCAAGAACAACGGCGGCAGACTGATTACCGGTCATTAAAATATACTCACTTCCCTGCTTTACAGCAACACCGAGTCGGTCGCAGTCGGGATCGGTAGTGATTACAATATCGGCATCGTTACGCTTCGCATATTCGAGAGCAAGCTCGTAAGCTTCCTTTACCTCGGGGTTAGGATTTTTTGTGTTTGAAAACTCGGTGTCAGGGGTACACTGCTCAAGCACCGGAATAACGTTGTAACCAAGTCGAGAAAGAACCTCACGTACAGGAACGTTACCTGTTCCGTGCTGTGGAGAATAAACTACCTTTATATCCTTTTTAATATCAGGATCAAGTGAAATTGATTCAACTGCCGCGTAATACTTCTCATCTATTGAACTATCAAGAATCGTTATAAAGCTTTTTGCATCGTTAAAGTCAAGGGTTCTTACAGCAAGCGGATCGTCGATTGCAGCAACATATTTAATGACCTTATCGGTCATAGAAGGTATGAGCTGACAACCACGCTCATCATAAAGCTTATAACCGTTATATTCAGCGGGATTATGAGATGCAGTTATCATAACACCACCAAAAGCGCCAAGCTCTCTGACAGCAAATGAAAGCTCGGGGGTAGGTCGAAGAGAGTCGAAAATATAAGAGCGAATTCCATTTGCCGCAAGGACAGCCGCTGTTTCACGCGAAAATTCAACGCTGAATCTGCGGTTGTCGTGAGCGATAACAACGCCTCTATTTGCAGCTTCGTCACCACAATCTAAAATATATTTAGCGTATCCCTCTGTCGCTCTTCTTACCATATATTTGTTCATTCGGTTAAGACCTGCACCGAGAACACCTCTCATACCTGCCGTACCAAACTCAATTTCACAAAAGAATCTTTCTTTGATTTCCTTATCATTGTCCTTTAAAGCAATAAGCTCGTTTTTTGTTTCATCATCGATATTTGCACTGTTTAACCAATGATTATACTTTGAAATGTAATCCATAAACTTTACTCCTAACTGGTATCTTTTTTAGCAATATTATTATACACTTAAATAATACCAATTTCAATACCCTTTTTATTCAAAAAATATAATTTTATTTTTATAAAAAGTATTGACAAACTCTAAAATATATGGTAATATGTTAATGCTTTAGCAAGGTAAAGCGTTAAAACTTTTATTATTTAGGAGAAAGAATATGAAAAAAATACTTGCACTTACACTTGCACTTCTTATGTGCACACTTTGCTTCATTTCTTGCGGAGACAGCGAGGAGTTGAAAATAGGAAAACAATATAATGCTTTGACCGGTCAAACCGATGTTTTGGTACAGCTCAATAGCGGTTCCATTGACGTAGGTGTAATGGATAGCATTATGGCAGGATACTATATGAGCCAGGACAGCACATATTCCGATTCCCTTATGATCGTCGAGAATTTGACTCTCGCCACAGAGCAGTATGGTATTGCTGCAAGAAAAGGTAGCGGATTTGCTAAGAAGATCAACGAAGCTTTGATTCAGTTGGCTAATGACGGTACTGTTGAAACACTTGCTGCTAAGTACGGAATAGCTTCCGAGCTTTGCATTGACAAGTCAGCAACGGTTGAGCCTATGACTGATGCTGAGGCTAAAGACTGGAACGATATCGTAAACAAAGGTACATTTGTTGTAGGTTATACTCTCTTCGCTCCTATCGCATATAATAACGAAGCTGGCGAGTTAATCGGTTTTGATATTGAACTTGCTAAGGCTGTTGCAGAGGTTCTTAAGCTTGAAGTTAAGTTTGAGCTCATCGAGTGGAGTGCTAAGGAGGCTAAACTCGAGGGCGGTAGCATTGACTGCATTTGGAATGGTATGACAATTACCGAAGAGCGTCTTGAGGCAATGGAAATATCCATTCCTTACTTGAACAATAAGCAGGTTGCAGTTATCCGTAAGTCCGACAAAGATAAGTACACAACTATCGAGAGCATGTCTGATGCAATTATGGGTGCTGAAGCAGGTTCCGCAGGTGAGTCTTGTATTGTTGTTGCAACAGATGCTGAATAATCAATAATAATTTAATATGCGATTTTATAATATCGTAATAAATCCTTTGCTGGAAGGGTTGCTTTATACCGGTTTAATCTTTTTGATAACACTGGCGGCTTCCCTTCCGCTTGGTTTGTTATTATCATTCGGTTCCAAATCCAAATTCAAGCCAATAAGCGTTTTAACGCGTGGATTGGTGTGGATTGTAAGAGGCACTCCCCTGATGCTTCAAATATTGTTTTTAGACATTGCGCCCGGTATTCTTTCGAGAGAATTAGGTTTTGGTCTTGAGTTTGCACTAAGAGAACCTTGGCAACATTTTATGATGGTTTGTGTTGCATTTACAATCAACTATTCGTGTTATTTTTCAGAAATTTACAGAGGTGGTATTCAGAGTGTGCCTGCCGGTCAATATGAGGCTGCTCAGGTACTTGGTTTGAATCAATCTCAGACTTTTAGCAAGATAATTTTCTTGCAAGTTATAAAGAGAATAATTGCACCGATGTCTAATGAAATTATTACACTTGTAAAGGATACTGCACTTGCAAGCGTTGTTATCCACGTTGATCTATTTACGGTTGCTAAGGGAATTGTAAATACAAACCCCCAATACTTTTTATGGCCTCTTATTATTTCAGCTGTTTTCTACCTGATAATAAACGGTTTGTTAACAATTCTTCTCGGTAAGCTTGAAAAGAAATTAGATTATTTTAAGGTGTAAACATGGCATTACTTGAAGTTAAAAATATTAAAAAGAACTTTGGAAAAACAGAAGTTCTTAAAGATATAAGCTTTGAACTTAATAAAGGTGAGGTTCTTGCTATAATAGGATCGTCGGGTAGCGGAAAAACAACACTTCTCCGCTGTCTCAATTATCTTGAAATTCCCGACTGCGGCAGCATTATTGTAAACAACGTACCAGTTTATGATTCAAATGCAGCAGTTAAATATACTGAGAAGGATATTCGTGAGCTTAGACTGCATTTTGGTCTTGTTTTCCAGTCCTTTAATCTATTTCCTCAGTATACGGTTTTTGAGAATGTCACTCTCGCACCCAAACTGAAGATCAAAGAGGCTATCAAAAACAAGACTCTTGATGCAAGTGATAAGAATGTTGCTCTTGAAAAGGTCAACAACAAAGCATACGAGCTTCTTAAGATGGTTGGCTTGTCTGAAAAAGAAAAGTCATATCCCTGCGAGCTTTCGGGCGGTCAGCAGCAGCGAGTTGCAATTGCAAGAGCTTTGGCTCTGTCGCCTGAAATTCTTTGCTTTGACGAACCTACGTCCGCTCTCGACCCTGAGCTGACAGGAGAGGTGCTTAAAGTTATTAAAGAGCTTGCGAACGAAGATAGAACTATGATAGTTGTTACACACGAAATGGAATTTGCCAAAAACGTAGCTGATAAGGTTATTTTTATGGCTGACGGCGTAATCGAGGAGATGGGCACGCCCGAAGAGGTTTTCGACAATCCTAAATCCTATAAAACACGTGCATTTTTAAACAAATCTCTCGAAACATTCTAAATATAAAAGCGGCTGTCTCTTGAAGTACAGCCGCTTTTGTGTTATAATTATTAAAAAAATCGGAGTTTAAATTTAATGTTGGATAAGAAATTACTATATAGTTTGCAAAATGATAATTTAAATTCTTTTGAAATCTATCTTTACGAAAGTGTAACCTCTACAAACGATTTAGCAAAAGAATTTGCTCAAAGCAACAAGGACAAGGAAGCTGTCATAATTGCATCAAGTCAAACCGCAGGACGCGGCAGACGTGGCAGGTCTTTCTTTTCCCCTGAAAAGACGGGACTCTATATGAGTATACTTTTAAGACCGAGTTTTTTACCGCAGATTACTTCCCTTTTAACTCCTTGTGCAGCTCTCTGTGTTGCAAAAGCAATTGAAAAAGTTTCGGGAGTATCTACAAAAATTAAGTGGATAAATGACGTATACATTGACAAAAAGAAAGTCGCAGGTATTCTTTGCGAGTCTTCCTTTTCACCTGAAAAAAACCAACTTGATTACGTGATTGTTGGTATAGGTATAAATATATCAACTCCAATCGAGGGGTTCCCCGAAGATATTAAAGATATCGCAACATCGATTTTTGGCAGCAATACACCAAGCTCCTATTCGATAGAAAAACTTGCAGCTTCAATAATCAATGAAATATACAGCTACTCTCTTAATCTTGATAGCCGAGCTTTTATAGCCGAATACAAAACGAGACTTTGTATGCTTGGAGAAGAAATAGAAGTTATAACACCAAATGAAACGTACACTGCAAGAGCTGTTGATATTGACGAAAATGCTCATCTCATCGTTTCTCTTTCAAACGGTAGTAAACGAGTGCTTGACGCAGGCGAAATTAGTATAAAAAACAAAAAAGAGCGCTGAAGCACTCTTTTTTATATTACGCCAAACAAAATAAACCCAACTGTGTTTATTCCAAAATTTGCGAACATATGCACAAGCCAAGATGTATAGATATTTTTACATTTATCGTTTAAAAAGTTAAACATGAGACCTGCTGCCAATAGACCAATTATAGTAAGCAGCAAAACACCGAATCCGTAATAACCTATCATCATGCCCGTGTGATATAGTGCGAATAACGAAGCACTGAATAGATAGGCAAACAAGGGAGATACAAGTTTTTTAAGAATTATAAAAGCAAAACCTCTAAAAAATATTTCTTCAAGAAAAGAATTTACAAGTGAAATATAAATGGCAACGTAAAGAAAATTATCGGCACTAACTCCCGCGTTTTCGGTAAGCTTGCTTGCAATCGTTGAGAAATCAAACGAATTTCTAAGGAAAAAGTAACCGCCCATAATAAATCCATAGCATAAAAGACCGAGCAGTATAGCCACCAAGAGAGTTTTTAACTCAAACGAAAACAATGATTTTAGTAGCTTTCTATCATTTTTATTTACGATAAAATAAATACTTGGAACTATCAAAAAAAGGCAAAGCTTTATTAAAGATTTTATAAAGTATTGAGGCTTAATAACCGCATCGACAAAACACATCGCAACAGCACAAATTATTACAGAAAGTATAAGGTATGTAGTTTTAATATTTTTAGACCTTAAATTCATAATATCACCACACTTTCAAAAGTATTATAACACGCTATTAAAGTTATTTCAATAATATCACGCATAAATCTTGACTTTTGTCTTAGAGATGTTATAATTGAATCAATAAAACAAAGGAGAATTGATATGTATAAAACTATCCCATCTATATTTGTACGCTTTCCCGAAGGACGTTCAAAAGCTCTTACATTCAGCTATGATGACGGATTTATTAGTGATGATAGACTCGTTAAACTGTTTGATGAACACAATTTAAAAGCTACCTTTAATCTAAGCACAGGTAAATATCTCTCAGAGGACAAGGAATATCGTGAAGATTGGATATGGAACTATCACAAAAAATCCGATGCTACAGCTATTTACGGAAACACAGTCCACGAAATAGCTGTTCACGGTTACTCTCACCCGTTTCTCGCTACCCTTCCTCCCGCCTCCGTTGCCCACGAAGTCTTGACTGACCGAAGATCGCTCGAAGAGCAGTTTGGCACAATCATAAGAGGTATGGCGTACCCTAAGGGTTCTTATGATGACAAGGTAGTCGACGTTCTTAAGGCTTGTGGAATCGTTTATTCAAGAGTTGTCAGAAGCTCTCACAAGTTTGATTTGCCGAGTGATTGGTTGAGGCTCGAACCAACATGTCATCACGGCGATCCTAAACTTATGGAGCTTGCAAAAAATTTCGTTGACAAAAAAATCAGATTTCATTCTCAAATGTTCTATTTGTGGGGACATACTTACGAGTTTATGCAGAATGATAACTGGAACGTTATAGAAGAATTCGTTGAGTTTATGTCCGGTCGTGAAGATGAAATTTGGTATGCGACAAACATTGAGATATATGAATATCTCGAGGATTTCAATCACTTGATATTCTCCGCAGATTTAACTATTGCTAAGAATCCGACGTCACGCAAGCTCTGGTTTTCGCTTGACAACGATCTTGTATCAATTGAGCCCGGCGAAACAAAGAAAATCAGATAAACCAAAGGCGTGCCACAAAGGATTGTACTCTTAAGGACAGTTTTTGGAATACATTACCTGCCGACAGAAAAAGCAGAAACCGCAGATTGATTTTCTGCGGTTTCTGTGTTATAATAGGAGTAGGGACTAAACCTGATTCATCTGATAAACAAAAGTTAAACTTGAATAAATCAGCCATATAAAAAACAAGAATTTGAAGAGGAACGGATATGGAGCAAAAATATCAGATTGGTAATGAATATGGATCTATAATATGGGACATCGAAAAGCTCCTCAAAGATATTGAAAAGTTTAGAATAAGAGCATTCGATGTTAAGCTTCTTGCTCTAAACAATCCATTTCACGGAAACGAAAAATATGCTATGACTACCGAAATTACTCAGCCTCTAATTATTGTCAAGCTAACAGAAAATATAGACAAGCTAATTGATGGCAACCATAGATTACAAAAGGCATTGAAACTTGGTATAGCAACGATTGATGCTTATTATCTGTCATTTGAAGAGCATCGTGACTATATTGTTGATTTTAACGAGAATATATATCACCATGTGGTAAGCCATTGGAGAAAGTAAATTCCAATGTGTCGAGAAATATTGAAATGCCAATCGATAATAGCCTCCCTTATGTAAAGGGAGGTGGCTCGCGTGAGCGAGACGAAGGGATTGTATAAGTTAGTTTTGTCTTGTAAACAATCCCTCAGCCGCCTTCGGCATCAGCTCCCTTTGCACAAGGGAGCCTTTTTTATGTTCATCTATGCTTTATTAATTTTCCTGACAAGCACTGCTTTTGTGGACACAAAAGCAAAATACGGCATATCCCTTTCGAGATATACCGTATTTTTAAAAACTGTCCTTTAGGGTACGACCCTAAGGCACGTCTTTTGTTTTTAAATTATAAGACTTATAGCTTCTAACAGTAATAAATGTGCCGGATAATAAAGGTAGAAGAAATATTTAATTCTCAACTTCCCTCTTTTACCTGAATATAGAAGCAAAAATGGCAAGGATAGGAAACACCAAGCCTGATTGATTCCTGAGGCAATTGTCAAAAGCAGCATTCCAAAGCTTAGTAATAGTACTGAGGATAGGTTATTATCAAGCTTTGTCAGTTTTGAAGATTCGCAATTTTTAGGCACGTGAAAAATTGATGCAAAGACAGGCAACACGCAGCCAAAAAATCCGTAGTCGATCACTATGAATAAGTTGACTATATAAACTGCTGCAACTGCCAATATAAACACAAAAACAGATATTGCTTTTGTAATCAGCCTTTCACTTGTGTCAAAAAAGGCGTTTTTAATATTTTGCAATGCATAAACAAGAAGTATTGAAATTGAGAAGGTGAGCAGTATATTTAAATAAATGTCATCGCTGTATAAACCGTATGCTATCTGACATACCATGCCAAGCAAAAAGACCGTTAAAAAATATCTTAGCTTATTTTTTGTGTATCTGCAACCTTCTGCTATCATAAACGAGAAAATAGGTAGAGCGATTCTTCCAATAATACGAAAAATATTATATTGAGGGAAGAACATAAGACCAATATGGTCAATAGTCATTGAGATAAGAGCAATAATTTTTAAAGCATTTGAGCTTAAAGAAAAGCGAGACGTCATTCCTCGATATGCTCCATTCCTTGACTTATAATAGTTCTTACGTGTTCGTCGGCAAGCGAATAGTAGACAGTGCGGCCATCTCTGCGGCTCTTGACAAGCTTGGCTCTTTGAAGAGATTTCAACTGATGAGAAATTGCAGAAGAAGTCATTTTCAAGACCTCAGCTAAGTCACAAGTACAAGCTTCGGATTCAAACAAAACAAACAGTATCCTCATTCTCGTTGAGTCACCAAGAATCTTGAAAAGCTCGGAAAGGTCAAATATTTTCTCTTCCTCAGGCATCTTCTCGTTGATATTTTTTAAAAGATCAGTATGGATTTCTTTCTCTTGACACAAAATGTTATCTTCCATTTATTTTACCTCATAAATTTTTAACTTTTAGTGCTCTAATAGAATTAAGAACCGCAATTATCATAACTCCCACGTCAGCAAAGATTGCCGTCCACATATTAGTAAGTCCAATAGCACCGAGCAAAAGACAAACGAATTTAACGAATAGTGCGAATACAATATTTTGATACACAATTCTTACGCTCTTTTTTGCAAGCTTAATTGCTTTAACAAGTTTTATTGGGTTATCGTCCATCAAAACAATATCCGCAGCTTCAATAGCAGAATCACTGCCTAAAGCTCCCATAGCAACACCAACGTCAGCTCTTGCAAGGACAGGTGCATCATTTATTCCATCACCCACGTAAACGAGCTTTTCACTAGCTGTAAGTTCACTCATAAGATTTTCGAGGATATTGACTTTATCACCGGGTAAAAGCTCCGCATAAGCAACGTCGAGTTTAAGTTCGTTTGCAATTTTTTCTGCTACTGCTTTTGAGTCTCCACTTAACATTGCTGTTTTCTTTATGCCAATTTTTGAAAGCTCTGAAAGTGCGAGCTTTGAAGTAGGCTTAAGCTCATCGGATATAATGATTTCTCCGGCATAATATCCATCAATCGCAACGTAAGCGTGCGTTAGAGATGTACTGCTATCGGTATATTCTATTCCCAAACTTTCCATAAGCTTAGAATTACCAACAGATACTTCCCTACCATCAACGGTGGCTGTAATACCTTGTCCGGCAATATCTTTTACATTTGTTACTCTCGAAGCGTCAAGACAAGCATCAGTTGCATTACGAATACAAACGCTTATTGGGTGCGTTGAAAACATTTCAGCAAGTGCTGCATATTCAAGTACTTTTTCTTTATCGATACCGACTGAAATAACATCTGTTACAGAGAAGGTTCCCTTAGTCAGAGTCCCTGTTTTATCAAAAACAACGCATTTAGTTTTTGAAAGTGTCTCTATATAGTTTGAGCCTTTGATTAGAATTCCATATTTACCTGCACCGCCAATTGCAGAGAAAAAAGTAAGCGGTATGCTTATAACAAGTGCACAAGGGCAACTAATTACCAAAAACGTCAACGCTCTGTATATCCAATCAGCAAACGTAAAGCTTTTAGTTAATAGATAAATAATAAAAGGCGGTATTATTGCAATTGCTAACGCAGATAAACAAACAACGGGCGTATAGAATTTTGCAAATTTTGATATAAATTTCTCTGAACGTGATTTTTTGTTACCGAAATTTTCGATCAACTCTAAAATTTTTGCAACAGTTGAGTCCTCGTATTTTTTTGTGGTTTTAATTTTTATAACAGAAGACGTATTTATTGCTCCGCTTACAACATCATCACCGACAAAAACATCTTTCGGTAAACTTTCACCTGTGAGAGCTGAAGTATTAAGCGAGGAAACTCCGTCAATTACAACGCCGTCAATAGGTATTTTTTCACCAACCTTAACAACGACAGTACTTCCAATCTTAACCTCGTTTGGAGATACTTTCATAATTTCACCGTTTTCGCATTCAACATTTGCATATTCGGGTGAAATATCAATCAGCTCTTTTATGTTTCTGCGGCTTTTTCCGACCGCAAGTCCTTGAAAAAGCTCTCCAATTTGATATAAAAGCATAACTGCGACACCCTCAATAAATTCACCGAGTATAAATGCACCTACAGTTGCTATTGCCATGAGGAAATTCTCGTCAAAAGCTTGCCCGCGTAAAATCCCCTTAAACGCTTTACGAAGTATGTCGTATCCTACAAGAAAGTACGCTGTGAAATACAGTAAAAACTTTAAAATAGATTTTAAAGGTAATATTGTTGTTAAAGCCACTATTACCATCGAAAGTATTATTCTTATAAGAATTCTCTTTTGCTTCTTTGTCATTTTATTTAAAAATAAATTTCACAGTCGTCCTCAACCTTTTTGCAGTTTTTAAGGACGTTTTTCATTACTTTCTTTTCATTGGCATCATCTTCAAACTCGACCTTGAGCTTCAAGGTCATAAAATTAACAACAGCTGATTTCACACCGTCGGTTTTATTAGCTGCTTCTTCCATTTTGTTTGCACAATTAGCGCAATCAACCTCAATGTCATAAATCTTTTCCATAACTATACCTCACAAAAGCAATTACGATTGAACGATTGTTCAATCATTGGTTATATTATAGTACAAATGAAATATAATGTCAATAGAAACCTATAAAATAGGACGTACAAAATTGTACGTCCTATTCTATGTCAGTATAAAAAATTATTTCGTCAGCA